>NZ_JBPSEG010000001.1:0-514742 GCF_051488665.1 Melioribacter sp. Ez-97 | reverse complement strand
ATCCCGATTTTCCGCCGGAAGATATTTTGCTGAAATGGTCGAGCATGGCTTTATAGCCTCCGGATACGAAGCATTCAGTCAGTTGAACTGCTTTTTCAACCGACGAATTAATTGTTTTAAGTTCGTCTTCGGGGAAAGGGGAAAGTACATATTCTGACAATGTCAAATCCCCGGGCTCTCCTATTCCGAATCTTAAACGGGGGAAATTATTGGACTCCAGATGTTCGATAATCGATTTCAAGCCGTTATGACCTCCGTCGCCGCCGCTTTTGCGTATTCGGAGTCTTCCGGCTTCAAGATAGATGTCGTCCGTAATAACGAGCATTTCTTCGGTCGGGATTTCATATTTGCGCAGCAAGTTTTTAACGGCGAGTCCGCTGAGGTTCATAAATGTGACCGGTTTAACCAAAATAAAATCGGAAGACCCTATCGAGCCTTCCGATATCAAATAGTTGTATTCAGGTTTAAAATTGAGGTTATGCAGATCGGCAAAACGGTCAAGAACAATAAATCCAATATTATGTCGAGTATTTTCGTATTCTTTGCCCGGATTGCCGAGACCTATTACAGCGCGCAATTGCGATTTATTCCTCAGTTTCCTCGGACTTGCCTTTCGAAATCACTTCGGGTTCTTGAGTTTCTTCCGTTTCCTCAGCCGGAACTTCTTCCTGAACTCTTGCGTGAACTACGGAAGCAATCACAACGTCTTCGTTATGGTCGATTTTATATTTATCCGTAACAATATCTTTAACATGAACGGATTCCCCGATTTTCAGATTTGTAATATCGACGCTGATATGTTCGGGGATATTTCCGGGTAGACATGTAATTGTAAGCTTATGCATTAATTGCTGCAAAATACCGCCTTCTTTGACTCCGACGGAAGCGCCTTCGAGAACAACAGGAACTTCAACCTGAATTTCGTGGTCGAGAGAAATTCCCATTATGTCGCAATGAATCATTTTGTCGGTAACGGGATCGAACTGAACGTCTTTAACAATAGCCTTGCGAGGCTCGTCTTCGTCAATAACCAGATTGATAATATGAGTTTCAGCAGTATAGACTAACGGTCTAAGGGCTGATTCGGTTAAATAAACCGGAATCGGTTCCTGACCGCTGACATAGAATATTCCCGGTACGTTACCTGCTTTGCGTAATTTATTCACCGCGCCTTTGGTGGTAAGTACTCTGCGTTTTGCTTTGATTGTGAGTTCTGACATCGTTTATCACTCCTTTGTACTAATTTATTTATCTTTATCTATTTCGAATAATGAACTGATCGATTCATTTCTGTTCGAGCGTATAATCGCTTCGGCAAGAAGCGTCGAAGAGGTTCTTACTTCGATTTTATCGCATTTGTGTTTTAAAGGAATACTGTCGGTTACGTATAATTTATTCAAAGGCGAAGATTCGATTTTGGAAATAGCTTCGCCAGATAAAAGCGGATGAGTTACAGCCCCGTAAATTTGGTTTGCGCCGTTGTCTTTCAACGCTTTTACAGCCGAAACGAAAGTTCCTCCCGTATCGACTAAATCGTCTACAATCAATACGTTTTTCCCTTCCACATCGCCAATGAGATGCATTACTTCAACCACGTTGTGTTTGGGCCTTCTCTTGTCGATAACCACGAGTCCGGCGTTTAAACGGTTGGCGTATGACCTTGCCAGTTTAATTCCTCCAACGTCGGGCGAAACCACGACCAAATTCTCTATTTGATCCTTGAAAAGATGAGTGAAAATCGGAGAAGCGTACAAGTGGTCAAAGGGGATATCGAAAAATCCCTGAATCTGCGCCGCATGGAGGTCCATCGTAATGACGCGGTCGGCGCCCGCGACTGTAATCAGATTTGCCACCAATTTTGCCGTTATCGAAACCCGCGGCTGGTCTTTTCTGTCCTGCCGCGCATAACCGAAATATGGCAAAACCGCAGTAACACGTTTAGCCGACGCTCTTTTGGCGGCGTCGATCATTATTAACAACTCCATTAAATTTTCTGCCGGGGGCTGCGTCGACTGTACAATATAAACGTCCTGCCCGCGTATATTCTGGAGGAATTTTACCCAAATTTCTCCGTCGCTGAATCGCCGTATATCGATTTTACCTTCTTTTAAATGAAGATAATTGCATATTTTGCGCGTCAGCTCCGGGTTTGATGTACCGGAAAATATTAATGGTGCGTTTTCCAATTTCTCAGATTCGATTTATTCTTCTAAAACAAGCCACAAATATAATTAATTACTTAAGGTTAGTCAAACCGGCATTAACGTACTCTTTTTGTAAATAGAAAGACAATTACCGTCAGAAGCACGAAAAGCGCCGCATAATAAATCCAGCGCGGAGTTTCTTTTAATTTAAATGGTCTGTAGGTGGCGGTTATATATTTTCCCGTTCCGATTTCGTCGAGAGAGTACTTCCATGTGAGTTTATTGCGCGTTATTTCGGTTGCATTGTGGCTTAAAATTTCTCCCGGCAGGTAATAGATGAACGTCAGGGAGAAATTACCGCTCTCAAATCCGAAACCGGTAGCTACAGGCTTAATAAATTGAGAAAATACTTTTGTGTTGTCGTCGATTTCTTTAATGCTGAGTTTTGAATCTCTGAATATTGGCGTGGCGTTAAGCGAATCGAGGTTTGTAAATTCGAATTCAACCTGCGTGTGGATTGTACTGTCGTTGTAATTACGATAGGTTACTACGCTTGTCAATTTGTTGAACTCCGAAGTGAATTCTTTTCGAACAGAGTCGGGATTGAAGAGCCCTAATTGTTCTACAATTATAGAATCTCTTTGAGAAGTCCATTTCATCCAATAGTGAATGAACATTTTACCCGAGCCGTCTGTTTTAATTGTAGTTACCTGAGTGTAATTGAGACATCCGGTCATTATGGCCGAAAGGAACAACAGTAAAATGATTTTTTTCATAGATCCGGCAATTTTTTTCAGAATCAAATATGCAAAAATTCTATCTAATAAGTATAGTGTTTTTCTCTGTTAATGTTTTTATTTTTACGGATTAATTTTACTGATTTTATGACAAACCGGGAGTAAATATGCCAACATACGAATATAAGTGTAATGATTGCGGTTATTTGTTTGAAGAATTTCAAAAAATTTCAGACGAACCACTTTCCACTTGTCCCAAGTGCGGCGGAGCTGTAAAAAGGCTTATCGGACCCGGCGCGGGTCCCATTTTCAAAGGAAGCGGATTTTACCATACGGATTATAAAGTCAAATCCAATTCTTCGGGAAAAAACGATTCAAAAAAAGACTAACTGCGGAGAGAGCTGCCGGGGCAAAACGGCAGCTCTCTAAAAGTCTAATCCAATCGATAAGTAATATCTCGGTTTTGAGAAACCTTCCAAATTCCATTTCCAGGCTATTTCAATTTTCCAGAGGAACAGCATATAAATCCGGAAACCGACACCCGTACCGAGTAACAGGTCGTCTGTTACCAAAGCGCCGTCGCTGTTACGACCGAATAATTTTAATTTGGAATTATCCGTCCATGCAGTTCCTGCGTCGAGAAATGCGGTTCCCAAAATATTCTGGAAAAAGAGGGGAAGAGGACCCGTAAGCAGGTATCTTATAATCGGCATTCTCAATTCCAGATTCAGAAGCGAGTATTTTGTGCCGATTTGCTCTGCGTAATCGTAACCCCTCATCGGCATTGCAGGCGATAAAAATGCAAAGTCGGATGCCGACTGTACGGGGACATCCTGGGTAGCGAAACTTCTGTTAATCCAATTTTCCGTTCCGCCCATAAAAAATCTTTGAGGATTTCCGCCGCCTGAATAACCGCCGGATAAACGTACTGCAAATGAATTGTCGAAAAAGAACCTGAAATATTTTCTGTAATCCCAGTTAATCGAATAGAAACTCTGCTTTGTGTTGAAGAATCCTGTGTTGCCGAATAACGTAACGGAATACCGGGTGCCTTCAATCGGGGAGGTATAGCCCCACAAAGAGTTGTCGTGAACAAAACTTACTGCCGGCACCGTATAAGTCGATTTATCCACCGGTTCGAAATAGTTATCCAGATTTTCAGCCGAAACGCTCATTATGCTGAGCGAACCGTCGATTCGATAAAAACGATTGAACGGATAGCTGAACGACGTTACCAGTCCGAAATTGCGGAATCTGTATAGTTCGTATCCGAAGAATGTTGTTCGGTAAAGAAATCGCGCGGTATGAAAAGCTTCTATTCCGAAATCCATACGCTTTTCGAGGTAATAGTATGCAAGTCCGTAATCGCTGTTTTTTAAGTCGACTTGTAAACTTGTAATTCCGATCAGACGATGATTGCCAAGCACATCGCTGAATGAAAGAACCGTCGTGCCCAACAATCCGTAAAGCGTGCTGTATCCTGCATTTGCGTAAATTAAATCGGGCGTGAAATTAACTTTGTATCTGTTGACAAGATAATTGCCTTCGTCGTCGAGTTTTTCCGTAAATAATTTTTGTTTTGCTATTACCCGGGCGCTGTCGCTGTCTTCGATTTTTCCGAAAACGTACCTGCTTAAATCATAGCTTGTTGTGTCCTGATCTTCATCTTCTTTATATTGTCCGACGAAAAATTTTGGGGACGACTTATCGTCTGCGGAATCCTGCCGGGCTTCTTCCGCTAATTGGAGGGAATCAACTTCAACTGAATCGGTCAAAACGTACGCGTCTTTCCTGAGCAGTGATTCCATATATTTCGTAGGTTTTAACGAGTCCGCAACGGGGCTCATGTCAAAGGGATTATTCAGCATAAAAAGATTATATCCCTGCTTATAAAGAGCGGTAAATACGAGTTTTTTCCCGTCGTAAGAGATCGAAGGCTGGCTGATTTCGCAGAGCGAATTCGAAATCGGATAAGCTTTTATATCGACAATCGATTCGGTAGAGTCGGGCGCAATTTTTTTCCGGTAAATATTGTTGATTCCGTTTCTGTCGGAGATGAAAAGAATTTCATTGCCGTCCGGCGAAACTTCGGGATACCTTTCGTTGCTTAAATTCCAATCCGTTATTCTCTCAATTTTATAGGAATCGACGTCAACCATGTAGAGGTCGAGCTGATTGTAGTTATGGTTGCTCATCATAAAATCGTCGGGAATCATATCGGGTTCTGTATATTCCTGGCGGTCGGAAGAAAAAATAATTTTTGAGCCGTCTGGAGTCCATTTGGGGTCCGTATCGCTGAATATGTCGTTGGTTACGTTAATCAGTTGTTTCTTTTCGAAATCATAGACGTAGATATCGGATTGTTTTTCATTATGAGCCGAGAAAGCAATTTTGGAACCGTCGTGAGACCAGTCGACCGATTCGATGCCCGGCAAGCGGAACGGAAGCTCTTCGGTTTCGCCCGTTTCCGTATTGATTACGGAAATTACGTCGTATCCGCTGCTCTTTGTAGAAAGCGCTATGCGGATGTTATCAGGCGCCCAAGTCAACGAGGGGTACAGAATATTCAATTCTTCAAAATCTGCGGCTTTGCCGCTTTCGACTACTTTCTTGATTATTTTTCCTTCGATAGCGTCCATTATATAGACGTCGAGGAAAATGTCTCTGTCGGATATGAAAGCGATCTTATCGCCTTGAGGGGAGAGAGCCGGGCTTGTGTTATAAAATCCGTATTGCTTTTTGTTGTCCGTTAATCTTTTTGCAAATTCATCCGGGTCTTTATAATTGGCAATATCGGGCCAGTAATCTTTTTTAAGGCTTTTTTCCATCTTTCATTCAATTCTTCCAGGTCGATTCCAAGCGAAGCTTTCATTGCGGCTTCGAGCGATCCGAGTCCCTGAATCTTATTAATTAACTCGCCCAGTTTTTCCCTGCCGTATGTATCGGCTATATATTTAAAAACCGATTGCCCGCCGCGATAGCCGAGGTATCCGCTCAGACCCTGAATATCGGGCAAGACCTCGCTGATTATTGCGTTCCTGATGAACATGTCCGTATAAGTCTCCCATCCCTGGGAAAAGTATTCGGCAGATCCTTCCATAAACCAATGCGGCAACTGGAGCGTAATGCCTTTAGAGATAATATTTTGAATGGAGCCGCCGAAATACATATCCTGCATGACGGCGTGAACCAACTCGTGATGAATTACATGTCTGAATTTTTCATAAGAACCTTCAAAAGGAATAACGACCCGGTTTTTAAATGGTTCTGTAAAACCGCCGACGCCTTGACCTGTGTATTGGTCTGTGATGTTGGTTTCCTGAAAATCATTATGTGAATTATAGAGAATCAGAATGATTCTGTTGTTGATCCGGTAGTTGAAATCGTCTTCGATTCTTTTGAGAGCGTCTTCAGCTGCATGAGCGGCAAACTCCGCCATCGTATCTCCGCCGTCGGCAAAATAAATGTCGAAATGTTTCGTTTGGATGTAATACCAGTCGTAAGTTTTATATTGAACCTTGTTTTGCCCGAATTGCGGGTAAACAGCCGCTTGTGCAAACAACAGGAAAAACAAAATAAATTTTTTCATTGTCTCAGCTCCGGACAATTAATCGATTAAAATAAAATCAATTTCGCGTTTTTCTTCATCGAGTCGAATAAGTTGCACTTTTATTTTATCTCCGAGCCGAATGCTCCTGCCTGTACGTTTGCCGATAAGCAGATAATTTTTTTCGTCGAAGATATAATAGTCGTCTTCCATATCTCTCAATTTAATCAAGCCTTCCGCCAGCGTGTCTTTTAACTCAACGAAAATGCCAAAGTTTGTTATACCCGAAACAACTCCTTCGAATTCTTCTCCAAGTTTACCTTTCAGATACTCGATTTGTTTCAATTTAACCGACAATCTTTCTGCGCTCAAAGCGTCGCGCTCTTTGGCAGATATATGTTCGCAAATTTCCTCGAGTTCGTCGATACGATATTTTGTTTTTTTGTTTTTGAGGAAATCATAAATCAGTTTATGCACCATCAGGTCGGCAAAGCGTCTTATCGGGGAAGTAAAGTGGGTGTAATATTTAAATCCCAATCCGTAGTGACCGATATTGTTAGTCGAATAGATTGCTTTTGCCATCGATCTGATGGCTACTTCGTTAATGACCGCTTCTTCTTCGCTTCCTTTAGCCGAATCGAGCAGTTTCTGAAATTCCATCGGCTTGTTTGCTGAATTAGGATCAAACGAATACCCGAGCGATTTTACAAAACGCGCGAATTCTTTTATTTTGTCCGGATCCGGCACGTCATGAACCCTGTAGATAAACGGATATTCGTCAGACTTTTTCTTGCGGACCGGTTTTACGTGTCGCGCCACTATTTGATTTGCAAGCAACATGAATTCTTCGACAAGATTATTGCTTTCTTTGATTTCTTTAACCCGGATGTCAACCGGTTTGCCGTTTTCATCCAGTTTAAAGACAACCTCAGGCTTGAAAAAGTTTATGCTCCCTTTCCTGATTCTTTTTTGCCTCAGTTTTTTTGCCAGTTTGTTCAGCAAAAGAAGCTCGTCTTTAAAGTCTCCTTTTCCGGTATCCAGAATTTCCTGCGCTTCGTCGTATGTAAATCGTCGTTTGCTGTTGATCACAGTTTTAACAATTTCGTAACTCTCGATCTTTGCATTGGGAGTCATTTCAACTATTACGGAATAGGTAAGTCGGTCGGTACCGGGATTGAGCGAGCAGATTATATTGGATAATCTTTCCGGCAGCATCGGAATAACTTTGCCTACGATATAGACGCTGTTGCCTCTTTCCAGAGCTTCGTCGAACAGGTAGGAGTCGTCGTCGATGTAATGACTTACATCTGCGATATGAATTCCGACTTCGTAATTGCCGTTGGGCAGTTCTTCTACGGAAAGAGCGTCGTCGAAATCTTTCGCGTCGTCTGGGTCGATCGTAAAAACGTTCTTGTTTCTGAAATCGACCCGTCTGGCGATTTCTTCGTCCGGAATTGTATCGGGTATGGAATTGGCTTCTTTGATTACTTTTTTCGGGAATTTATATTTCAATCCCAATTCTCTTGCAATCGAGGCGATTTCGGTATCGTACAGACCCGCTTTGCCCAGAACTTCAATTACCTGACCTTCCGGATTCAGATTGTGGGATTTCCACACGATATTTCCTACGACTACTTTGTCGCCGATTTTTGCGCCTTTTAGTTTCGCCTGCGGAATGTAAATGTCCCGGTGGATGCTCGGGTCGTCCGGTTCAACGAAAAAGAAAGAATCGCTTTTTTTCAAAATACCGACTATCTGGCTGCGTTTTCTTTCAATAACGTTTGTAATAATTCCTTCAATATTTTTGCCGCGTTGCTTCTCGAGCAGTTTTACTTCAACCAGATCGCCGTCCATAGCTGTATTCAGATTTTTACCGGCTACGAATACGTCGTTCCTTTTGATGTTTTTCAGAATTACGAAACCGTAAGCTCCGTTTTCAACTATTTGAAGTGTGCCGACCAGATTTTGAGGTTCCGGCGAATTGAGCAGGTATCGTTTGCCCAACTTGTTTAAATATCCTTCCTGAGCAAGTTTAAAAAGAACATGCTTCAATTCCGCATATTCATGCTCGGAGGAGATATTCAATTTTTTCGCTAAATCCTTGGCTTTAATTTTAAGCCCGGGATGCTTCTTGAAGAAGGCTTTGACTTTGTTTTTCATTTAGAATTCGAATTTATATTTTAATGCAAGTTCATTTACTTTTTCGTCCAGTCCCGGAGTTTGAATGATCGGGTCTTTGCGTTCCAATCGAATCAGGAAACTCGGGTTGAACGGATATTCAATTTTTATGTTGGCTTTGTTAATATTCTGGAATACTTCAGTTGTTCCGCCAAAACTGTATCGCAAGTTCTGAATTTTTCCGGAAAAACGAAACTTCGTTTGATCGCCGGTTCTGCTAATTTGTATATTATTAACCAGATCTCCCACCGCCGAGTTCACAAAGTTAGTAAGCAGCGAACCGAGGAATGATGTGGCTGTACTCTGGAAGTCGCTCAGAATTCCCGCGGTTTCGGCTCTGTCCTGCGCGGTTAAATCGTTTTTGAATTTTCCGAAAAGTATAAAAGAAAAAGCGTCCGAATAATCGTATTTGGTTTCCCGCACATTACTTTGAATGTTCTTTTTGCCCACATAGATTGCAATACTTTCCGGATTGTTTACCAGGTTTTTCCCGATTGCCGACAAAGGTCCTTTTATGAAAATTTTAATTGCCACTTCTTCGGGAGTAGCGTCCGGATCGGAAGGGGGGACGTAATCGTTGATGTATGTCGCAGTAATATCCAGATAAGGCTCGGAGATGCTGCTTTCGAATCGGATAAATCCTTCGGCGTCGAATGTTTTAAAGAATTCCAGTTTGGAGCCGTTTAACAGCTCAAAGACTCCCTGAGCGCGTGTGTTTCCGGAAATACTCTCGTAAGTCATATCGCCGCGAGTTTCAACAATCAGTCTTTGATTTGCAATCTGGGATAGAATAAAGACCATTTGCGCTCGGTCAGGCACTCTGATTCCCAACGAGTAGTCAATATCAATTGTGGACTTCCTGCCGCTCATTAAATTTTTACGCAGCTTTTTCTCCTGCTCCAGAACTTCCTGAAATTTTAAAAGCTCCCTGTCGATTTTCGTAGAGTCGACCAGAAAAACAATTTTATAATCGTTGTTTTGAGTCCTTCCGGTTTCTTCGCCTAATGTGTAATATAGATTGGCGTTGTTCACAAGTACGTTTCCCTGAATAAAAATACGGTCGTCGCGCCACGTTAATAACCATTCCGGGTCGGTTTCGATAGTTAAATTGCCGTACATTTGCGGACTAACGGCTTTGGAATTCTCGTCCAATACGGCTAACTTACCTCTGGCTTTGACCGATAAATCTTTCAAAGAAAATCCTTGCATCAACATGGCGCCTTTGCCGTAAATCGTACCTCCGTTTTTAACGCCGCCGGCGTTTGAGATATAAAGCGTATCGATGTCGATTTTTTGATCGTCAAGCCGAATGCGGAGACCAAACGAATAATTAATATTATTAGCCAGGAATTTAAACGATCCGTCGTTTACTGATAAATTGCCGAAGTAGCTCGGATTGTCGATGCTTCCTCGAATCTTAATGTCAGATAAAAGTAAACCGTTCTGATTTTCGATACCCGGGAAAATTTTGCCAAGCGTTTTCAGATTAAAGTTATCGGAGTAAATATTTATCTCCATTTCCTTATTCGCCGGCGCTCTTTCGTCTACTTCGGTGAATGCAAGATCGTATGGAATAGTCCCTTTAATAGTCATTACGGGCTTGTTATAATTGTATGTAGAATCCATAAATATAAAATCGGCGTTTATAATTTTATTCCCGTAATTCAATTTGCCTTCCATCTTGCCGAGATTGTAACCGGAATAGTAAATCGATTTAAGATCAATTTTCGATTCGATTAAAGGGGAATTAAGAGAGCCCCTGATATCTGCGTTCAAATTACAGTTGATGTCAAGAAGCGGGTCTTCGCCTCCGAGAAAATAAGCGCTCGTTATTTTCCCCGAAAGCTTATTAAGCTCTATCGATATATTCTGATTGCGTTCGTTGTCGATGTATCCCGAAGCGGTCAGGTATGTAGTGTCGCTCCATAAATTCAGATCTTCAAAACGAAAATTTTTATCGTCGTAAACTGCCCGGATTGTGTCTTTGCTTTTCCATTCGATATCTTTATACCGGATCATAAGGCTGCTGATATTGAAGTATTTGGCTGCGGGAGACGTAGTAAGGTAGCCTTCGGCATGGGTCGAAGCGTAGTCCTCTATGTCGGCAGATAAGTTATAAAACAATTTGCTCTGGTTGAATACGAGGTCGGCCGTAATATTTTCGACATTCGTCCCGCTGTAGAATCTTTTCGAAGAAAACGAAGCTATGCCGAATAATTTATCGAAAGAATTGTAATAATTATTTCTGATGAAGTTAATATCGGCTTCGACATCAGAGAGATAGATAGTAGATTCTTTGTCCAGAAGAATGATATAATCGAGATTCATCGACGTGTTGATGGAAAAATTCGGGGACTTGTTTTTTACTGCGCCGTAACCCGTTCCGGAAATGTCGAGATTTTCCTTGCCTATGAGCGCTGCTACAATTTCGAAATTCTTGAATGTAAAATTAAAATCGAATTCAATATCTTTTTTGATCACATCGGGCAATTCAATTACCGCCGAATCCGTAACTTCTTTTCCGTAGACAATATTTATGGGGTTGACGTTCTCAATTTTTTCCCTGAAGACTTTTATAATTGTGTTCGTTTGATAATTTACCAGCGCAATGGCGTCGTTCAGCGAAAAATTACCTTCGATATTAAAATCCAGCAAATCCGAGTTGATATTTATTGCGCGGTAATCCTTTCTGTTGACAAGTTTCAAATCCAGATTGGCATAATCGATGAACTTATTATTGATCGAAGAAGAATCGATTCCGAACGAGAATGTGCCGGTTATACTGTCCGGATTAAAATTCATCCCGTCGGCTTTGAAATAAAAATTGAGGTCGCTTTTGTAGTTCTCGTCGTCGTTAAATTTAGATAAGTCAAGATTGTTCAGTCTTCCGACTAAAAAGTAACGGGGTACGAATTCGGGAAGGAATGTAAGATTGCCTTTGATATCGAGCCGCGCCGCCGCTCCCGAGGCTGATGCGTCGAGCTCGATTTCTCCGTCGGACGCCGTTGAATTGATTTTGAATTCGGATACCGGAATGTTATTGATATCCGAGTCGCTCCCCTCCAATTTTAGTACTGTATTGAGATCCTTCAGATTGAAAGAAGAGCCTGTTATTACTCCTTTGCCGTTTATACGAGTAGGAATATTTATTACGGGCTGAAGGTTGAGGTTCTTTGAAATAAAATTAATATTGTATTCCACGGGAGATTTATTCAGATTCAAGGCGCAGTCGAGATCGAGTCTTTGATTCTTGCCTGTCTCTGCCGCCAGTTTGGCTTCGAAATTTGTCGGGTAGCCGTGATAATCGATATTCAGATTCGAAAGCTTGAGTTTATTAAATCGGGGAAGATTCAGAGAGGGAAGCAGTTTCAAGACGTTTTCATAAGCTACATTGGAATTCTTGATGTTTGCATCGATATATAATTCCGAAGGGCGGTGTAAGTTTCTGAGGTATCCGCTGAGATTTAATTCCGTGTCCGAATAATTGAGTGAAAGATTATCAATTCTGATGTTGCCGAATTTTCCTTTTGCATCGAGCGCGAGCGACGGTTTGCCTTTTAGTATTTCCGTGCTTTTGATAAACGACGAAAGATCGTCGAAGTCAAATGCTTTTATATCCGCTTTCAGCTCGACGGGATACGATTCGAAATCCTCCAGATTAAAGTGGCTGAAAATATTCAGACTGTCGAGACGCGCGCTGATGGAAATATCGGAACGTTCCGTAACGAGATTTAAATTGGTCACAGAAGCGTATTTACTCGTGACTTCGAATATGCCGCTCAGATTATTTATCATAAAATTATTGAAATTGCTCTTCAACGACATCGACTTTAAGTTGAGCATATAAGCTTTGTCCGAAGGGGAAAGAAACGCCTCGGCGTTCAGATATATATTCGAAATTCTTATGTCGTCCGCGTTAAATAGTTTATAATCAAGATTCGAATCCCGGCGGTCGTATTTCTGCATTCTGAAATTGACGTTTACAAGACTTATTTTGGGCGCGATTATTTTAAATGTAAATTCGGACGAAGCAGTGTCTTCTTTCTCTTTCGGTTTGAAGAGAGCCGAATAATTCCAGTCGCCGTTTTCGTTCTGTAAAAGATTGACAGATGCGTTGTTTAACTCCAGTTCTCTTATGTATATTCTTTTCAGCAATAGTTGCAACGGACTAGTTTTGATTATTAATTTGTCCGCATACAAAATCGTATCCCTGTCGACGGTCAAGAGAGGTTTGTTAATAAATACGGAAGTTAAAATTGTGCCTTCAATGTTCTCGATCGATAATTTTGCGTCGGTATTCGTACTGACAATTTTAATTAGACTGTTCTTGAGGTAATCCCGGAATGTGCGGGTCTGCGAAAAACCGATGAAAAGAACAATCAATCCGACGATAAACAACGCCGCGGCAATAAAAAAATTTACAATCTTTCTGAACAAAGACTTTTTCGATTTGTTCTTTTCAGCCGGCATTATTTATACCGATCTAAAATAGTATTAATTATGTTCGATGTAGATTGAATGTTGACGAACTCGATAGTTTCAACTTTACCGCCTCTGCTTTCCACTATATCGGCGCCTACGATTTTATCCTTTGACCAATCCGCTCCTTTAACCAGAATATCCGGCACAAGTTTTTTTATTATTTCGTATGGAGTGTCTTCTTCAAAAACCGTCACATAATCGACGGGTTTTAGATTCGAAACTATAAAAGTTCTCTCTTCCTGCTTAAGTATCGGTCTTTTTTCGCCTTTAATTCTTCTGACGGATTCGTCCGAGTTGACGGCGACAATCAAAACATCGCCGAGCCGTTTTGATTTAATTAAATAATCGACATGACCGGCGTGAATTATATCGAAACATCCGTTTGTGAATACAACTTTTTTGTTCTGAGCCGCCAGTTGCTCTCTTATTTTTATAAGTTCTTCGTGCGATAAAATTATGCTCATTTTTTCAATTCTTCCTTAACTGCGTTAATCAAATCATCAATGTTTATCGGAACGATACCGACTTCCTGACATACGATGCCGCCGGCATAATTTGCCAGATAAGCCGCGTTGTAAATATCGACCCCCGCTGCCAGCGCAATAGTAATTGTCGATATTACGGTATCGCCTGCTCCGGAAACATCCGCCACCTTCCGCGCTTTGGTAGGAACACGTTTCTCGGGTTTTCCTTTTTCAAACAACGCAATACCCGCTTCGCCTAAAGTTAATAAAATATAACGAGCATTTAAATTATGGAGAAGTTTTTCGCCGGCTTTTGAAATATCGTCGTCGCTTTGGAGCTTCATGCTCAATGCGTCTTCGGTTTCTTTTCTGTTTGGTTTAAAGACAGTAACGTTTTTATATTCAAAGAAATTATTGAATTTAGGGTCTACTGTTATGATTTTGTTCTCTTCGTTTGCTTTGCTTATCACTTCTTTAATAAGATTCCGCGTAAGCACGCCTTTATTATAATCCTGCAGAATTATGGCGTCGATGTTCGAAAAGTCGTGTTTGAGATAATCGATAATTTTTTTTTCCATCGATTTCGAAAGGGGAGCGGTCGATTCTTTATCGACGCGCACTACTTGCTGACTGTGAGCGATCACTCTCGTTTTGGACGTAGTCGGTCTTGATTTGTCGATAAAAATGGCTTCGTCGGTAATACCTGTATCCCTCATCAATTTTTTGAGGAGTTTGCCTTCCGCGTCGTTGCCGATTATCCCAATAGGCAGAGGCGTACCGCCGAGCGTTAAAATATTGTATGCAACGTTTAATGCGCCGCCGAATCTCGAAAATTCGTTGTCAACTTCGACTACAGGCACCGGAGCTTCCGGTGATATTCTGCTGACCTTTCCTTTGTAATAACTGTCGAGCATCATATCGCCGATAACCGCAATTCTTTTGTTTCTGAATTTTTCTTTCAAGGACAATAGTTTTTTGTAAGAAATATTTAGCATTATCAATCTCCTATTTCCATTGCGCTAATTCGTTAATGAAATTTATTCTAATCAAACCGTCGTCGGTTCCCAGCCATAAATAGCTGCCGTCGAAAAACAATTTATTTACGGTTGAGGGAATCCTCTCGTCGCGTAGTGGAGTTATCCGATTGTTTAATCTGTTGATTAACACAAGTCCCCTGCCGTAGGGCTCTTTTGTTTGAACTCCGAACTGATAAAGCGAGGCGCAAATGTAATTGCCAATCAACGCAAGGTCGTAAACGCCGTTTCCCGTCAGTCCGTTTGTAACGTCGAACCGGAGCCAGTCGTTGATTCTGTCGTATCGGAACAATCCGCCCGTGTTGAATTCGGGGCGTTCTTCGGTTATAAATTCGTCGAGCCCTATCCAAAGATAATTTCGTTCGGATAGAATAGAGGATATCGATATTTGTTCGCCTTCGCCGTTGAAATAGTTATACCTGTTGTCGAAAAATGTAATTGCCGAAGGATCGTTCAGGTCTTTCGATTTGTCGTATCTGTGCAAACCCGCTTCAGTTCCGAACCAGACAAGAGAATCGCCTTCGACTTTTATTGTTTTAATAGTATTCGATTGATTGTTGCCCCCGACAGTCAAATCGTAATCCGTATATCGTCGCGTTTTCAAGTCGTACTTTGTAAGATATTTGAACCTGCCGATCCAAACGACATTTGCGTACGGATCGTATTCGATCGAGCGTATCCAGTTTGCCAATTGTCCGCCGAGTCCGAATTTTCTTTTCGACCAATTTTTTCTTCTCTTGTCGTAAGTGAACAATCCGTCTATCGAACCAGCCCATACGTAATCTTTATTCGATGTTACGCAAAAAAAGTAGTCGTGTTGAATGTTCCCTTTGGATGTAGAAAAATGTTGCCATTGACCGTTATGGAATAAAAAGATGCCGCTTCCGTTTGTAGTTACCCATAAATCCTGTCCGTCTTTATGGATATCGGTAATATTAGCGCCTTTTAAAAAAAAATCGAATTCGTTGCCGTTTGACTGAGCGACGATAATCGGTACGCAAAAAAGAAAGTATACAATTATTTTTTTCATAGTCGCATGGAATTTACGAAAATTACGAATGGAAAAATAATATTATGATTGTTGGAATGAAAACGCGCTTTTAGAATTTTTTACGGTTTCAAAATTAATTTTCCAGAATTTTGAAAAACCTTCTTTAAGACATTCGCTTAGCCTGTCGTAATCCGTTTTAGTATTAGTGATCGATTCAATTTCGATGGTCTTATCGTCCATTTCTTTCGATAGCGCTTTACGCGTCGGATCGTCAACGGCTACAAACTCGGGAAGTCTGCGGTGAAACCGCCCGCACAAAATGGAGCCGTGCTGCAATATCACTTTATCCATTTTTCGTTGAGCGCTTCCTACAATTTTTTTCCCGCGGAATTTAATCTCGTTTTTTGCCGAGCTGCCAAAGCAAAGAACGCCTCCCGGCTCTTTAAGCAGCGTAGGGAAGTGAGGATTTTCATCTTCGAGCGATAGCTCCTCCAAAACCGGATCGTACAATTTGAGTCCTTCAATAAGAGCGAGGGAAACCGCTTTGTAAATTTTCTTCGGAGTCAATTCGTGCGAATAAGGAATTATTACCGAATATGTAATTTCTTCCGCGTGCAAAATAGCTCTTCCTCCCGTCGGTCTTCGCACTATATCAATCGATTCTTTCGAAGTTTTTTCCGTATCGATATCTTCGAATTTCTGATTGGCGCCGAGCGATATGCAATAAGGATTCCAGCCGTAGAGTCTGAAGTATGCTTCGTCAGTACCGCATGACTTGGCAAGGGAAATATCGATGTCCATATTTTCTTTGCCCGTTTGAACGCCGTATTCAATCAAATGCCACTTCATCTTCGCAATATTCCACGCTCGGAAGTTTCGATGAATTTGACAATCGATTCTACGAATTCGTTGGATTGGAATTCGGATTTCAATTTATCGAGAGCGTTACGAAACGTAAGCCCCGACAAATAGAGTATTCTGTAAGCTTCCTTAATGGCGTTGATAGAGTCGTTCGAAAAATTCCTTCGGCGTAAACCGACAATATTGAGACCCATATATCGAGCAGGATAACCGCTGGTCATTACGTAAGGCGGCACATCCATATTGACCATCGAACCGCCGCCTACCATTGCATGTTGACCGATTTTACCGAATTGATGGACGGCGCTCAATCCGCCAATTATAACATTGTCTTCGATAGTAACGTGACCGGCTATCTGAACGCCGTTTGAACAAATTACTTTGTTTCCTATAATGCAGTCGTGCGCTACGTGAGTGTATGCCATCAATAAGCAATTCTGACCGATTACCGTTTTACCCGTGGCTGTAGTGCCTTTGTGGAGCGTTGCAAATTCGCGCACTACGGTATCGTCGCCGATAAAAAGATAAGTTTCTTCTCCGTTGTATTTCAAATCCTGAGGTAAATTGGATACGGATGCGCCCTGAAAGATTTTAACTCTGTCGCCGATTCTTGCTCCGTTGTAGATGCATGCGTTTTGTCCGATTATCGAATCGTCGCCGATTACTACGTCGTCTTCGATTACTGCAAAAGGACCGACGCTTACATTGGAGCCGATTTTAGCTTTCGGACTGACAATGGCAGTAGGATGAATGGTTGTTGGCATAAAATTTATGAATCTTGTTTTTTGTTTTCTTTGTCGATAATAGCTCCCATAAATTCGGCTTCGGCTACTAGTGTGCCGTCGACGTAGGCAGCCGCTTTAATGGAAAAGTATTTCGACTTCTTGGATATCAGTTCGGCTTCCATAACAAGCTGGTCGCCCGGAACAACGGGTTTTCTGAACTTTGCGTTGTTAATGCTCATAAAATAAACCAGATGATTGTCGGGATCGATGAAAGAATTGAGCACCATAATTCCGCTTACCTGAGCCATTGCTTCGACAATCAAAACGCCCGGCATAATCGGTTGCCCGGGGAAATGACCCTGGAAGAAAGGCTCGTTGATCGTAACCGATTTTACGCCGACTACTCTTTTATCGAGTTCGAGATCGATGATTTTGTCGACCAGAAGGAATGGATATCGGTGTGGCAGGATGCGTTGAATTGCATTGGCGTCGAAAACCACGCCTTCTTTTTTTACGAACTGATATTTTTTTACGAGTTTTTTTTGTTGATAGAGTGCCCGTATCTTTTTTGCGAATTCTACATTGGCTCTGTGACCCGGACGGGCAGCAAGTATCTGCGCTTTAATCGGCGCACCGATTAGAGCAAGGTCGCCCAGCATATCGAGAAGTTTATGACGAACGGGCTCGTTCTTGAATCGTAATTTATTGTGTGAAAGAAATCCTTCGTGCGTAACCGATACATCTTCCGGCAGCTTAAGTTTACCTTTGAGTCGATTAAGGCCTTCGTCGTCCAGATCGTGATCGACGATTACAACGGCGTTGTCGATATTTCCGCCTTTGATCAATCCCTGATCGGCTAACATTTCGACTTCGCTCAAAAAGCAGAAGGTGCGCGCGGGAGCAAATTCTTTTACGAATTCTTTTTCCAGATTGAACATGCCTGTATGCTGACTGCCTAAAGCGGGATTTTGATAATCGACCATAATGGTAATGCGGTAATCGTTTAAAGGCAGAGCGACTATATCAATTCCGTTTTCTTCGTCATGATACATAACTTCCTGATCTATGACCAGGTAATCTTTCGGAGTGTCCTGAGTGACAAAGCCCGCTTCCAATAATTTTTCTACGAACGGCATTGCGCTGCCGTCTCCGACAGGAGGTTCTATGCCGTCTATTTCGATAATAATATTGTCGATTTGAAGACCTACGATTGCAGCCAGAACGTGTTCTACCGTATGCACTTTTGCTTCGCCTACCGCCAAAGTGGTTCCTCTCGAAAGGTCGACCACATAGTCGACGGTAGCCGGAATTTCCGGATTCCCTCCGAGGTCTACTCTTACAAATTTAATACCGTGGTTTTCAGGCGCAGGTTTGAAAGTAATGGTGCATGAAGTTCCCGTGTGAAGTCCCGTACCGGAAAGCGAAACGGGTTTTGCGATAGTGCGTTGGAGTTCGAGCATTAATTACCTTTCGTTAATTCTGAAATTTGACTCTCCAAAAATGCAATTTTTTCTTCTAATTTCTTAATTTTTTCTGCATACTTCGGAAGGTTTCTCATGTGGGCTTCCATATGAAGCTGGTCGGACATTTCCTGTGCGGGGGTTCCTCTGTATTTCCCGGGTCTTTTTATCGATTTGGATACTCCGGATTGCGCTCCGATAATTACTCCGTCCGTAATTTCGATATGTCCTACAAAGCCGGATTGTCCCGCAATCATACAATGTCTGCCGATTTTAGCGCTGCCGGAAACGCCCGCTTGCGCGGCAATGGCTGTGTGCTCGCCGATTTGAACATTGTGAGCAATTTGAACGAGATTATCTATCTTTACTCCTTTTTTAATTAAAGTGGAACCGATGGCGGCTCTGTCTATCGAAACGTTCGAACCGATTTCCACGTCATCCTCAATAACTACGTTTCCAATTTGAGGAACCTTTTCGTATTCATGCTTTTGATTCATTACGTATCCGAATCCGTCGGAACCGATGCATGAATTCGAATGAATTATTACATTGTTGCCAATGGAAGTATTTTCCCGGATAGTAACGTTCGGGTAAATCAGGCAGTTATTCCCGACAGTCGAATTTTCCATTAGTACCGTGTTATGAAGAATAACGGAATTATCACCGATTTTACATCCGGAAGAAATCACTACATTTTTCCCGAGCGTAACATTTTTCCCGAGAAAGGCGGTACTGTCGACTGATGCCGAAGGATCGACGCCCTGAACATGAATTTCGGGTTTTAAGAAAGTCGAAATGATTTTTTGTATTGCAACGTTCGGATTATCAATTTCGATGTAGCTCAGATCAGAGCGGGTTTTTTTGAATTTCGGACTGATGATCACTGCCGAAGCTTTAGTCGTTTCGAGAAATTTTTCATAAGCTGGCAGGTAGAGAAAAGTAAGATCGCCTTCGCCGGCTTCTTCTATCTTGGCAATGTTAGATATTTCCAGTTCGGGATTGCCAATAACAGTGCCGCCGACAAAGTCGGCGGCGTCTTTCAATTTTATTTTCATAATGATTTATTTTAATTTTTCTAAAACGAGATTAGTCACGTCGTATTCTTCTTTGGCGTAAAGAAACATAATGTCGCCGCTTTTGTCGAAAATAAAGTCGAAATCATTTTCCTTTGCCACCTCTTCGATCGCATTGAAAATTCTGTTTAGAATCGGTTTGTCGAGTTCCTCTTTCTTCTGGAAAAGCTCGCCTCGCACTCCGAATTTTTCCTGTCTGAATTTGGAAATCTGTTCTTCCAACTGAACCAACTCTTTTTCAATTTCGACTCGCTTTTGTTCGCTCAGAATTAATTTCCGTTTTTCGTAATCTTCGTATTTGGTTTTCCAGTCTTTTTCCATTTTGTTTAACTCTTCCTGCCATTCTTTGATTATTGCGTCGAGTTTTTTCTGAGCGTCCTGAGCTTCGGGTAACTGGCTCATAATTGCTTCACTGTCGACATAACCGATTTTCAGTTGCGCAAAAGAGACCGAAGAGAAAGCAAGTATTAATAATAATATTTTCTTCATAACCTTAACTTTTATTTTTTACCTCTTTTAAGAAGATCGAGCACTTTGAACGTAATATCGAATTGCGGATCGGCATAGAGTACGACAACGTCGCCCGCTTTGTCGAGAACATAATGCATTCCTTCTTCTTTTGCAATCTGTTCTATAGCCTCGAATACTTTTTCTTTAACGGGAGCCATTAGTTGTTCCTGACGCAGGAAATATTCGCCGTTGGGTTGAGAAAATTTTTGTTCTCTGAATTGCTGTATTTTTTGATCTTTCTCAACGAGTTTTTGCTGAGCTTCTTTTTGTTTTTCGGGTGTCATGGTTTGAGCTTGCTTCTGGAATTCGGTATAAGCCTGTTGAAGGTCCGCAGTCATGCTGTCGACCTGTTGTCTCCATTTTGAAACCAGGGCTTCCAAATCGCTTTTCGCTTTGATAGCCGCAGGATACTGAGCAAGAATTGTTTCGGAATCGACGTAACCGACTTTCAGCTGAAACGGCTGTGTTTGTCCAAATGCAACAGCCGCCGAAAAGAGAATAAGTAATAATACTTTTTTCACGATAACCTCATTATTTTATTTATTGATAGATTATAAACCTTGTCCGAACTGAAAATGGAAAATCCACTGCGGGTCTTTTCCGTCGACGCTTCTGCGGTCGAAGCCGTATCCGTAATCGAAACCGATCAATCCGATCGGATTAATTAAAATTCTTGCGCCGACGCCCACAGAGCGTTTCAAGTCGAATAAATTCGCCTGTTTAATGTCGAAATATACATTACCGGCTTCGGCAAACGCCAAAAAATAAATAGGAATCGGTTCGAGCGCAAGAGCGGCTCTCAATTCCAATGTATTTTTAAACATAACCCTGCTGCCGATTATATTGCCTCCGCTGCTGACGACGCCGAGGCTTCTGTCTTCGTATCCTCGCAGCGGCACTGTGGCAATTATCATCCCGCTGCCGCCCATATAATAAAAATCGAACGGATTAATGTTTCTGTAATCGCCCAAATTATGAATGTATCCGAGCCGCATTCCGTTATAAAGAACTATTCTGTTCGTGTTAAAGAGCGATTTATACCAATCCGTGTTCAATTCCACTTTATAATAATCGACGTTTCCGGGTAAAATGGGACCGCCGGAGAGTTCCAGATTCAAAGCGAATTTTGACCCGCGGGAAGGGAAAATAGGATTGTCAATATCCGTACGCGATAAAACGGTGCTCAGAGTATATTGCCTGGTCAAACCTTCGGGATAGATTCCGGCTCCGTCAATTATGTTATTGTATTGGAATTTAAAACCGCCTTGAATATAGAAATAGTCGTCGGGCCACGTAAGTCGTCGACCGACCCGGAATGAAATACCGGACTGCCGCATGTCGTAAACATAACGTTGGCGCGTGTCGTAAAGGTCGAAACCGACCGAAGTGGGCGTATCCATCAGCCACGGCTCTGTAAAACCGAGCGTAAACGTACGATAAAAATTTCCCACGCCGAATTGCCAGTTGAAATTCAGAATTTGACCGCCGCCCATCTGAAACGGCTCGGTAATCGAAAAGTTCGTTAGAGTAAATCCGATTGCGCCGCTGAATCCGAATGCTCCGCTATAGCCGACCGAAGCATTTAAGTAATCGCTCGATTTCTCCTGAACTTTGTAAATCAAATTTACAGTGCTGTCGTTTGCCGGTCGATAATCAAAACCCGATTTATATAATTCTTCGGCGTTAAAGTATTGCAGATTGGCTAATTGCTGCAGACTCCTCAATATTAACGCGCGGCTGAAATAATTTCCCGGTATGGTGTATAACTCGCGCCTGATTACTTTGTCCTTGGTTTTGTCGTTGCCCTGGATATCCACTTTGCCTATCTTAAAACGATTGCCTTCGTTGACGGTGATAATTATATCAACCGAGTCTTCCGCAACTTTAACTTCTTTTGCCTGAAGATTAAATCCGAGATACCCGTTGTCCTGGTAGAGCGAAGATACGTCGGTTTGTTTTTCGTTATAATGTAAATTTGTGTTGAATTTTTCGTAATCGAAAATATCGCCTTTGCGAAAGTCCAAACGAGCCGAAAGAACGTTATCGTCGTAGACCGTATTGCCTTCCCAAACCAAGTTCCGCACTTTATACTGGGGACCTTCGTAAACGTCGATGACTATGTGGAGGTCTTTCTTGTCGTTTGTATAATAGATAGAATCTTTAAGAATAACGAAATCGCGGTATCCGTTTTTCTGGTAGAATTTGGTCAGCAGTGTTTTGTCTTTTTCGTAATCCTCTTTTTTAAAATTTCCGGAAGACCAGAATTTCCACCATTTTTTGATTTTTGTTTCTTCGAATTCGCTTATTAAATCGTCGTCGTCGAATGCCCGGTTGCCGTTAAATACGATGCTGCGCACTTTAACTTCTTCGCCTTCGTCGATATCGAGGACGACTAAAGTTCTGCGTTTGATTCTTTCGACAGAGTTAATCGAAACGGCTTTTTCCAGGTCGTACGTGGTTTCGTAAAAGTCGTCGGGGTCGTCTCTGTTTTGCCATGTTATTGTGATTTCGTCGTCGGAAGTGTCCGCCTCAAAAAAATTAAAATAGAGCGGTTTGATGCTGGCGTTCAGATGTCCTTCGTCGACGTAAAGGTCGTAAATTTTTGTTATTATTTGTTGGACTTCCTGAGGTTTAAGAGTTTGCCCGCGAACAATCGTAATAACCTTATTTATATCCGATTCGCTCAATTCGTCGTTGCCGCGGATAACAAACTTTTCGAGCCGGGGATATTCTTTTACTATAATTTTCAGAAAAATTCCGTTGTCAATTTTCTTTTCCGTAAGAATTTGCACGTCTTCGAAAATGCCGAATTTCCATAAATTCTGAATAGCGTTGTTCGTTTGATCGCCCGGGATAGTTATATCGTCGCCCACTTTAAGACCGCTGCTTGCGATTATAGTGTTCGGGTCGGCGGTCTTGCTGCCTTCGACTGTTATTCCCAAAATTTTGTAAGTGTTTCTTTGATACTGCGGATAAATTACGGACGACATAATCGCCAGAATAAAGAGACTAAGCTTCAATAATTTTTTTGTTATCGCCATTATTATTTCTGTTAATATTAAGTAAACCGTTGTTTTTGATCTGCTCACTTACCATGCCGAATCTTCTTTCTCTCGATTGATAATCTGTAATGGCTTCGAGCAGGTGTTTGCATCTGAAATCGGGCCAAAGAACTTTGGAAATATAAATTTCCGAATAAGCAATCTGCCATAACAAAAAGTTGCTGATGCGGAATTCGCCGCCGCTGCGAATCAATAAGTCGGGATCCGGCAGTCCTGCGGTATTTAAAAAGTCTGAAACCAGATTTTCATCTATTTGGTTTTTATCGACTTTTCCGTTTTCAACTTGTTCGATTATAGTCTTTATAGCCTGAACAAGTTCCCACCTGCCGCTGTAACTGAGAGCGAGATTTAGAGTCATCTTTGTATTTTCTGCGGTTTTGGCAATAGCGTTGTCGAGTTCGTTTCTTACAATGTCCGGCAGTATGTCTTTGTTTCCGATTGTAGTAAGACGAATATTGTTCTGGTTGAGTTCGTCGGTTTCAGTCTGAAGACTTTTAACAATGAGTCTCATCAAAGTAGAAACTTCGTCTTTGGGGCGGCGCCAGTTTTCGGTCGAAAAAGTATAAAGCGTAAGGACGTCCACGCCAAGCGCAACGCAAGCTTCAACGACAAGACGAACTATTTCGACGCCCTTTCTGTGTCCTGCGACTCTCGGTAAATTTCTCTTCTTAGCCCATCTGCCGTTTCCGTCCATGATGATGGCTATATGGCGGGGAATGTTTCCCTTGCTTTTTATTTCTTCGATTGCCTGAAGTTCTTTATTTGTCAGTTTTTTTCTCAAAACGGATTTTCAACCCCCATTTGAAATAAAAAAATAACCGCAGTTTATACAATTATCAAGGCAAATTGTTGTCATTTAATTTCTGTTTTTATTAAAAAAGAGCAAAAGCAAAGATATTAATTTTTTAACGATATATCGATGCTTAATAAAATTTAATTTAAGAAGGGCAAAAGATATAAAAAAATTTTATTTTTGGAGCCTGAATAATGGCGCGTTCGTCTAGCGGTCAAGGACGCCGCCCTCTCAAGGCGGAGATCACGGGTTCGAATCCCGTACGCGCTACGAATCAATTTCATAATAGTTAGACCTTTTTACCCCAGCTTTTTAATTGAGGCGGAATGATATCAGAGAAAAAGAGAGCCGAAAAAATTTTCCGCATTCTTAAAGATGAATACCCCGACGCAAAACCGGCGCTTAACTACAAAACCCCTTTTCAACTCCTGATTGCCACAATCCTGTCTGCGCAATGCACGGACGAGCGTGTTAATAAAGTGACGGAAAAGCTGTTTAAAAAGTATAAAAAGCCGGAAGATTTTATCAAAGCTAAAGATGAAGAACTGGAAAAAGATATTTTTTCGACGGGCTTTTACAAGCAGAAGGCGAAAAGTATTAAAAACTGTTGCCGGGAATTGATAGAAAAGCACAATGGTAAAGTGCCGGCGGATTTCGAAGCCCTTACCAAATTGCCCGGCGTTGGCAGAAAAACCGCCTCGGTTGTAGCGGGGAATGCATTCGGTATTCCAGCTATCGCCGTGGACACTCATGTCATAAGACTGACTAATCTTCTCGGATTTGTCGAGACGAGCGATCCTAAAAAGATTGAATTCAAGTTGAAGGAATTGTTGCCCGAAGACTTATGGGTTCTATCGACGCACCTATTAATGAGCCACGGGCGCAATATCTGTATTGCGCGTCGTCCCAAATGCGACGAATGCTCGATATCGAAATATTGTCCTTCGAAAAATAAAATTACGGTGACAAAATGAACGAAAAAATGAGAGACAGAAATTATTGTTTCGATTTGTTGAAACAGTATACAAAAAGCGAAAGCCTGATAAAACACGCTCTGGCAGTGGAATCGTGCGTGAGGGCGTATGCCGAAAAATTCGGAGAAGATATTGAGTACTGGGGCAACGTCGCCTTGTTGCACGATTTCGATTATGAGATGTATCCGACCGCCGAGGAGCATCCTTACAAAGGAGCGGAAATTTTGAAGGAGCTCGGTTTCGATGAGGAATTTGTAAATGCCATCCTTTCGCATGCTGATTATACGGGAGTCGAAAGGAATAGTCTGTTGAAAAAAACATTGTATGCTTGCGACGAGCTTGCCGGATTTATTACTGCGGTTACGTATGTGCGCCCTTCGAAATCGATAGACGAGGTGGAAGTAAAATCCGTCTTAAAAAAAATGAAAGACAAAGCCTTTGCCAGAGCCGTCAGCAGGGAAGACATTAAGAAAGGCGCCGAAGAATTGGGCGTTCCGCTTAACGAACACATTCAGTTTTGTATCGACGCGATGAAAAAAAACAAAGAAATTCTCGGTTTGTGAAATATTGTTCTCGATTTTTCCACACTGAAAATATTTCATTTAAACTTGACAAGTTGATAATATCTTCCATAAATTTGACTTCAAAAATATCAGGGAGAAATATTATAGAGAATTTTCGCTACTTTAATTTTGTTGGCTTTTAATGTTTATCTAAAAAAATAAGTAATCTGATGAAAACAAAATTCTCTGTAATATTTCTCTTAATACTCACGTCGATTTTAGCAGCTCAGGATATCCGCATCCTGAGTTCAACTCAGTCAGAGTTTGTTTTTGATTACATCCCCGAAATAAAAGACACCGGCTTTTTTGTTTACAACGGAAAAAATTACGTCCGCCTGGACATAGCGGGAGTTTATCCGGATTCTGTACAACTGCCCGTAAGAGAGTTCAAACTCGGAGTGGACGCGGAAACCGGAAATACGATTCAGGTTTTGTTTGTTGAGGAAAACCGGATAGAAGGAATTTATTCGTTTAATAAAAATCCCGGAAATTTACCGAAGCAAATTCAGAATGAATACGTTACGTTCGGAGAATACGGATTAATCAGAAAATTACCTTTTCAATCTTTCTTAATCTATCCCGTCCGTATTGACAGCGAGAACGGCATTACTCACGTGATAAAAAGAATAAGGGTGCGCATTAATTTAGCTTCTTCAAACCGTGAAAAAATTCCCGTCGAAGACTCCATCTTGCAATATTCTGTGCTAAACTGGAACGTAGCCCGAAATTGGGGAATTAACCGGAATCGACTTGCCAAAACAAACGTCCCGATTTTTTCTGCCGGCAAGTGGTACCGCTTCGAAGCAAACGAGGAAGGAATTTATAAAATTGATAAGTCGTTTCTCGAGTCGATGGGAATTAATTTGTCCGAAGTAAATCCCAAAACGATTAAAATTTATTCCGTAAACGGATATGCGCTGCCGGAAAATATCGACGACGAATCGACAGGTTTTAAAGAAAATGCAATTTATATAAAAGGCGAGGAAGACGAAGTATTTAACGACGGCGATTATATATTGTTCTATTCGAGGGGAATTCAAGCATGGGAATATAACGATAGCCGCCGCGCCATTCAGAGAGTCAAAAATCCGTTCACGAAAAAAAATTATTTCTGGCTTACTTACGGCGGAAATCAGGGTAAAAGAATGCCCTCCGAATCTTCGCTCAATTCTTCCGACGCTTATATGCAGAACACTACGCTCTCATATGTTTTTAACGACCGGGACAGCGTTAAAATCGGACCTTCCGGCAGAGAGTATTTCGGGGATGTATTCTCGGGCACGCGCAGGGAAAGAGTCTATCTGAATACATTATACGGACTGGCGCCCGGCGCGAAAATAAATTACAAATTCAGACTTATCAGTACGTCTTCGGAAGTTATAAGTTATTCTGTAAGGGAGAGCAACCAGCTGATTTATACGGGTTCGATTCCCCTGAATTCCAAGTTATCATACACATACGGCATGCAGAGTATAGGGAATGCATCATATTCGAACCAGCTTGCCGATAACAGAAGCAATCTGAAGTTTACAATCAATACGAATATTACTTCGGCAAGCGTTTATCTCGATTATTTCGAAATTGAATATCAAAGGTATCTGAAGGCTACGATGGATTACCTGATCTTCTTTTCAAAAGACACAAACGCTACCATTGAATACAGAATTACCGACTTCTCCAACAGCGATATATTTGCCTTCGACCTGACCGATCCATACAACGTTAAGATGATTGCGGGAGCCTTTATAAGCGGCGGAGAAATAAGATTTCAAGCGCAGGAAAATGAAAACAGAATATCGAAATATATGGCGGTCAATTCGTCGGCTTTTAAGAGTCCGTCCGGCGGCGCTCAAATAACGCCGGTCGATATTCTTAGCAATACTTCGGGCAGCCGGATGATTGTTATAACAAATAAGTATTTCAAAGAACAAGCGGAAAAATACGCAGCGTACAGAAGCTCGGAATCGCCCGATCCTCTTTCAACCTCGATTTACTACGTTGACGATATTATGAATCAGTTCAGCGGCGGCATGCTCGATCCGACTTCAATACGCGACTTTCTGAAATATGCATACGATAACTGGCAGACAAAACCGGGTTATGTGCTTTTCTTCGGCGACGGAGACTACGACTATTTGAATCTCGTGCCCGAAGACCTGGACAAAAACTTTGTGCCGACTTATCAAACTATTGAGTCTCTCAGCGAAATTAATTCTTATTCTACCGACGATTATTATGCCAGAGTATCCGGCAGCGACAAAACTGTCGACTTGGCGACGGGCAGATTGGCTGTGCAGTCCCAAACCGACGCCGAAGCGGTAATCGATAAAATTAGAAAATACGAGAACGAATCTTCTACCGGACCGTGGCGTTATAGAATAACAATGATTGCCGACGACGGACTTACCTCCGAAGGCGACGACGGATCGTTGCATACACGCCAATCGGAAGAACTGATATTCAGAAGAATATCTAGAGCTTACGATTTGAATAAGATTTATCTGGTGGCTTATCCTACCGTTATTACAGGGCTCGGCAGAAGAAAGCCGGAGGTTAACAAGGCTATAATTAACGCTTTCAATAACGGCACTTTGCTTGCAAATTATATCGGTCATGGAAATCCCAACACTTGGGCTCATGAATACGTATTCGAAAAAGCCACGACAATTCCGCAGTTGAAAAATTCGGAATTTTTCTTTTTGACGGCTGCTACGTGCGATTTTGGTAAGTTCGACGATATGAGCGAACAGAGTTCCACCGAATTGATGGTTAATATGCCGGATGCCGGCGCAATCGGAATCTTTACGGCGGCTCGTGTTGTATATGCAAATTCGAACGCGGCAATAAACGATACTTTTTATACATATCTTTTCAAGCGCGCTTCCGACGGCAAACCATTGAGAATAGGCGACGTTTTTATGCTTACCAAACAAAATCGTACGGCGGTAAACGACGAAAAATTTCATCTGTTTTGCGACCCGGCATTGAGGCTCAAAATACCGGCGGAAAACGCCCGCGTCGATTCGGTTAACGGAGCGCCGGTGAGTAAAACAGTCCAAATTAACGCGCTCGGGAATGTGAATATCAAAGGCTCCGTTAGTGAAAATTCTTCTTCCGATTTCAACGGAGAAGCTATTATCAGCGTGTATGATTCCGAACGGAAAGTTTACTACGAGGAAATTAATTATACTGTTACAATCCCCGGCGGATTGATATACAGAGGACGAGCGTCCGTTGAAAACGGCGAGTTCAATACTGAATTTATCGTGCCCAAAGACATCTCGTACGAAAATAAAAACGGCAAAATTACTGCTTACGTATTCAACGAAAAAAACGACGCGGTCGGTTATACAAATAACGTGATAGTCGGCGGAACAAATCCGAACGCTGTTAACGACGGGAAAGGTCCCGAAATAGAAATCTACTTCGATAACGAAGAATTTGACAATGCTTATCTTGTTAATCCCGATTTTACTCTGATCGTTAAATTATTCGACGAAACGGGGCTGAATACTACCGGTACGGGCATCGGGCATAAACTCGAAGGCGTTCTCGACGGCGACGAAAATAACGCAATCGACTTTACGAATTATTTCGTGGGCGATTTGAATTCGGGCGGCAAATCAGGCGCGGTTAAATATAAATTTACTTCGCTTTCCGAAGGCGAACATAATATTAAAATAAAAGCATGGGACGTTTTTAATAACTTTTCCGAAACTGAAGTCTATTTTACGGTTGTAAACGAGAGCGACGAATTGTATCTGAGGAACGTGTATAATTATCCGAATCCTTTTTCTTCGTCTACCACTTTTACGTTCCAGCATAATGCTAACAGCGCAATCGACGTTAAAATTAAAATTTATACAGTTGCAGGCAGGCTTATAAAAGAAATTGACGAATATTCGGTTATGGACCGTTTTGTGAGAATAGACTGGGACGGCAGAGACGAGGACGGGAACTCATTGGCAAACGGAACTTATTTATATAAAGTCGTGGCACAAACTACAGACGGCTCATTTAAAAAGAGTGCGCTCGGTAAATTGTCGATTATAAGATAAAATTAATATAAATACTCAAGGAGGTATACTAAAATGAAAAGAATAATTTTGATTCCTATGATTATGATAATGTTAGCGGGAATCGGTTCGGAAATAAAAGCGCAAGGCGAAGCTGCATTGCCGTTTCTTCTGATTGCTCCCGATTCGAGAGCGGGCGGTATCGGCGAATCCGGAACAGGATTGGCTGATAATTCGGCTGCAATATTCTGGAATCCCGCGGGAATCGCTTTTTTAACCGGCTCGGAAGTCAGTTTTACTCACAGTAACTGGCTGCCGCAGTTCCATCTCGACTTGTTTTACGACTATGCGACTTATCGTCAATATATTGAAGATCTGAACGGAAGCGTCACAGCCAGCGTAACCTATATGAATTACGGCGAAATTGTGCGTACGGGTTCAGATTCTCCGGAACCGATCGGCACTTTCAGATCGTTCGACGCCGCTCTAACTCTCGGCTATGCAACCAAATTGAGCAACGACTGGGGACTCGGCTTGAACTTCCGCATTATTCACAGCCGATTGGCAGACAAGCCGACGGAGGCCGAGCAGGGCAAAGGAGTAGCCACAACTGTCAGTTTCGACGTAGGCGCAATGTGGCGTCCGGAACATTTGAATCTGCCTTTGATCGGAGATATGAGCAACCGTCTGAGCATCGGTATGAATCTCAGCAATATCGGTCCGAAAATCTATTACATCGATCAGGCTCAGGCAGATCCGATTCCGACAAACTTCAGACTCGGATTTGCAACACGGCTTTATCAGGATGATTTCAATTCGATTACAATGACGTTAGATTTCAGCAAATTATTGGTCGACAAAGGGGAAGCGTTCCGGGGAGAAGTTGACAGCAACGCCACTCCGAAACAACGTAAAGATTTTTACGAAGCGATTTTCACAGCCTGGGCAGATCAGCCGTTGAGCGAGGAAATAAGAGATATTACAACCGCCGTGGGTCTGGAATACTGGTACGGTCAACCCGGAGATTTTATGTTTGCTCTGAGAGCGGGATATTTTTATGAAGACCCGTCGTTCGGAAACAGAAAATTCGTTACTATCGGAGCGGGTATCAGATACGATATGTACGGCTTCGATTTCAGTTATTTGACTACCGACGTGTTCAAAGAAGGAGAAAATCATCCGCTCAACAATACATTGCGTTTCACCATCTTTATCGGATGGGGAGGCGTTCCTCAAACTCAATTAGGATTTCCCAGAGGTATTTAATCGATTATGAATAAATCACAACTCAAGATATTTTTATGGCTGGGAATATTAATTCCCGGCCTTTTGTTTGCAGGCTCGCAAAGCGAAAAGAAATTTTCAAAAACACAAACGCTCCCGAACGTTTCGGCTCAAAACGTTGCAATAGGCAAACTGAAGATTTTGGCCGTTATGGTGGAATTTCAGGAAGACAACGATGAATATACCTACGGAAACGGAAAGTTCGGTTCGGTCTATACGGAAGATTACGGCGATACGATTATCGATCCGCTGCCGCACGACAGAGTTTATTTCGAAAATCACCTCGAATTCGCCAAAAATTATTTTAATAAAGTTTCGAACGGCAACTTGAAAATTGAATATACTGTGCTGCCAGAAATAATTACGGTCTCTAAAACAATGCGCAACTACGCTCCTCCTTTGAACAATCCCGACGATTTGAGCGGACTTGCTGATTTTGCGAAGGAAGTTTGGGAGATAGCGGATTCGGTTTTTACCGATGTCGACTTTTCGCAATACGATTTATTTACGATATTCCATGCCGGCGCGGGAGCGGCGTTTTACCCGGCGGGTAAGATCGGCTACGAAAGGGATTTGCCCTCCGTATTTCTTGGTTTTAATACTCTTAGGAAATATCTGGGAAATGATTTCTCGGGTTTTAGCGTCAAGAACGATTTTGAAATACGCAACACGGTCATTCTTCCTTCAACCGAATCGAAGGAAGTAGAATCGTTCGGCGAAAAATATCTTTATCAAATGTCCATCAACGGTTTGATAGTGTCGAATATCGGGAGCTATTTGGGATTGCCGGATTTATTCAATACCGAAACCGGCGTTACCGCAATCGACAGATTCGGTTTGATGGACGGGAACGCTATCTTTGCTTACAGCGGTTTGTTCCCGCCGGAGCCGTCTCCATGGGAAAAAATATTTTTGGGCTGGGTAGAACCCGTGGTGTTGAATGCCAATGTAAGTAATGTTCACATTGCCGCAAAGCTTGCCGCTGCTGCGGGCGATACGGTTATTGTCAAAATACCTGTAAACGACCACGAATATTTTCTCGTAGAAAACCGGCAACGCGACGTTAAGAAAGACGGGATTACGGTTACTTATAAAATAGGCGACAACGTCTATTCTTTTAAAACGCAAAAAGACACAGGCAGATTCAGATTCGATAACGCCGACACTCTGCGCGGCGTTGTCGTAGACGTTGACGAATTCGACTGGGCGGTTCCTGCCAACGGTATTGTTATCTGGCATATCGACGAAAAAATTATTAACGAAAAATATGCGGAGAACAGAATTAATGCCGATTTGTACAACAAAGGCGTCGACATAGAAGAGGCTGACGGCATTCAGGATATCGGCGAATTGTTTAATACTGTCCTCGGTGAAGTTTACGGTATTGCAGGCGAGGAAGATTTATGGTATAAAGGGAATAAAGCGCGATTTTATAAAAACCGTTTCGGAAGCGATACCAAACCGAACAGCAATTCCAATTCGGGCGCAAAGTCGTTTATTACGCTTGATAATTTCTCTGAGCCCGGAAACGTAATGACGTTCGACTTAATTATCGGCAACGATCGATTTCTTCGACTCGCAAATTTTCTGCTCGACGGAAACTATAAATTCGTCGGAGGTCTGGACAATCTTCCCTACATTTTTCTTATTAACAATCACGATTTGATTATACGACATCTCGAATCGGGGTATTCATTGGTATTTCCCGAATTCTCGGAAGTGAGTCCTTCTATATTTCCCTCCTCCTCGAACTTTGTCGTAGTGGGGGCGAATAATACTCAGTTTAACAAGATTACATTGAATTCGGCTCTTGACAGGGTTATTTCGCAAAGCAATTATAGCTTTTCAGAAAATGAAGGTTCGAAGGTTATTACTCCCGTAACATACAGAGGGTTGAATTTTTATACGCTGATGGGAACGGATTTGTCAAGATTGATTAGGCTGGATCATTTCACAGGCAACTATAGAACATTTGATTTCAGTGAATACGGTAAAATTATTCAGATTTCGGCATACCGCGACCAGAATGATTTTGCATTGATTACCGACGGAGGATATTTTATTTCCGGTAAATTTCCGAACGACGTAAAAAATACCGTACTATATTTAAGCGGCATTCCTGTTAAATTAATTACTTTATTGAAGCCGGACGGTAAAAATGAATATATCGTTCTCAATAAAAATAACAGTTTCGACATCATTGTCGACGGCGGCATCCGAAACAGTTTTGTCGTAAATAGTACGGATACAATAAAAGATTTTGCAATTTCGGTAAATCAAGCGAACGGAACATATTCGATTTTGGTTGTGGATAAGAATAAGGTCTTGTCTTTAAACAGCTACGGCATATTAAACGATAATTTTCCTGTAACAGCGTCAGGGGAATTAAACGATTATATTTTAACCGCAGATTTAAATAACGACGACGTTTCGGATCTTTTAGTTTCCTCCGTTGACGGGAATCTTTTTGCATGGGACGGAGCAAGCGGAGATTTATTACCGGGTTTTCCGATTTCTACCGGAGCTTCGCTCAAAGTTCCGCCGGTGTTATTCACAATCGACAATAGTCAAAGCTTAACTAACTTCAAATCCGGAATAATTTATGCGTCCGTCGACGCAGACAATTATTTGAGCAGCTGGTTTATTGCGACAGACAATCCTTCTTCCTACGGCTGGCATTCGGTGGCGGGCGATTTGTATAATTCTTATACAATTACATTGCCCGCGGAAAATATTATAGATGAATATTTCCCTGAAAGCAAAGCTTACAATTGGCCCAATCCGGTATACGGCAACGAAACTTATATAAGATATTACGTAACCGAAGATTCGGATGTCGAAGTGATAATATTAGACGCCGCCGGCGATTATGTAACAACGCTCAGAGGAACCGGGCGCGGCGGATTCGACAATGAAATTAGTTGGGATGTTTCGGACGTTCCGAGCGGAGTTTATTTCGCGCGTATCAATGTTTCCTCGGCTGGCAAAACAGCCTCTAAATTAATCAAAATTGCAATCATCAAGTAGATATCTTATGCGAAAATTATTTTTATTCTTTTTACTGATACCGTGCCTGTTGACGGCTCAATTCAATGAATATAATCCGGAATACGATTGGTATACATTAAAAGGCGAACATGTATTTGTACATTACCATCCCGAAGCCGAAAGGACTGCCAGGACGGTTCTGAAAATAGCCGAAGAAGTTTGGGAACCGATTACGTCGTTATACGGATACGAACCCGAAACCGTGCATTTCGCAATTAAAGATATCGACGATTATTCAAACGGCGCTACGTATTTTTTCGACAATAAAATCGAAATATGGGCGTCAGCTCTCGATTTCGATTTGCGCGGCTCGCACAATTGGCTGCGAAACGTAATATCTCACGAATTTACTCATATGGTTCAAATTCAGGCTGCTATGAAAGTAGGCAGAAGAGTGCCTGCGGTTTATCTTCAATTTATGAATTACGAAGACAAGCGCCGTCCCGACATTTTATACGGCTTCCCGAATTTTATAGCCTCATATCCGATTGCGACTGTAAATGTGCCGGCATGGTTTGCAGAAGGTACAGCTCAATATATGCGTAAAGAATTTAACTACGATAACTGGGATACGCACAGAGACATGATCTTAAGATGCTACGCTCTCGACGGGAAAATGCTGACATGGAATCAAATGGGCGTATTCGGAAAAACAAGTCTGGGCAACGAATCCGTTTATAACGCCGGTTTTGCGCTCACCCGATATATTGCGCAAAAATACGGCGAGGATAAATTGGTGGAGATAAACAACCGACTGAAAGAACTAACGAATTTTACGATTGACGCCGCAATCGAACAAACGCTCGGTATTTCTGGCAAACAACTCTATTCGGAATGGAGCGAGTTTCTCAGGAAAGATTATCGGGAAAGAATAGGCAAAGTGCTCGAAAACCGTATCGAAGGCGAATTAATTACTCCGGTAGGTTTCGGAAATTTTTATCCTTCTTTTGCGGACGACGGCTCTAAAATGGTATACGTGTCGAATAAATTCAGCGACTATTTTGGCATCTCTTCGGTTTATCTATACGATTTTAAAAGCAAGGAAGAAAAACTTCTAGTACCGATGGTGCGCTCTACAGTTGCTTTTATTCCGGGAACGGACAAAATAATTTATGCCAAGTTGAGCGACGACAATCCCAGATGGAATAACATTCATGATTTGTACGTTTACGATATCAGCGAAGAAGAATCGACTCGTCTTACCTACGGTTTGAGAGCGAACAATCCGAACGTATCGCACGACGGTTCTAAAATCGTATTTCTCTTCCAGAAGGACGGCACAACAAATATCGGCACTGTCGACATCAACGGAAAGAATTTTAAACAATTGACATTTTTCAATAACGGCGAGCAGGTTTACAATCCCAAATTCTCGCCCGACGATTCGTACATAGTTTTCGGATATTCTCTTAAAAATACGAGGGAAATTGCGCGGGTGGATACAAACGGAACCGGATACGAAATAATAATTCAAAATGGTTACGACAACCGCGACCCCGTTTTTGACGGCGACGGAAATCTGATTTTCGCCTCGGATATGACCGGCATTTTCAATCTGTATCGATATGAATTTGACTCTCATAGAACTACGAGAATATCGAATGTGGTAGGCGGAGCTTTTCAGCCGGATATAGACAACGAAGGAAATATTATTTATTCCGGATATACTTCCGACGGATTTAAGATATTCTTCCTGGATAAAGAAAATCAGTTAAAAGTAGACGACGACAAAAAATACGTTTGGGTCGGAAATCCGCCTCTCGGAAAAGACAAACCGAAAGGCGATTTGGCTCGTTTCGATATTGAGCGCCTGAAAAATTACAACGACACCGAATTGCCCGACGTTGAACCGTCGCGTTATTCGGGATATTTTTCCCGTTTCAGCATTATACCTTTTATCCGGTACGACAATTATATTACTTCGAACAGTTTTGCAGACAGAATTAAGCCCGGTATTTACGCCGCTTCGAGCGACTATCTGAACAGATTCAGTATTTTCGGAGGCGGCGCTATTAACAAAAAATTCGAACGCGATTTGTTCCTGTCGTTTGAATACAGGGATAAGCTCCCGTTGTTGTATCAATTGGGACTTAAACCCGAAGTGGGCATAGAACTTTACAGCGTAAGTCGAAAAACCAATACGGATATAATATTCGATTCGCTCGATACGTCGTTGAGAACGAGCACCGATGTAACATACAATTTATTCGAAGCCGATTTCTTTGCGCGCCAGAAAATTATAACTGCGGGAAATATGTTGGAGTTCAGATACGTCTACAGCAGTTATACGGCTACTTTGGAAGCTTTTATTTTCCCGAATACGAGTCTGCTCTATCCTTCGACAAACGACACGTATTATATCGGCAACGATTTCCAGCTTAAATTCAGCCACGACGGGATCATTCCTACAAAAGACTCGGATATTAATCCTGTCGGAAGGAAAATCGAGCTTAAGTACGATTATGAATTTAACCGCTATAATCCCGACGGCTCTTATGAAGTAGCGGACGGCATATTGAAACCGATTTACAAAAATTACAATTTCCACCGGATCGAATTAAACTGGAAAGAATATATGCGCGTTTATATGGAACATACTCTAACAGCGCAAATACGGGCGGGTAGTATTCTGGGACCGGATGTGCCTGAGTTTTTCGATTTTTATCTCGGCGGTTTGATAGGCATGAAAAGTTATCCGTTCTATTCTGTCAACGGCAATGAAGTCGCATGGGTAAACCTCACTTACCGCTTCCCGCTCCTTAAGAATATCGACACGCGGCTCGGACATCTTTATATCGACAAGATTTATATGTCCGTCTATGCAGATTTCGGCAATGCATGGAACGGCAACCGCGTTAAACTGGACGACTTTAAAAAAGGAGCCGGACTCGAATTGAGAATTAAGATGAATTCGTTCTACCTTTTCCCGACGAGTCTCTTTTTTAACGCCGCGTATTCATTCGACAGATTTACCAGAACGATTCTTAATGAAGATGTTACTTACGGCAAAGAATGGAATTTTTACGGCGGAATATTGTTCGATTTTAATTTCTAAACGGGTATGAAAATGAAAAAGATTTTATTGATATTCTTTATAGCCGGCGCAGTTGCCGCTCAGTCAAAATTAACCGGCAAACTCTATCTCGATTCCGGTATATCTTTCAGGGAAACTTCCGTTGAATTTAACGGGGACGATTCGTCGGTGCAAAATAAGAAAGCGCCTTTTACCGCCGCGCTTCTTTCGTTTGCAGTACCCGGAGCAGGGCAATTTTATTCCGAAAGTTATTTGAAGAGCGCGCTTTTTGTTGCAGTGGAAGCTGCCGCTATTACTGTAGGCTTGATATACGACAAAAAAGGCGACGACCAGACGGTTAAATTCCAGAACTTTGCCGATGAACATTGGGACGTAGCGCGTTACGCAAGGTGGACAATTGCCCACGCAAAAGAAATTAATTCTTCGATCGACCCGTCTAACTTTTTTGTATTCAATTCCGACGGAACTGTAAACTGGAGAGAACTGAATAAATTGGAAAATGCTTTGGGCGGTTACTATTCTCACCGTCTTGCCCCTTACGGTGATCAGCAATATTACGAAATGATCGGCAAGTATCCGCAGTTCAATGTAGGCTGGGACGACTTCGGCGATGAAAATACGCCTTATAAATACGGCGATCCGCTCACTGAAAATTTCATCTTCTATTCAAAAGAACGCGGAAAAGCCAACGATTTCTATAACGTAGCTTATAAAGCCGTTCTCGTCATTTTTACTAATCATATAATTAGCGCCATCGACGCAGCTCTAACGGCGCGCAGCTTTAATAAAAGTATTAAGGTCAATGCGGAACTAAATAAAATTAATGTAGGTTATAGAACTTTCTATTATCCTCAATTAAATTTGCAATATAATTTTTAATTTGTCTGATAAACTATGAATGAACCGGTAATTGTAATAGTAGGTCGTCCGAACGTAGGAAAGTCGACGCTTTTTAACAGATTGACGCGAAGTAAAACTTCGATTGTTGACGACGCGCCGGGAGTGACGCGCGACCGCATTTACGGCGAAGCCGAATGGAACGGCAAGAAATTTCGAGTTATCGATACGGGCGGATTGGTGCCGAATTCTCAGGACCTGTTTGAAGCGGCTATTAAAGAACAGGTGGAAATCGCTTTCGACGAAGCCGACGCGATCTTTTTCGTCGTTGACGGCAAAAGCGGTCTTACTCCGCTCGATATTGAAATCGCTCAGAAACTGCGCAGGTTTACAAAGCCGAATTTTTTGTTGGTTAATAAAGCCGACAGTCCCGAACTCGAGATGATTAAAAACGATTTTTACCGGTTGGGCATCGATAAAATTTACGATATCTCCGCTATCAACGGACGTAACCTGGGGGATTTGCTCGACGACCTGATTGAAAGCCTCGATTTTTCCAATGTGACGGATAAACCCGACCCGCGTTTGAGGCTCTCGATTATAGGGAAACCCAACGTTGGAAAATCGTCGCTTGTAAATTCACTGCTCGGCTACGACCGCTCTATCGTTACTGATATTCCCGGAACTACGAGGGACAGCATCGATTCTGTAATGAAATATTACGGACAGGAGATAATTCTTGTAGATACGGCGGGCTTGAGAAGAAAATCGAAAATAAAGGAAAATGTAGAATTCTTTTCGAACGTGCGTACTTTCAAAGCTCTCTGGAACAGCGATGTGGCTGTATTGCTTATCGACGCTCAACTCGGCATTGAAAATCAGGATCAGAGAATTATTCAGGAAGCGGTTAGAAGGCGTAAAGGATTGATTATTGCAATCAATAAATGGGACCTGATCGAAAAGGATACAAATACGGCAAAGGTTTTTGAAGAGGCTGTCCGCAGAGAACTCGGAACCCTCGATTATGTGCCTGTAATAACAATTTCGGCGTTGAGCAAACAAAGAATTTATAAACTGATCGACCTGGCGCTCAAAATTCATGACGAACGAAAGAAAAAAATTCCGACGAATCAGTTGAATGAAATACTCCTTCCGGAAATTCAAAAGACTCCGCCGCCTGCAACTCCGACGGGTAAAGAAGTAAAAATAAAATATATTACTCAGGTAGGCGATCATTACCCGATTTTCCTCTTCTTTGCAAACGAACACAAATACGTGCCCGAACACTATAAACGTTTTCTGGAAAGATTAATACGAAAACATTTCGGGTTCGAAGGCGTTCCGATGACAATCAGCATTAAGAACAAATAATAAATTTACCAGCCGTAACATACCCAAAACATGCCGGAATTGTTTATATTTATCTGAAATAATTTGCAGGTTATGTTTTGTATTCGCCAAAAAATATAGTTGTAGTAGGAGGGAATGCGGCAGGACCGGCGGCTGCGGCAAAGGCTAAACGGGTAAGCCCGGATTCCAACGTAACGCTTTTCGAAGCCGGTCAATTCATTTCGACAGGTACGTGCGAGCTTCCCTACGTGCTCTCGGGAGAAATTGCCGACGTTAAGAAATTGGTATTTTTCGATCCGGAAAGCTTCGAACAAAAAAAAGGCGTTAAAGTTTTCATCAATCATCTCGTCGAAAAAATCGACAGAAGAAATAAAACCATTACGGTTTTGAATAAGTCTTCTAATCAAAAAATTGATTATTCTTACGACAGATTAATTCTTACAACGGGTTCTAAGCCCGTATACATTCCTAAATTCGACAGAACGCTCGATAATCTCTTTACGTTAAAAAGCGTAACCGACTTAATAAGGCTTGACAAATTTTTAAGCAATAACAATCGGATAAGAAACGTTGCCGTAATTGGAGCGGGTTATATCGGGTTGGAAACAGCCGAAGCTTTCAGGAAAAAAGGATTTTCCGTTAAACTATTCGAAAGAGAAAATTTACCTTTGCCCAATACGGACGTTGAAATCGGCAATATTATAGCGGAGATTCTGAAAGAAAGCAATATAGAATTTTACCGACAGGCTGTCGATATAGAGCCGGTCATACAAGACAATACCATAAAGGCAATAAAACATAAGGGCTGGACTATCGAAATCGACCTCGTATTGCTGGCTGCGGGTGTAAGACCAAATAACGATTTGGCGGCGGCTGCAGGACTAACATTGGGCGAATTCGGAGGATTGAAAGTCGATTCACGCTGCAAAACATCCGATCCGAACATATTTGCCGCCGGCGATAATATCGAAGTGAAAAACGGCATTACGAACAGATACGATTATATTCCGCTTGCCACGTTAGCCAGAGATTACGGGCATATTGCAGGCGAAAATGCCGCAGGCGGCAATGCAACGGCGCGCGGAATAGTCCCGAATGTCGCTTTGAAATTCTTCGATTACTTTATTGCCACGGTAGGAATAAACAGCGCTAAAGCTCGTAAATATAATCTTAAATTCGAATCCGTTTATGCCACAGCGCCGAATCTTGTTAAGGTTATGCCCGGCAGCAGGAACGGCTTCGGTAAAATATTATTCGATAAATATACCGGCAATATTTTAGGAGGTCAGTTTATCGGCGGAAAAGAAGTGGCAGGTCATGCGGACATCGTTTCCGTTTTTATAAATAATAAAATACCTGTGTATAAACTTGGCGATGTCGATTATAACTACACGCCGCCGTTGTCCCCGTTCATAAATTTATTGTCGATATTGGGAAGAAAAGCTAAAGAGGTAAAAAAATGAACAATCTTACCGTGGTAGATAATCCTCTTGTGAAAAGAGATATAACAATTCTGCGCAACAAAGATACAAGACCTGCGGATTTCAGGGCAGCCCTGGGAAGAATTTCTTATTCCATTGCAGTAGAAATTTCTAAAAATTTTCAATTGAACGAAATCGAAGTAGTCACTCCGTTGGAAACAACGGCAGGACATATGCTTCAAAAGCAAGTGGTTCTTGTGCCAGTCTTGCGCGCAGGTCTCAGCATGGTAAATTCGTTTTTGGATATGATACCCGACGCAAAAGTAGGACACATCGGTTTGCAGCGCAACGAAAAAACTTTGATGCCCGAAGATTATTATTATAAAACCCCGAAAGACATTGGCAGTTCGGTTACAATAGTACTCGATCCCATGCTTGCCACTGGCGGAAGCGCCGCTGCTGCTTTCAAGTATTTGAAAGAAAGGGGCGCAGGCGAATCTTATCTGGCTTGCCTTATAGCGGCTCCGGAAGGCGTAAAGAAGATGAATGACGAGCATCCGGACGTGAAAGTTTATACTGCCGCATTGGACAGGGGATTAAACGAATTGGGTTATATCGTTCCCGGATTGGGAGACGCAGGCGACAGAACTTTCGGCACTTTTTGAAGAACTTATTTGGCGCGGAATCTGTATAACGTTTTGACAATTGTTTTTTATCGATATTTTCGCTTTATTTCAGTAAAAATTAGCTTAAAATGGAAACGGTAATCGGAATTAAACATAAAAAAATGCTCGACGAGCTTCTGGAAGTTTGCAGAAAAAATTTACGGGTAGTCAACGAAGCTCTGATCGAAAAAGCATTTCATTTAAGCTACGAGTCGCACAAAAACGACTTCCGGGCTTCCGGTGAACCGTATTTCAATCATCCCTACGAAGTGGCAATGATTCTTGCCCGGGAAATTCCGCTCGACGATATTTCTATTGTCGGAGCGTTATTGCACGACGTTGTCGAAGATTCCGACATTAACATCGAGTTTATTGCAAAAGAATTCGGACAGGAAGTTGCCGAGATTGTAGACGGGGTTACGAAAATTGGCGGTGTGTTTAAAGAGCAGGAAATTGTCAAAGCCGAAAATTACAGAAAGCTTTTGCTTTCGATGGTAAAGGATGTGCGCGTTATTCTCGTTAAATTTGCCGACCGCCTCCATAATATGCGCACGCTTGAATTCGTAAGTCCTCAAAAACAACGCCGCATTGCAAAAGAGACTCTCGAAATCTACGCGCCCTTTGCTCACAGATTCGGTCTGGGCGCCATTAAATGGGAAATGGAAGACCTGGCATTCAAGTATCTCAACAGAGAAGCTTACGACAGTATTGCTCAAAAAATTTCGGATACTCGCAAAGAAAGAGAAGCTTTTTTGAACAAGGTTATTAAACCCGTATCCGAAAAGCTGAAAGAATATAACCTGAAATTCGAAATAAGCGGACGACCGAAACACCTTTACAGTATTTACAGAAAAATGGTCACTCAAAATCTTCCTTTCGAACAGATCTATGATAAGCTTGCTATCAGAATAATTCTGGAAAACGACGATAAAAACAGTTGTTATCTCGTACTCGGAATTGTAAACGAGCTTTTCAAACCGATACCCGACCGTTTTAAGGATTTTATTTCGATACCGAAAAAGAACAATTATCAATCGATTCATACCACTGTTATTGGTCCCGAAGGAAGACTGGTAGAAGTTCAAATACGAACGCGCAAGATGCACGAAATTGCCGAACGCGGCGTGGCTGCTCACTGGAAATACAAAGAGAATATTACAAGCACAGACAAAGAGCTGGAAGAATGGGTCAGCTGGGTAAGGGATATTTTTGAAAACGCTTCCAAAGACGAGGCTACCAAGGAAATACTCGCAAGCTTTAAACTGAATCTTTACCAGGATGAAATTTATGTTTTCACGCCGAAAGGAGAACTCAAAAGGCTGCCTATCAATTCCACTCCGGTCGATTTCGCTTATGAAATTCACAGTAATGTAGGCAACCATTGCATAGGAGCAAAAGTAAACGGCAAAATAGTTCCCTTGAATACGATTCTTCACAGCGGCGACCAGGTTGAAATCATAACTTCCAAAAATCAACATCCCAATAAAAGTTGGCTGCAGTTTGTCAAAACGCATAAAGCCAAAAGTCACATTCGCAGGTACCTGAATAAAGAAGAAGAACGGATAATCGAAAACGGCAAGGAAATATTCGAGAAAAAAGTTAAGAAATATAAACTTGCCCTGACTCCGGACGATATAGTTAAACTTTCGAAAAAGCTAAAATTCGACAACGTCAAAAGTTTTTATAAAGCCGTTGCCTCGAACAATGTAGACCTCGACCGGATTTTGAATCCCGCGCTCAATGTTCAGGCTCAGGAGAGCCAGAAAGAAAGCGGCGAACTTGAGTTTGACCGTTTTGTCGATATAGCGCGGCATACAGCCGGCGGCGTAATCGTCGAAGGCGAGCAGAAGGGTCTGTCGATAAGTTATGCAAAATGTTGCAATCCTATTCCCGGCGACCCGATAATCGGCTATGTTACAATCGGAGAGGGAATTAAAGTTCACCGCAAGGATTGTAAAAACCTGATTAATATGTTAAAGAGCAACGAGGAACGGGTTGTGCCGGTTAACTGGCCTAAAACCGACGGGTCTTACTTTGTTGCGGGCATTATCATTAAAGGCGAAGATATGCCAGGAATTCTGAAAGATATTTCGAACAGTATCACAACTTTTGAAAACACGAATATTAAATCGGTAAATTTCAGCACTGCCGATTCGATGTTCAAAGGAACAATTACGGTTTATGTAAGGGATCTGAATCATCTTAACAAACTGATAGAACGACTCAAAAAGAATAAAGGCGTCTATTCCGTTGAACGTTTCGACGCCGACAATCAATAATATGCCTGAAACCGAATCCCGAATAATGTCTATCGATTACGGCGAAAAGCGCGTAGGCATAGCGGTCACCGACCCGCTGAACATTTTTGCTTATCCATTAACTACTCTCGATAACGATGCCAATCTGACAGCAAATATCTTAAAATTGATTGCCGAGTATAACGTTACTAAAATTATTATCGGCAATCCTTTAAAAGAAAACGGCGAAGAATCGAAAGTCTCTCCGGTCGTAAAGGAATTTTCCCGGAAGCTTCAAAGCGCCACTGGAATCGATATAGAATTGGTTGACGAGCGATACACTTCGAATATTGCTCAGAGGAGAATAATCGAAAGCGTGCCGACAAAGAAAAAGAGAAGAGACAAAGGACTGATCGATAAGAATGCCGCGGCGATTTTATTGGAAGATTATCTAAGAAAAAAATCAAATTGACATTTTTAGTTATATAAGCTATTTTGATGTCGAAATTTAAACACAATATGGAGCCCTCATATGACACTCGATGCACTTGGCATGATCGAAACCAAAGGATTGGTAGGAGCCATTGAAGCAGCCGACGCTATGGTAAAAGCTGCTAAAGTGGAATTAATCGGAAAAGAAACAATCGGCGGCGGTTATGTAACAGTCATGGTTCGCGGCGACGTTGGAGCCGTTAAAGCCGCTACCGACGCTGGAGCCGCAGCAGCTCAGCGTGTCGGTGAATTGGTTTCGGTTCACGTAATTCCTCGTCCTCATACTGATGTGGAATTGATTCTACCCAAACGTTCCAAGTAATTGAATCATGCAATTGGCTTTAGGGTTGATTGAAACCAGGGGCTTGGTGGCTGCTATCGAAGCGGCGGACGCTATGCTCAAGGCGGCCAATGTTAAATTGCTCCGTAAAGAAAAAGTGAAAGCGGGACTGGTTACCGTTGAAATAATCGGAGAAGTCGCGGCAGTTAAATCGGCTGTGGATGCCGGCGCCGCTGCCGCTCAACGCGTGGGAGAACTGGTGTCGGTTCATGTGATTCCAAGACCCGACGAACAAATCGATATTCTGGTTAATCCGGAAACAGTAAAGACAACCCGAAAAACCGAAAGAACCATCCAACAACCGGCAAGCGAAAAATCATCTAACCCCGAGACGGCTGAAAACCATCTGGAAAATCTAAAACAAGAAGCCATAAAAGAACTTGAAAACGAAGAGCCGGAAGAAGACGATTTCTTCGGTAGCGGCGATATTACCGAAGCGCCGCCGACTGAAGAATTGTCCAAATTAAACGTGCATAAACTGAGAAGATTGGCTCGTTCTTTCCCGAATTTCCCGATAAAAGGAAGAGAAATTTCGAAAGCCAACAGAGAAACTTTGATCGAGTTGTTTAATACTCTCAGAGATTAATTGAGATTCCAAATTTATTTATGAAAAAAGGCTTTTGATAAAGCCTTTTTTTATATTTAAACCATGAAGAACAAACTTTTACCGATTATCTCCGTAGTTATAATTTCAATTGTGCTATGGGGTTCAATCGCCCTTTCGGAAGATTATATCTGCGGTATCAACGCCCCTGTGGAACTCTTGGACATTTCTCAACAATATGCCCCGGTATTTTTGTCGGGCGAATCCGTTTATGTCAGATTGAAAGGCAAAGGATGGGAATTGGCTAAGATTTGTTTGGGCGGCGAGCACAGTTTTTATGTCTCGTCTCCGCAAAACAAAGGGAGGTATTCGATAAATCTGAAAAACGAATTCGAAAACAATCCGTGGATCGGTTCGTCGGTATCCGTCGTTGAAATAATCCCTTCGGAAATAAAATTGAGGATTGAAGACCGGGTAACAAAAAAAGTCCCTGTTGAGAAGAATTTCCATATAAGCTTTGCTCCCGGTTTCGGACTGGCTTCGGAAGTTGAGTTTTTCCCTGATTCAATAGTCGTCTCTGGTCCCGAATCGATTTTGAAGAATGTCGAATCCGTAAAAACCGATACGGTTAAATTCGAAAATGTCAACGAATCCCAGGAAGGGGAAGTAGACCTGCTTCTGGAAAACGGTATTGAATACTCGACGGACAGATGCAAATTCAAATTCGACGTTGAAAAAATAATTGAACTTGAATTCAAAGATATTCCGGTAAAAGTTTTAAATACGCCGCCTGACAAAGAATTGCTGATATTTCCTGTTAAAATCAATGTTATACTGAGAGGCGGCTTGAATAAACTCGGACGGCTTTCCAAAGAAGATATAAAAGTATTTGCCGATTTCAGAGACGCGGTTGGGGATAATGAAGATATGCTCGCTCCGCGCATTATAATTCCTAAATATACCGAATTGATCGGCGCGGTTCCTTCTAAATTAAAATATATCATCAGAGAGAGATAGCCTATGTTCATTACTTTCGAAGGACTTGACTTTTGCGGCAAGTCGACTCAGGTTAAATTACTCAAAGATTATCTGGAAAATAAAAACGAAAAAGTTTTGGTTATCAGAGAACCAGGCGGCACCGGCATTTCCGAGAGTATCCGTTCGATTCTCCTGGATAAAAAGAACAGCGGAATGTGCGATGAAACGGAATTGTTGCTTTTCTCGGCCAGCAGGGCTCAGCTCGTCAAAGAAAAAATTCTTCCCGCTCTAGAAAAAAAAATTTGGGTAATATCGGACAGATTTCACGATTCAACCGTTGCATATCAATCCTACGGCAGAGGATTGCCTCGCGATTTTGTCGAAATACTGCAGAGTTTTGTTATAGGGCGGGCAGTTCCGGAATTAACTTTTTTTATCGATTTACCGATCGAAGAGGTTTTCAGAAGAATGTCGATTGTAAAAAAACACGAACTCGACAGAATAGAAACCTCGCAAAGAGAATTCTATGAGAACGTAAGAAAAGGTTATCTTCAACTTTCCGAAAAAGAAAAACGATTCAGAAAAATCGACGGTACGAAAACAATCGAAGAAATTCACAAAAATATCATTGAAGAAATCGAAAAGAAGATTCGGGTAGAAGCATGAAAACGAAACGACAATTAATAATGCTTTTGTTGATTGCATTTTTATTCAGCGGATTTTTCCGAAGCGACAGCGACATCTATTTCAAAATAAACAAAAGCATCGATATATTCGGACGAGTTTATAAAGAACTCTCTTTAAACTACGTAGACCCGATCGACCCGGAAAAATTAATGCAGTCCGGCATTGAAGGAATGCTCGAGTCGCTCGATCCTTACACGAATTTTATCGACGATGTCCATCAGAAGGATATCGATATTATAACGAAAGGCACATACGGAGGCATCGGAGCTACGGTCGGATTGCGTAACGACAACATTACGATCGTCGATCTGATAGAAGGCTATTCGGCGCAAAGGCAGGGGATGAGGATAGGAGACGTAATTATCAAGGTCGATTCCGTGGAAGTTTCTAAAGATAATTACGAAACTCTGAGCGAACTGCTGAAAGGCGAACCCGGAACTTTAGTGACGGTTACGGTAAAAAGGGAAGGCTCGAACGAACCGATAGTTTTTAATCTGGTAAGAGAAGATATCGAAATTAAAAATCTGTCGTACTACGGCTTTTATCCCGAGAATTCAAATAATGTTTATCTGAAGCTGAGCGGATTTTCCCGAGCCGCCGGAGAGGAAGTTAAAAAAGCCTTGATTGAACTCGGGAATAAAAAAGAGATCAAAAGTATTATACTCGATTTGCGAGGCAATCCGGGCGGATTGTTAAACGCCGCCATAGAAGTCTCCGAAAAGTTTTTGAAAAAAGGCGATTTGATTGTTTCGGTCGAAGGCAGAGACACTTCCCAAATCAAAAAATATTATTCGGAAGAAGAGCCGATTGCGGGAAACGTAAAAATGGCTGTGTTAATAGATCAGGGATCCGCATCGGCGTCCGAAATAGTTGCGGGCGCATTGCAGGATCACGACCGCGCCGTTTTGATCGGAGAAAATTCATTCGGTAAAGGACTGGTTCAAACAGTCGTTCCTCTTTCGTATAACACTTCGCTTAAAATTACTACGGCTCGCTACTATACTCCCAGCGGGCGCTCTATACAAAGAATTAATTACACCGACGAAAAAATTCTACTTGAAAACAGAAAAGAAAAAAACGGGGAAATATTTAAGACCGACAATAACAGAAAGGTTTATTCGGGCGGGGGAATAACGCCCGATTCGATAGTGGATAATACTACAAAATCCGACCTTATTCAAAGTTTATTGGCGGAAGGTATGTTTTTCCGTTTCGCAACAAATTTATTCAACAATAACGTAAATGCCGATTTCGAATCTTTGTCCGATAAATATCTGGTCGACAAATTCAAGGAATATTTGATAAACAGTAATTTCAAGTACGAATCGCCTTCGCTTCGACTGATAAGAGAATTATTGAAAAAAGCAAAAAGCGAAGGACTTTCCGAAAACCTTATTGCGCTCTTGAAAAATGAAGAGGAAAATCTGGCTTCGGAATTGGACTGGCAGATTGAAAAATACGGCGGAGAAATAGCCGGATTGATAAGGGAAGAGCTGCAGGCAAGGAGCAACGGAAGAGTAGCACGAATAATCGAATCTTTGAAACACGACGCGCAGTTTAATGCAGCGCTTTCCGTTCTGAATAACAATAAATTGTATAAGAGATTATTGAATCCAAATGCTGACTGAATTGATTCTGATGTACTTAATAGCAATAGCTGCGGGGCTGCTTGGAGCTCTGGTTGGAATCGGAGGAGGTATAATTGTGGTGCCTGCTCTGACTTTGATTTTTAATATCCCCGTTCATTATGCAATTGCGGCAAGTCTTATATCGGTAATAGCCACTTCCATAGCGGGCGCAAACAGATACGTCGAGCAGGAAATTACAAATCTTAAACTCGGCATGTTTCTGGAAATCTTTACAACCGCCGGCGCTCTTATCGGAGCTTTTCTGGCTCTCATTTTGCACGGATGGATATTAAGCGTAATTTTCGGAACGCTCGTTTTTGTTATGGCGCTTTATTCTTTCAAAAACAGGGAAGAAAAAACAAATAATTCAGTCGCCGATGGCGAACCCGATGAAAATTCTTTGTTGAGTTTTGAAGATACGTTTTACGACAGTGCGGAAAAAAAGACGGTCGAGTATCGCGTGTTGCATCCGGTTAAAGGGGGATTTATTTCCATGCTTGCTGGAATCGGATCGGGATTGTTGGGCATAGGAGGCGGTATTATAAAAGTTTCCGTAATGAACGGCTATATGAAAGCGCCGATGAAAGTTGCCGTTGCTACAAGCAAATTTATGATAGGAGTAACGGCTTCCGCCAGCGCCGTGTTGTATTTCCTGAACGGCGCGGTTAACTCGTTTATTGTAGCTCCCGTTGCTCTGGGCACTATAACCGGCGCAACTCTGGGAAGCGTATTTATGAATAGAATACCGACTAAATACATCAAGATAATCTTTATAGTCGTCGCCGGTTATTTGTCCGTAAGAATGATAATACGCGGTTTGTCTGTCGGATTGAATTTAATGTAAATAGATATGAACTTAAACAGGTATATATCGAAAGTATTGTCGGTCGGAATTTACGTGACCGTGTTTTTCTATCTCTGCGGAATTATCCTTGTAGTGGTTAATGGAAACGTCAAAGACTTTTTTTCTGTTGCCGAGATTGTTTCTTTGAAAGATTTCATCTCAAGATTGATATCGTTGGACCCTGCGCCGTTTTTCTATCTTGGCACGCTCGTACTTATAATGACTCCGATATTAAGAGTTTTTTTTTCGTGTTACTATTTTTATAAAATAGGGGACAGGAAATTTTTCTTTATTACCATTGCCGTAGTTGTTATATTAGCGTTGAGCATTTTCATAGGGCTGAGTTTTTCATTAAATCTCGGGTAAAAGGGGGTAGAGTTGAAGAGCTACAAAATTTTTATCGGCAAAAATCCGCAATATTCCAAATGTCCGAAATGTAATTCTCAATTTACACTTCACCGTTCCAGAGCTAAGAATATGATGGAGCAGATTGTAAAGAAAATAACATTCTATAAAATTTACCGCTGTCGGGAATGCGGATGGCGGGGATATCTATCCACGATTGTTCTTACGTCCGAATCTGTAAAAGCGCTCCTTGTTTACGGTTTTTTAATTCTTTTTACCGCTTATGTTGTGAGATTATTAATCGGCAGATTTATTGCGAATTAGCTCAAACTTTCGAGGGAAAGATTAAGTTCGAAGCCAGTTCATTATAAGAGTTAATACGGCTTAAATTGTGAATCTTAATTTTACTTCTGTTTTTAATAAGCCAGTTAAGCGTAATCTTTAGTCTTTCCAGGTCTTTCTCGGTAATTTCTTTAAATAGTTCAACGGTTCCGTCAAAATAATCTTTCAGGATTTCGTCAAAATATTTGTCGGATTCGGAGATGAAATTCCGTATAACTATTTTCCCTTCGAGTAAAAGTATGTAGTCGTTTTTGTCGGCTCCGGTAATCTCGATCAAAGTTTTTGCTTTATTAACCGGCTCGTTTAGTATGGCGGCTTTGTGCAGCTGTTTGAAAATCAAATTTATGATATCCCGGATTTCAGCCGCTTCTTCGAATTTTTTATCTTCGCTTAACGCTTTCATCTTTTGCAATAATCTGTCGAGCGCAGATTGATTTTTTCCGCTCAAAAATTCATGCACAATTTCCAGCTCCTTCTCGTATTCCTTCCGGTCGTCATTGACGCAGGGCGCTGTGCATCGTTTAATGTCGTAGAGATAGCATTTTTTCTTCTTCGAAAATTCTTTGTCCCTGCACTCCCTGAGTTTGAAAGTTTTATCGATTATTTCTTTAATTAATCCCGCAATGTCTCTGTTCGGATAGGGACCGTAATAATCATTTCCGTCGAAATCGAATTTAGTCGTAACTTCCACAACGGGGTAGTCTTCCCGTGATGTTACTCTAATGAAATAATTGCGGGAATATTTTTTCAATAATTTATTAAAAGCGGGCTTATGTTTTTTAATCAGCTCGGCTTCGGCTAATAATGCGGTAAGCTCGGAATTTGTGCCCAGGAAATCGATTTTGTCGGCTTTCGTAACTATTTTTTTTGTTTTGCGGGGCGCATTGTTTACGAAGTAATTGGACAATCTTTTTTTGAGAGATTTTGCTTTCCCGATATAAACTATCTCGTCCTTTTTGTCCTTGAAAAAATAAATGCCGGGCGTATCGGGAATTTTCACGTAATCGTCTGCCAGGCTTTTTTTTATGATTCTGTAAGATTGGGCGTTGGCAAGCCTCTGGAAGCGTATCAGATCCGATACCGATTCGACATGATGTTCCTCCGTAAGCCGGTCGAACATTTTAATTAATATTTTGGCTGTAGCCATAGCGTCGCCTAATCCGGTGTGAACCTTTTTATGCCGGATTTTCAAATGCCGGGTGAGACTTCCGAGCGCTTTACTGGGCAATTCGGGATAAATGCGCTTTGCCAGTTGCAGCGTACAAATAGCCGGATTCTCCGGGATCTCTAGTCCTGTTTTTAAGCATTCGTATTTTAAGAAGGAGTAGTCGAACTTAAGATTATGAGCTACAAGAACGGCGTCTCCGAAGAAATTCAATATATCGTTATAAACGTCTTCAAAATAGGGCGCCTGCGCCACATCGTCGTCGGTTATTCCTGTCAACTGCGTTATGAAAGGCGGAATTTGTCTGCCCGGATTTATATAAGAAGAAAACGTATCGATAATTTTTTTATTCCTTATCTTAACAATGCCGATTTCGATAACTCTCTCGTTCCGAGCGGATACTCCTGTCGTTTCGAAATCGAATACGCAATATTCGGCTTTATCCAGTTTTATCTCGGTTAAATCCATGTTCCGCTAAATTATGTATTGAAAATTTGCCTGTCTGTTTTATATTGTAATTTACATTACTAAAATATACGGAGAAAATTTAATTGAAAAGATTATTCAGAAGACAAACCGCAAAAGCGGGATTGCCGCCGGGCAGTCTTGTTTACACAGGTCTGAAATCCGTAGAAAAAGTAAAAATAAAACTTATTCGTTACAACGAATCCGATTACAGTGAATACGATATCGAAAACGTCGGCGAGCTCGAAAACTTTAAAAATACAGAAGGTATTAAATGGGTTAATATTACCGGATTGCATCAGGTGGATATATTCGAAAGTATAGAAAAAATGTTCGGCATTCATCCGCTTACACTTGAAGACATTCTAAACATAAATCAACGTCCGAAATTCGACGACTATGACAATTATTTATTTGTTGTATTGAGAATGCTGAGCCTTAAACAGGAAACAAATGAGATTGATAATGAGCAATTGAGTCTTATTATTACAAAAGAATTCGTATTTACGTTTCAGGAGAAAGAAGGCGACGTGCTCGATAATCTCAGAAACAGAATTAAAAACAATAAAAACAGAATAAGACGTCTGGGTACGGACTATCTTGCATATTCGATTATCGACACCGTTATAGACCACTATTTTTATCTTCTCGAACAGATAGGCGAAAAAATAGAGCTGCTCGAGGAAAAAATGGTCAAAGAACCCGAAGACGGAAACCTCGAAGAAATTCATAAACTTAAAACCAATCTGATACTTGTAAGAAAATCGTCTTGGCCGGTCAGGGAAATGGTCGATAATATTTTACAGAGCGAATCTGGATTGCTGAGCGAATCGACGTACAATTATTACCGGGATGTTTACGACCACATTATTCAAATTATCGATATTATTGAGACCTACAGAGAGATGGTTGCGGCGGTTATGGATATCTATTTGTCGAGTTTGAGCAACCGTATGAACCAGGTTATGAAAGTTCTAACGATAATTGCGACTATTTTTATACCGCTTACTTTTATAGCCGGTATTTACGGAATGAATTTCCGTTATATGCCCGAACTTGAACATCCCTACGGTTATCCGATTGTTCTGATTGTAATGCTCCTTATCGGATTGTTTATGCTCTATTATTTCAGAAAAAAACATTGGTTATAATTCCGCAATTCTTTATACTTGTTGTTCCGAAATTATTTTAAATTAAAAAAGAAAGTTATGAATATTAATATATTGTTTATAGGCGACATAGTCGGACAACCCGGGCTCGATATTGTTCAGATGTGGCTGCCCGGCTTACAAAAAAAATACAGAGCCGACCTTACGATAGTAAACGGCGAAAATGCTTCCGAAGGCAAAGGGTGCACGGAAAAGGAAGCCAAAGCTCTCTTTGACCTCGGCGTCGATGTAATAACAGGCGGGAATCACACATGGGATAAACATCAATCGCAGGAATATTTGCGCAAAGATAATCGCGTCATTAGACCTCTTAACTATCCCAGAGGAACTTACGGCAACGGTTACTACGTGGCAGACACCAACAAAGGAAAAGTGGCGGTAATTAATTTGCAGGGCAGAGCGTTTATGGCGCCAATCGACTGCCCATTCAGAGCGAGCGAATGGGCGCTTTCAAAACTCGAAGGAACAACCAAGGTAATAATTGTCGATTTTCATGCGGAAGCGACCGCTGAAAAACTTGCTATGGCGAATTTCCTGGACGGTAAAATATCCGCTTTAATCGGAACGCATACGCACGTTCAAACTGCAGACGAAAGAATTTTTCCGAACGGGACAGGCTATATTACCGATTGCGGTATGACAGGTCCATACGATTCGGTAATCGGCATGAAAACCGAAGCGGCAATTAACCGGTTCCTCTACCAAACTCCTCAAAAATATCAGGTGGCTAAAGATAATGTCCATCTGTGCGGACTGTTCCTGAAGATAGACGTTGACACAGGCAGGACGATTGAAATCGAGAGAATTCTGATCCCGGAATTTAACAAATCGGTTCCGTCAAACTAATTTCTCTTTTTTCGGCTTATTATTTTTCTCTTTGAAATGAAATGAATAATTTTCGAGTGGGATTTTAAATAAATTGAGCGTTACTAAATGGCTGTTATTTTAGACGGTAAAAAAATTGCATCGGATATTAAAACCGAACTCAAAGAAAGCATTCAAAAATTGAAATCCGAAGGGAAACCCGCTCCCGGTCTGGTGGCTATTTTGGTAGGCGATAATCCGGCTTCAAAAGTTTATGTTTCTTCGAAGAGTAAAGATTGCGAAGAGATCGGCATTAAATCTAAAGTCGAAGCATTGCCTGAAAATACGACTGAAGATGAATTGCTTGATTTAATACGAAAATACAATGACGATCCGGAATATCACGGAATTCTTGTCCAGCTCCCTTTGCCGCGGCATATAGACGAAAATCGTGTAATTGAAACAATTATTCCTTCAAAAGACGTCGACGGATTTCATCCTCGGAACGTTGGAAATCTCGTTATCGGGAAAGATACTTTCTATCCGTGCACTCCTTACGGCATTGTTGAAATTCTTAAAAGATATGACATCGAAACGCGCGGCAAACATGTTGTCGTTGTCGGAAGAAGCAATATAGTAGGCAAACCGGTGGCAAACATGATGCTGCAGAAAAAAGAAGGCGCTAATTCAATTGTTACCGTATGTCATTCTGCCGCCAAAGATTTGTCGCGTTTTACTAAAGACGCGGACATTCTTATTGCGGCAATTGGCAGACCAAAATTTATTAAAGCGGATATGATTAAGGAAGGAGCGGTTGTAATCGATGTCGGCATTAACAGAATTGAGGATAAAACCGCAAAGTCGGGATACAGGCTCGTCGGAGATGTGGATTATGAAGAAGTTTTTGAAAAAGCCTCGTATATTACGCCCGTGCCGGGTGGAGTAGGATTGATGACGCGCGCAATGCTTTTGCGCAATACTTTCGAAGCATACCAAAAGATTATGGGTAATTAATATGGAATCGAATCTTCTTGATAAAATAATTTCTCAGGTGCTCGTTGAAAAATCGTTGCAGGAATTTTACTGCAAAGGCGGCACGTGCGACGGCTGGGAGCGCAATGTAGTCGATCAGCCGATGGCAGTTAAAAATATTATCGACAACGGAGCCGACCGTATTGCCGCAGGTATGGGCGTCGGAGACGAAATCCCGGATAAGTCGATAGCGCGGATGATCGATCACACGCTTTTAAAACCGGAAGCCACTCCTGACGACATTAAAAAATTATGCAAAGAAGCCCGGACATATCATTTCGCATCGGTATGCGTCAATCCGTGTTATGTCTCTTTATGCCGCGAGTTGCTGCAGGATTCGGACGTTAAAGTTTGCACGGTTATCGGATTCCCTCTCGGAGCCACGACTACGGAAGTAAAAAGATTCGAAGCCGAACAGGCATTGAAAAACGGCGCACAGGAAATCGACATGGTTATCAATATAGGCATGCTTAAACAGGGTAATTATGACTATGTCTTCAACGACATTAATCAAGTTGTGTTGGCGGCAAAAAAGTACAACGCCGTATGCAAGGTTATAATCGAAACCGCGCTCCTTACCGACGAGGAAAAAGTTAAAGCTTGCGTTATAAGCAAAGAAGCCAAAGCCGATTTTGTAAAAACTTCAACCGGCTTCAGTAAGGGCGGCGCAACCGCGGGCGATGTCGCTTTGATGAAATATGTGGTTGGATCGTCCGTGGGAGTTAAAGCTTCCGGCGGAATCAGAACAGCCGAGGACGCCATGTTGATGATTAAAAGCGGAGCCGACAGAATCGGCGCAAGCGCAAGCGTGAAAATCGTAAAAGGCGAATCAAATGCGGGCGGCGGCTATTAATGGTTCTCGATATGATTGTTTTGAATACGGACGACGGCTACTCTGCCGAAATTCCTTCTATGAAAGGGTGCGAAAGCTGGGCTCATACCGAAGAAGAAGCTATTGAAAAAACTTTGGAACTCTTAAGGTTTTATCTGCATGTAAATCCCGATTTTAAATTCAAAATTGACAGAGCCAGGAAGGAAGGCAATCAAATTGTTTATAAGGTAATATTCAACAAAAATTTATGAGAAAATTTCGCACCGAAAGCAGAATAAAAAAAATTTCCGATACGATCAGAAGTCGTCAGTTTTCGCTTAGAGTGGTAATCGAAAACGTACACGACCCGCATAACGTCAGCGCTATTTTCAGGACTTGTGACGCCGTAGGAGTTCCTAAAGTCTCTTTGATTTATACTGTGGAAGAATTCCCTAAAATTAGCAAGGTTACCTCGGCTTCCGCCAACAAGTGGATAGAAACCGAAAAATTCAATGACATCAAAGAAGGAATCGACTCGCTCCATAAAGAAGGCTTCAAAGTTTATGCAAGCTATCTCGATAAAAGCGCAAAGAATTTATATGACCTCGATTTAACGGGTAAAATAGCTCTGGTTTTCGGAAACGAGCACAGAGGAATTTCCGGGGAAATGAAAGAATTAGCCGACGGACTTTTTTACATTCCGATGCGCGGCATGATACAAAGTTTGAATGTCTCGGTAGCCGCTGCGGTAACTCTCTACGAAGCTCAAAGACAAAGAAAAGTAAAAGGAATGTACGACAGGAGCGAGCTTACCGAAGAAGAAATTAATAAACTTATCGACGATTGGTGCGAGAAATGATTCAGAAATTTGAAAAAGTAAATAAAATTAAAGGCGAACTCCGTTTGCCTGGCGATAAGTCGATTTCTCACAGAGCGGTAATGTTTGCCTCGATGGCTGAAGGTAAATCGCTGATCAAAAACTGCTCTAACTCGGCGGACGTAAATTCTACAATCGAATGTTTTAAGAAATTAGGCGTATCCTTTGAGAAAAAAGGCGAATTATTAATCGTCAACGGAGCGGGACGCAAAAATTTCAAAGAACCTGCCTCGGAATTGTATGCAGGCAATTCCGGCACTACGGCGCGGTTAATTACAGGTATTTTAGCAGCTCAAGATTTTAAGACGGTAATAACCGGAGACGACTCGCTTTCCAGACGGCCGATGAAAAGAATTATAGAACCCCTGAGCAAAATGGGAGCGGTAATCGAAGCCTCCGGAACGGGAACTCTCCCGATTACAATTTATCCTTCTGACAATCTTCATGCTATCGAGTATGAATTGAAAGTTCCGAGCGCTCAAGTTAAAAGCGCCGTCATTCTTGCGGCATTGCACTTGGAAGATACCACGGTTATTTACGAGCCTGTTCAAACCCGCAATCATACCGAAATAATGCTGGGACTGGAAACCGGGTTGGTTGAAAATGGAAAAAAGATTTATGCTTCCGCAAAGAATTATCCCCGTCCGTTCGAAATGACCGTTCCGTCCGATATATCCACAGCGGCTTTCTTCATAGCGCTTACTCTTCTTATTCCCGATTCGGAACTGGTTATAAAAAACGTTTCGTTAAACGAAACGCGTACGGGAATTCTTGCCGTTTTAAAAATGATGGGCGCAAATATTTTGATTGAAAACGAATCGACCGAAAACGGCGAAAAAACCGGGGACGTACGTATTTTTTCGAGCGACCTCGTAAATACGGAAATCTCGCATGAAATAATTCCCAACATCATTGACGAAATCCCGATATTGTCCGTAGCGGGAATTTTTGCCGAAGGGAATTTCAGAATAAACCATGCAAAAGAATTACGATACAAGGAATCCGACCGGATAGCCGCGCTTTGCAATAATTTTAAAAAACTCGGACTGGATGTGGAAGAATTCGAAGACGGTTTTGAAGTAAGCGGGAGCATTAAGAATAACCATGTCGTTTTTGAAAGCTACGGGGATCACCGTATAGCTATGGCGTTTGCCGTTATGTCGATGGTCCTCGAACAGGGCGGAAGCGTAAACGAATTCGAGTCGGTCGCAGTTTCAAATCCCGATTTCCTGAAACAACTTAATGAGATTGCCGGATAACTACAATTCGAGTATCTGATGCTCGAATTTGTTAATTGACAATTCGTTGAAAATCCACTTGAGTATATCGAGTCCGTATTTATTTGCAAAATAAGTAAAATTCAGTTCCCGCTCCTGGAGATTTTCATTCGGATATAGAACGTTTTGCATTTTATTGATCTGTCTTATTGTCACCTCGTGTTTCCTTCTTTCGGCGTCCGCGGCTTTGTTTTTCAAGTACTTCAAATTTTCGTTGATACGAGTCCCGGTCTTTTCGGTCAGGTCAAGCATGTTTTTATCAATTACGATGAGGCTTTTGCCAAGTTCATCGAGAATGACATTGATTTTTCCCTGAGCTTCTTCAAAGACGGCGTCGATATTGTTGCCGCTGTTTCGGGCAATTATCTTTTCAATCAAATCTTCCTTCGGACTGAAGACTTCTTCGATTTTCAACTGATATTTATCCAGCAGAGATTGGACGTTATTTTCAAGAATAGTCGCGGAAGCTCTAGGATAGATATAAGGCGAATTAATTTCGAAATAATTGTATAACGGCGTCAGCTGCGCAAAATAACTTATTTCAGCCGGTCCCGCTACATAGAAACCAGTCGGCAAAAGGTAATCCTGGCATATCGGTCTCAATAACACATTCGGGCTGAATCGCTCAGGAGCAAATTCCAGTTGAGCGATCATATCGTCGTAAGAAAATTTTTTTCTTCTGCCTTTTAAACGGAATCCTTCGTCGAGCGGCTCGATCGAAAGCCTTTCGTTCTCATCGATGTAAAAAAGATTTACGGGTTTAACTTTTACCTGGGCATGGTATATCTCTTCCAGTTCTGCGCTGCGCTCAACCAATGAAACCGTATGTTCCTTATAATCGCTTAATTCTTTTTTAAATACCGGCGCTAATATTTTTTTTATTTCGGGATCCGAAGGATTTAATACCACCAGTCCGTATTCGTCGAAGAGGCGTATCATCAAATTCCTGAAACTTTCGAGGAAAGTAACCTCGGGCTGATAAAACGATTTTAGCAAATCCATCAGGGTCATTTTAAATTCCGAGTCGCGGAGCGAAGAGGATAACTCTTCCAGTAAATTTCTGAGATTGTCGTTGAATTTAATATTTCCGACGCTGCCCCGGTTTACTGAATCGTCAAGCCCGTCCTCGTACGAGAGGGTCTTGAGCGAGTTATCTCTGTCCAGAATATTAATTTTCCTCACTTCGTCGAAGTCGTGGTCGTCGCCTTCCAGCCAGAAGACGGGAACGAAATGAAAATTATCATATTTATCATTTAAGTATGCCGCCAATTTAACTGCTGTCATTGTTTTATAGAACGTATAAAGCGGACCGCCGAAAATGCCCAATTGCTGTCCGGTTACAACCGCTATCGTATTTTTAGAATTCAGCTCTTCAATATTGGAAAGCGTTAGTTTCGAAGCCCGGATATTTCTGTACTGCTCTTTGATTATTGCAGTTACTTTTTCTCTGTGAGGGCGATCGTACGACTCGAGTGAATCGAAGAGCTTGTTATATTCATGTTCGTCGCGGAAATTTTTGCCGTAAAACTTTTCTACGTTTTCGAATTCATAAAGATAATCGAGAAATAAATTCGGATGTCCGGGTATGTCCGAATAATTTATGTACATTATAGACCTCAGACTTAATGAAAAATATTTTTATATTTGTCGAAGTAATAATATGAAGATTTTACGATTTCAAAATAATAAAAAATACAATAGACTAAAATCGATAATTTGAACAGGGGGAACTTCATGTCGCGGGAATTTATTATATCAGTAGACCTCGGAGGCACGAAAATATTGACCGCTCTGGTCGATAAAAAGAATAATATTGTATCGCGTATAAAAATTCCCACTTCTTTGAAAAAAGGAGCCGGAGGTTTGGTCGATTCTATCTCCGAATCGGTAACGACGATTATCCGGGAAAATAACCTGACTGAAAAAAATATCAAAGCCGTTGCGATGGGCGTTCCCGGAACGGTTAATCCCTTTACGGGAATTATCGATACGGCTCCGAATCTTGGAATAAATGATTTTAATATTAAAGAAGCACTCTCTTCAAAAATTTCTCTTCCCGTATTAATAGAAAACGACGTTAACCTTGCGGGATTAGGAATAAAGAAATTCGAATTCGGCGATAACGTGAAAAATATGCTGGTTGTGTTTATCGGAACGGGAATAGGAGGCGCTCTATTCTTCGACGGTAAAATCTATCGTGGTTCAAGCTTTTACGCCGGGGAAATTGGTCATATGCTCGTGGATAAAAAAGGCGCTCTCGCAACCAAACCGAAAAGAAGAACATTTGAAAAGACTGCCAGCAGAACCGCCATCGAAGAAACAATTATTAAAGAAATCCGGAAAGGGAAGGACTCGATACTTAAGAAGCATGTTGAGGCAGGGAAAAAATTAAAGAGCAAAGTTTTGCTCGATGCCTTGAAAAAACAGGATAAATTGACGGTGAAGGTTTTATCCAGGGCGGCGGCGGTAACTGGCACTGTGCTCGGAAGTCTTACGACTCTACTTAATTTCGATACAATTGTTTTGGGCGGCGGCGTAGTTGAAGCGATGGAGGACTTTATGCTTCCTATTATCAAAGCTTCGTTTTACAACAGCGTATTGCCTGCGCCCGGCAAGGTTGTCGAAATAAAAGCCACTAAACTGGGAGACGACGCCGCGATTTACGGCGGGATTGCTCTGACTGAAGAATTCCTGAATAACTAATTTAACCGAGTTGCTCTTTGTATTTCTCTTCGATCGATTCAAGCTGAGTTGATAATTCCGTCCATTCTTCAAAAATCAATTCGAGCTCTTTTTTAATATTGTTGTAGGCTATGTTTTTTTCTTTTAACAATTCAGGATTGTTATATATTCGGGGGTTTGTGAGTTCTCTTTCCAGCTCAATTTTATGCAGTTCCAGTTCGTTTATTTTTTCTTCGCAATAGTTTAGTCGTTCCCTTAAGTCTTTTGTTTCTTTGTATTTTTGCTGGCGCAACTCGGCTTCTTTTCTTTTATTTTCTTTCCTAAGCGATTTGTTGGATTGATTCCGGCTGACGGATTCCTCGATAGTTTTTTCTTCTTCTTTCCTGGATAAATAATAATCGATGCCGCCGTAATGAACACGGAGGGATTTGTCTCTTAATTCATAAACTTTGGTTACTATCGGTTTCAGGAAATCGATATCGTGGGATACGATTATCAAAGTGCCATTGAAGTTTACAAGGGCGTTTTGCAAAATTTCTTTGGATGAATAATCGAGATGGTTGGTCGGTTCGTCGAGTATTATAACATTGCTTTTTGTAAGAAGAAGACGGGCTAAAGAGAGCCGGCTTTTTTCGCCGCCGGAAAGAACTTTTACTTTTTTGAAAATGGAATCGCCCGTAAAAAGGAACGACCCGAGCAGCGATCTCAATTGACCCGGAGTCAACTCGTCGTTTACCGCCTGAAGTGAATCGATCAAGTCGTCTTCTCCGTTTAAGGATTCGGTAACTTCCTGCTCGTAGTAAGAGACTATAGTGTTATGTCCGTAAATTACTTCGCCGGAAGAGGGGTCGATTCTTTTGGCAATTACTTTTGCCAACGTAGTTTTGCCGGCGCCGTTTGGACCGACGATGGCAATTTTTTCGCCGCGCTCTATCTTTACGTCAATATTTTCCAGTACGCTTATGTTTCCGTACGATTTTGAAATCTTTTTTAATTCTACCGGTATAGCGCCGCTCTGACCCACTTCTGGAATACGGAAATTAATTTGTTTTTCGTCGTCTTCAATCTCGATTCTTTCGAGTTTTTCCAATTGTTTTATACGGCTTTGCACCTGGCGCGCTTTTGTGGCTTTATACCTGAATCTTTCGATAAAGCGCTCTGTCTCCTTTATCTTCTTTTCCAGATTTTTTTCAGCTTCTTTTAATTGTATCTCTCTTTCTTTGCGGAAGTTTAGATATTGATCGTACGTGCCGGGGAAAAAATTAATTTTCCGGTTGAATATTTCGAGAGTTTTATTCGTAACGTTATTAATAAAATGCCTGTCGTGCGAAACAATTATTAAAGCGCCGCGGTAATTTTTCAGAAAACTCTCAAGCCACATTAAAGTGTCGATGTCGAGGTGGTTTGTCGGCTCGTCGAGAAGTATTAAATCGTTTTCTCCCAATAAAATTTTAGCCAATTGAATCCGCATTTGCCAACCGCCCGAAAACTCTTCTGTTCTGCGATTGAAGTCGGTATTTTTGAAACCCAAACCCGTAAGTACTTTTTCGGCTCTTGCTTCAAGCGAATAATAATCGTACTGCTCCTTACGGTGATGAATTTCTCCGAGTTCCTCGACCAGCTCCTTTTTTTCTTCTTCTGATATTCCGTTCGTTTCCAGTTGAGAAATAATCGACGCTTCTTTTTCTTCAAGTTGTTTAATGTCGGGCATCGAGGATTTAACTTCATCGAGCAGCGATCTTTCCTTGAAGCTTATTAAATCCTGAGGCAGGTAACCGATTCTTGTCCCTTTTTGGATAAGTACTTTACCGGTTTCCGGCAATTCGAGTCCGCATATTATTTTCAACAGAGTGGACTTGCCTTTGCCGTTGGAGCCGACAAGGGCAATTTTATCGTTTCGATTGATTTTTAGATTAACTTCTTCGAATAAGTTTTCGCCGGTAAATTGAACGGATAAATTTATTATGTCGATCATAAAGTTTTATTTCCGAATAACTGCTACTTTGGATACCGCCACATTATTGGCTTCTCTGTCGTACGCAACGATAATATAGACGCCGGAAGCGACGTAATTGCCGTCGTTGTCCCTGCCGTCCCAGTAAGCAATTCTCCCGCCGGGAGCTTTGAAATCCCTTATCAATTTATTGTTTATGTCGATTATTTTTACGTAGGAATCGTCGATTAATCCGTCAATAGTAAGCGTATTGTCGCCGGAATTGTTAATGACGAAAGGCGAAGGATAAACGAAAAGCTCGCCGAAAGATTCCGCGGGTTGTAAAAAAGTGGTCTCGATTTTTACAAGACCGTAATCGGTGCCCGCATAGACAATTCCTCTCTTTTTATCGATTGTAACCGAGCGAATCATATCGTCGGGCAGGGGACTGTTGAGAGAAGTAAAATGATTTATCACTTCGAAACCGTCCGAGGATAGCTGCAATAATCCTTTATTTGTTCCGACCCATTTTTGATCCACGGCGTCGACGGCTATCGAAGTTACCGAAAGTCCCCTCAACGAAGGGATGGAAATATTTAAAACCGAAGGATTGGAAGGATCCGGTATGATGTTCATTCCGAGACTTGTACCCACCCACAATTGTCCTCTGTTATCGACTTTGAGCGCGGTGATTGTGTTTGTAAGGAGTCCGTTTAATTGACTTATATAACCCTGTCTGTCGTCGTTTGTATTTGAGAAGGTTCCGTTTTCGTTATAATAATAGAGACCGATTCTTCCCGAGAACAATCTGAACCATTTGGTATCGAACTGGTCTATTTCGAGCTCGTATGCCAGATCGTTCGAGGAGAGAAGCGGTTTGGTGAACGAGTAGCCGTACCAATTGCCGTCGGTTGTCAGAACGTAAAGCTGCTGCAGTAAAGTGTTCTGAAGATTTGTGGCCCAAACGTTGCCTTTGGAATCTTCTTCCATGTCTGTGATTACAACAAAATTCGGATCGTTCGGAATTCCCGCCAGCGGACTGTTGGAGCTGTTGTATTCCGTGAGCGAGCCATCCTTATAAACGGCAAGACCTCTTCCCCATGTGCCCAGGTAGACAGCGTTCGAAGTTCTGGAAGCGCGTACGCTGAAAACGTCGTTTGTTTGAAGCGCCGGAAACTTCTGATAATTCACTACGTCCCAATGATTGCCGTCGAATACCATAGCGCCGATACCCTGTCCGTCCTTTCCGGTGGCTATCCACAAGTTGCCGTTAATATCGACGTCCATATTCAAAAACGCATTGCTCGCCGGATTATCCGGCTTAATAATTTTTTCGATTCCGTTATTAAGTTCGATTACTCCCGTCTTTGTGCCTATATAAATTTTCCCGTTATAAACCGTAACGGATGTAAACTCGTAAGAATTATTGCTGTATATCAAAGATTCTGCGGAACCGTCGTAGATGTAAATCGAATTTTTTGCGGCTGCGTAAATCCTGCTGCCGTCCACGTAAACGTCTACAACGGGAACGGTTTGCAAAGTTAAATTATCCCACGATGCATTGAATTGGTATATGCCGTTATCGGTGGCTGCAATTACTTTGTCGTTGTAGATACCGAAATTATGTATGGTTCCGAAGGAACCCGAAGACGGAGACGTAAAATTATCCCATGATTCGGGCGCGACAAGATTTATTGCGCCCGGTTTTTGTACTGCAATTCCGGAAGAAGTCGCCGTGAAAATTCTGTCGTTTTTGATTACGGCATTAACGTTAATTTCTGTGGAAAAATTTCCGAATTTTGTAAAAGTGTCATAAAGAGAGTAATTGTTTTTATTTATCAGCACAACGCCGAAAGAAGTGGCTGCAAAAATTGTGTCGCCTTTTGCGTAGAGATTATTTACCCTTTTTAGAGATTTATCGGATTTGTAGATATCGAGAATGTTTTTAGCGGCTCCGCTTTCCGAATCATAAAAAATAACAAAACCCTCTTCGGTTCCGAACCAAATATTTTTGTCGGAATCGACAAAAATCGAAGTGAAGTTCTGGCTGTTTATATTATCGGCTTTGTTTACAATAACAAACGAGGAATCGCCCGGATTGTATAGATAAGCTCCGCCGGTTGTGGCGACCCATATTCCTTTGTCGGAAGATATTAGATCAACTACGTTATCCATATTTGCGTAGACTTCCCAGTTCAAAATATTCTGGGCGTTCAAATTCACACAAACAAACGCTAATATTACTAGGCTTTTGGTTAATCTATACATTTTTCACCGCAAGTTATTATAATTGATTATAAAAGATAATATTTAAACCACATAATTGCATTTAATGAAGAGACTGCGGAATGAAAAAAGCATCAAATGTCAGGCGGTATTCCTGTGAAGCATTTTTCTCATGGCGTCCAGATGATTCGGAGCTAAATTGAATTTACCCAAATTGTCTTCGTCGTTTTTTTTGCCTCCGTGGAAATCCGATCCCCCGCTTTCCAGAAGACAATATTGATTTACAATTCCTTTATAAAAACCGATTTGATTTTCGTTGTGGCTCGGATGGATTACTTCAATGCCGTCGAGACCAGCTTCGATTATATTAACGAGTATTGATTCTTTGATAAAACCAGGATGAGCTATAAATGAAAGTCCGCCGGCGTCTTCAATCAGTTTCAAAGCGCTTTGCGGTGAGAAATGAATCTTCCTTTCGTAAGCAGGTCCTTTGTCGCCGATATACTTTTCGAAAGCTGCGAAGTAATTGTCGATAATTCCGAGGTCGACTAACGTATATGCGATATGTGGTCTGCCGATGGCGGAATTTTTAGCCCGGTCGATAACGTCGTCGATTGTTATATTCATACCGAGATTTCTCAGTTTGGCGACGATCCTTTTTGCCCGGTGATAACGTTCTTCTTTGAAAAACGTTAGATATTTTTTTAACTCTTCGTTTTTATAGTCGATGAAGTAAGCCAGCAGATGAACTTCCACATTGTCGATGTCTGTGCTGATTTCTAATCCGGGAATCACTTCGACGCCCAGATCTTTTCCGCATTGGATAGCTTCTTCCAGTCCGTCGATTGTGTCGTGATCGGTAATGCTGATAGTGCGCAAGCCTTTATCGTAAGCCATTTGAACAATTTCAACGGGCGAATAGGCTCCGTCGGAATAAGTAGTATGTATGTGCATGTCAATCATATTATCCGTACAGTTCCTTAAATTTTTCATAATCTACGATTCTTATATTTGGACCGTCAATCTCAATCAATCCTTTTTTTGCAAAAGAGTGGAGCGTCCTCGATATGGTTTCTCTCGAAGTTCCCGCCATATTTGCAATATCCTGTTGTACCGGCAATTTTTCGAGTTCTACTTTGCCTTGTTTTATTTTGCCGATACTTTCTGCCAACTCAAGCAAAACGGTAGCCACTTTGCCTTCGGCGTCCTTGAGCGAAAGGGCTTTTATTTTAACGTCGGCTGAACGAAGTCGACGCGTAAGTTCTTCAAGAAGAGCCAGAGCCACATCGTGATGCTCTTTGAGCAGTTCGATAAAATCGTTTCTTTGAATAATAAAAATTTCCGAATCTTCGATTGCTGTAACTGTCGCCGACCTGGTTTGTCCGTCGAGAATAGCCATCTCGCCGAAAAAATCATTCTCGGAAAGTATCGAGAGGATTACTTCTTTACCGTCCTCGCTTGTGCGCGAAACTTTGACTTTCCCACTCAGAATAATGAACAGGGCGGTGCCGGATTCGTCTTCTTTTAAGATTACTTCGTTCTTGGAGTATATCTTACGAGCGCCCGAGTTTTCAATACTTTTGAGAGTATCCTCAGGCAAATTCGAAAAAATCGGTACGTACTTTAGGAAACTCCCCGCTTCCATAGCCCTTCCTGAAGTTAATTTGAGAATGATTCCATAAAAATAACTTTTTATAAATCATTTGACAAGTAATTTCCTTGGATGTAAAATTAAGTAAAATAGCATAAGCGGATTAAATATCTTTTGCTTTAATTTAATGAAAAATCAGTTATTCCCTAAATTAATAAGAATTAATATCCGCATTGGTTTAACTAAAACGGTTAATCCAAAAATACTGTTAAAAAATTACAGAATCTTGATGCCCTTAAATTGAAAAAGGGGAGATAATTATCTATATTTGTGTCCGAATTTATACACAAATTCGTAATTGGAGGATAAATTATGGCAGTAAAAGTAGGTATTAACGGATTCGGAAGAATCGGCAGATTAGTACTCAACGTACTAGCTGAAAAAGGATACCTCGGAAAAGAGGTAGACGTAGTAGCAGTTGTAGATATCAGCACGGACGCAAAATATTTTGCTTACCAGTTAAAATATGATTCCGTTCACGGAAAATTCAAAGGAACGCTCGGCAGCGAAAAGAGCGATCCGTCGCTTGAAGCAGACGACGTGCTTGTAGTAAACGGACATAAAATCAAATGCATCATGGCTCAGAAAGAGCCCTCTCAATTACCCTGGAAAGATCTGGGAGTAGACGTCGTAATCGAATCGACGGGTCTGTTTACAAGTTCGGACAAAGCCAAAGGTCATATCGACGCCGGCGCTAAAAAAGTTTTGATCACGGCTCCGGGAAAAGGCGACGTCAAAACAATCGTTATGGGCGTTAACGACGATTCGTACGATCCCGAAAAAGACGTTATTGTATCGAACGCTTCCTGCACGACCAACTGTCTTGCGCCTATCGTTCATGTATTGATGAAAGAAGGAATCGGCATTGAAACCGGATTGATGACAACAATTCACTCATACACAGCGACTCAAAAAACGGTCGACGGTCCTTCGAAGAAAGACTGGAGAGGCGGAAGAGCCGCAGCTATCAATATCATCCCTTCGTCAACCGGAGCAGCAAAAGCGGTCGGACAGGTATTGCCTTCGACCAAGGGTAAATTGACCGGCATGTCGTTCCGTGTTCCTACTGCGGACGTTTCGGTTGTAGACCTTACATTCCGTTCCGAAAAAGATACTTCGATCGAGGAAATTGACCAGCTGATGAAAAAAGCTTCCGAAACTTACCTCAAAGGTATTCTCGGTTACTGCGACGAAGAAGTAGTTTCGACCGATTTTATTCACGACGAACGTTCTTCTATTTACGATTCGCTGGCTACTCTTAAAAACAACTTGCCGGGAGAAAAGAGATTCTTCAAAATTGTTTCCTGGTACGATAACGAATGGGGATATTCCTGCAGAGTTGTCGATTTACTCCTTAAAATGATTAAATAATTCGACTAAATTTATGGTAAGACGCAGTCGACGGACAAATACCGCGCTGCGTCTTTTTTATATCGACTAAAGTAAATCGATTGGAGGATAAAATGAAAAAATTAAGCATCGACAAAGTAGACCTTAAGGGAAAAAGAGTTCTGGTTCGAGTGGATTTCAACGTGCCCTACGATGAAAATATGAATATTACAGACGACCTGAGAATTAGAGCCGCACTGCCGACAATTAAAAAAATAATTTCCGACGGCGGAAAAGCAATTTTAATGAGCCACCTCGGCAGACCTAAAGGTAATCCGAATCCGAAATACTCTTTGAAACCGGTTGCGGTAAGATTGAGCGAACTGCTCGGCAAGGAAGTTAAATTTGCTCCGGATTGCATTGGAGACGAAGTCAAAGCAATGGCGGATTCTTTGCAGGAAGGCGAAGCGCTGTTGCTGGAAAATTTGCGTTTCCACGCTGAAGAAGAAAAGAACGACCCCGAATTTGCGAAACAATTGGCAAGCCTGGGAGACGTTTATATTAACGACGCATTCGGAAGCGCTCACCGCGCTCATGCTTCCACCGAAGGCGTTACGAAATATATCGACATATGCGCCGCAGGTTATCTGATGCAAAAAGAATTGGACTATCTCGGAGGCGCAATAGCAAATCCCGAGCGTCCGTTTACCGCAATTCTTGGCGGCTCGAAAATTTCCGGTAAGATCGACGTCATCGAAAATCTTCTGCCGAAAGTAGACAATCTTTTGATCGGCGGAGGAATGGCTTATACGTTTTATAAAGCCATGGGTTACGAAATAGGCAAGTCGCTGTTGGAAGAAGAAAAGATTGAACTTGCCAAAGAGATGCTCGAAAAATTCAAAACGTCGGGCAAGAACGTATTGCTGCCGAAGGATAACGTAGTCGCGCCGGAATTCAATAACGACGCTCCCGCCGAAGTAGTCGACTCGGATAAAATCCCAGCCGACAAAATGGGACTCGATATCGGCCCGAAAACCATCGAAGCGTTCAGACAGGTAATTCTCGAAAGCAAGACAATAATTTGGAACGGTCCGCTCGGAGTTTTTGAATTCGATAACTTTGCCAAAGGAACATTTGCAATTGCCGAAGCGCTTGCCGAAGCAACAGCAAAAGGAGCCAAAACGATAATCGGCGGAGGCGACTCCGCAGCGGCAATTAAAAAAGCCAATCTCGAAGATAAAGTCTCTCACGTTTCGACAGGAGGCGGCGCCTCGCTCGAATTCTTAGAAGGTAAAGTTCTTCCGGGCGTTGCCGCTCTGAACGACGACAATTGATTTCTCACTCAAGGGCTGACTCTCCGCGGGTCAGCCTTATTTAATTTCCTCAATGTAGGGCATTTCTGGTAAAAAAAATATATTTTCGTATATAAAAAAGAGCGATTATTAAATGGGACTTGATTCAAGAGATTATTATCGTCCGTCGGGTTTCGGGGGTTTTTCCTTTTTCCCGAAGGTAATTAAAAATTTACTGATTATTAACGTAGTTGTTTTTTTAATACAGCTGATATTCGAGAATTTTACGTTCGGAGGTATTCCCGGATGGTATTTTCTTAACAGATATTTTGCGCTCAATCCGATATGGGGTTTCGACCAGCTCGGGGAACCGTATAATTTCCAGATATGGCAATTTATAACTTATCAGTTTATGCACGGCAGTTTTACCCATATACTGTTTAATATGTTTATGCTCTGGATGTTCGGAATGGAAATTGCGAATATAATGGGTCCGAGAAAGTTCTTGATATTTTATCTGGCGTGCGGAATTGGCGCCGGACTCTTCCAGATATTTTTATCGCCTCTGCTCGGTTCGGTTTCTGCTCCTACAATCGGCGCTTCGGGCGCCGTATTCGGAATTATGATTGCATTTGCAATGTTTTTCCCCGACAGGTATATATTGTTCTATTTCCTTATTCCGATTAAAGCAAAGTATTTGATCGCAATTCTTGTCTTGTTTGAATTCGTTTCCGTAAACGAACCTACAATCGTAGCTCACCTGGCTCACATCGGCGGCGCCGTTACTGGCTTCCTTTTCATTATGCTCGACCGCAACTATCATTTCAGATTCGATAATTTGTTCAATTTATTTAAACGGAGTAAAAATTTCGGCGGCTCCGCTAAATTCAGAAAGCCGCGTAAATTCAGAGGAACGGAAATCGAAGAAGCCGAATTCTACGAACTCAATTCCGAAGAAGAGGAAATTACTCAGGAAGAAATCGACAGAATCCTCGACAAAATAAGTCAAAGCGGTTACCAGAATCTGACTGAACGTGAAAAGAGAATTCTTTTTGAAGCCAGTAAAAGAAAATAAAATTATTCTGTTGGCGCTCGTTTTACTGCCCGCATTATTTTACGGCTGCGAACAAAAAATCCGACTGGATGACCGGAAAGCCGCCGAGGTATATGTTAGCGTTTTGATAATTAACGAAAAGTACGGCGCCGAATCCGATTCTTCAAAAGCTTATAAAAAAGAACTGTTCAAAAAATACGATATCGATGAAAAACAGTTTGATGACTATCTGAACAGCTTGAAAGAAGATAAAGAAAAATGGGAACGGTTTTTTGATTTATCGGAAGAATATCTCAATCGTTTGAAAGCCGAAGACAATATCAACTGAATCCTTTTTTTGCGAGAGCTATTCGTAATTTGGAATAGCTGATTTTCCCTTCAAAAATCTTATAAAGATTTTTTAAATCGCGAATTCCCTCGTCGATTTTTTCATTGATTTTCCGGAGCTCGCCTTTATCGAACAGATAGTCCGTTTCCAAATCCGGCAGAATGCCGATTAATGTTTCGAGCTGAATTGAGATTACGGATTCCGGCAGTCCGGTTATCGACGACATATCCTTTAACGAATATCTTTTTTGAACGAGCTCATAAATTTTTTTGAAATTCTGAGGAATATTTTTTTCGGAAAGTTTTTTATCCAAAGAGCTCTCTTCTTCTGCTGTTTTAATAACCGAAAGAATCTCTTCGCCCAATTTGTTGTACATATATTTTGTGAATCCGCGTATCGACATCAATTCGGAATAAGACGCCGGCTTGCGACGGGATATCTCAGTCAAAATGTTGTCGGGACAAATCATATATGCGGGCTGATTGAATTTTACAGAGGCTTCTTTTCTTATTTCTTTCAATTTATTCAACAGAATCAGTCGCGATTCGTAATCGTTGAAATCGTCTTTCTTGTTGTCGACTTTTAATTTTACAAATCCGTTTTTGAGTTCGATTTTATTTTCGTTTTGCAAATCGGCAAGCGAGTCCTCGATTTCCCATGCTGTAAAATGAGTGCAAGCCGCATAAGAAGCGTAATTTCCGTAGTCAGGATCCGTTCCTGTTAAGATTTTTATTAGCCTTTGCGTATTCAAAGGTTTATTGCATTCCCTCAAAGCGCTGAGAATATGCCCTTTAATATAATCGTTGTCGGATAGCGTAATTTTCACGTTTGCGCAGTTGTCGCAATTGCCGCATTTGTAATTATCGTGTCTCTCGCCGAAGTAATCGAGTATGAATTTCATCCTGCAGTCATGTGTATGAGCATAGTCTATCATACGCCGCAATTTTGCTTTATGGTGTTTTATCAGCCGTTCGTTATCCGAAAAGTCGAATTTTAGCAGATCGTTTCGCAGCCTTTCTTTAATAAATTTAATTTCTGTATGAGGCGCCGGCTTTGTAAAATTAATTATGCCGCTTCGATCCAAAAGCTCGAGATTCCCGGAAATCTCTTTTTCGGTCGCTCCTAATATTTCGGACAATTTTTTTATGTTAATCTCGGTTTTACGAACAAAAATTTTTTCCTTATATAGTTTTGCCAGCAGATACAACAGATCTTTAAGCTCGTTGTCTTCTAGTTTTTTTGCGAAGCTGTCGATTTTTTCATACGTGTGAGGGAATACCGCATAATATTTGCTCGAATAGTTTCGTTCCGGTTTTATATAACCCGACTTTTCTAAAATTTTCAGGGAAGATTCCAGAAGAGCCTTATTTATTTTTTGCTTTTCAAGGTACGATAAGAGATCCGGATCAAGCCGCACAGGTTTGTCGGGAAATGCGTTCAAAGCTATTTTGTGGTGGTCGCAAATCGAATTATAAATCAACTCGACCTGAGTGCGGTTGGGGAAGGAGTTATTGATGAAATACTCCTGAATATTGATATCTTGTTCGTCGTATAGTAAAAAAATATTTGAAGGCTTGCCGTCTCTTCCGGCTCTTCCGATTTCCTGGTAATAATTTTCAAGATTGCCGGGAATATTGTAATGCACGATTGTTCTTATATCGCTTTTGTCAATTCCCATACCGAAAGCATTTGTCGCGATTATTGTATTTGTTCTGCCTTCGATAAAATCGTCCTGAATAATTCTCCTCAAGTCGGCGGTTAAGCCGGCGTGATAGTAAGAAGACGAAATGCCGTTGTCGGTAAGAAATTTAGCAAGTTCCTCGGCGTATCGGCGCGTGGCGGTGTAAACTATAGACGGCTTTTCATTTTCGTTGAGTATCTTCAGAAGCGTTTCTTTTTTTCTTATGGTTCGTATTACATGGAGACGCAGATTGCTTCTTTCGAAACCGTATACAAAAACGCGCGGATTTTTCATTCCCAATTGCATTACGATATCTTCGCGCACATCCTCCGTGGCTGTAGCGGTAAATGCGGATATTTTCGTAATACCGGCGTATTCGCCGAAATCTTTTATTTTTCTGTAGCTCGGTCTGAAATTATGTCCCCATTCGCTAATGCAATGAGCTTCGTCGACGAAAAGAAAGGCGGGTTTTAAGCTTCTGATTTTTTCCGTGAATTCTTTATTGTCGAGTTTTTCCGGCGCCACATAGAGCAGCTTTATTTTCCCCGATTCTATTTTACGATAGATCGAAAAAATTTCTTTCGGCTCTAAAGAGCTGTTGATATAAGCGGCTACTTCCTCTTTGTTGTTTATCGAATCGACCTGGTCTTTCATCAATGAAATAAGCGGAGATATTACGATCGAGATAGAATCGGAAACGAGGGCGGGAATTTGATAACAAATCGATTTGCCCCCGCCGGTCGGCATTATTGCCAGCGTGTTCCTGCCTTCGAGTATCGAGTCGATTATTTCTTTTTGACCCGGCCGAAATTTTTCGTAACCGAAAAATTCATTAAGTATCTTTTCAGGGTTCATATAAATCGGCGCAGTTTCTCACATTTGAATCGCTTTTTTTAGATTTAATAAAAAGTTTACTGATAAGATAACAAATTTATCTTATTTCTTATTAAATTGTTGGTACGGATTTTGTTATAATTCGCAGAAAAAATTAAGGTTAGAAATGTCCGAAGAAAAATTACGTCTGGAAGACCTCCTGGGCGAAAAATCAGCCAACGGAGATAAAGACAAAATCGAGTATGTCGCTATTATCGGCGGCGGTTTGATGGGGCAGGGAATAGCGCAAACTATTTCGGTTGCCGGCATCGACGTCGTTATTATTGAAAAAGACGAAGAGCGTTGCAAGAGATCGCAGGAAAGTCTGAAAGCCTCGATGGAAAGGGAAATTGCAAGATGGGCTATGACGCAGAGCGAAATGAAATCGATTCTCAGCAGAATTAAATGGACTACCGACCGCTCTGAAATTCCCGAATGCGATCTGGTAATTGAAGCTGTCGACGAAAATTACGAACTGAAAAAAAAGATTTTCAAAGAACTCGACGAAATTGCGAAACCCGATACTATTTTCATATCGAATACTTCAACGCTCAGTTTGACCAAAATTGCCGAAGTGACAAAACGGCCCGATAAAATTATCGGAATGCACTTTCTGAATCCCGTACCGAAAGTTCCGTTGGTCGAATTGGTTCGCGCACTCGAAACCTCCGACAGGACGGTCGAAATTATTAAAAAATTCGCCGCTCGCATCGGCAAAACTCCGGTTCAGGTTTACGAGTATCCCGGTTTTGTTACAACGCGCGCTATCGTTCCGTTACTGAACGAAGCAATGTATATTCTTCTTGAAGGAATCGCTTCGGCGCATGATATCGACACCGCTATGAAATTGGGATACAATTTTAAGATGGGTCCTCTCGAAATGGCAGATACAATGGGACTCGACGAAGTTCTTGCATGGATGGAAACTTTATGGCACAGCCTGGGCGAGCCGCGTTACAGACCGTGCCCGATTTTGAGAAAACTCGTACGGGAAAGAAAACTCGGCAAGAAAACAGGCGAAGGTTTCTTTAAATACGACGCCGACGGCAAAATAATTACATCAACGATGCAATAGAGGTTTGAAATGAAAGTTCTGGTATTAAACAGCGGAAGTTCTTCGATTAAATATCAATTCTTCGACACCGAACAGAAGATTGCGCTTGCAAAAGGAATGGTGGAACGAATCGGAATGTCAAGCGCAGTTTTGACGCATACCCCCCACGGTAAAGAGAAAATCAGAATAGTAGGCGAAATTCTGGATCATTCGATAGCCATTGAATATGTAATCGCTGTTCTGCTCAGTCCTAATCACGGAGTAATAAAAGATAAAAAAGAAATTGACGCGGTGGGTCACAGAGTTGTTCACGGCGGCGAAACTTTTTCCGGCTCCGTTCTTATTACCGATCAGGTGATGAACGCTATTAAAGAAAATATTGAACTTGCGCCGCTCCACAATCCGCCGAATATAAAAGGAATTAATGCCACAAAAGAACAGCTTCCTAATGTGCCTCAAGTGGCGGTTTTCGATACGGCATTCCACGTTCAAATGCCTCCGAAAGCATTTTTGTACGGCATTCCTTATGAATTGTACAGAAAGTATAAAATCAGACGGTACGGATTTCACGGAACTTCGCATCGTTATGTTTCCGAAAGAGCGGCTGCTTTATTGAATCGTCCGATCGAAAAACTGAAAATAATTACAGCGCATTTGGGCAACGGATGTTCGATGGCGGCGGTCGATTGCGGTAAATCGGTCGATACTACTATGGGTTTCACCCCGCTCGAGGGTCTTTTAATGGGCACAAGAAGCGGAGATATGGACCCGTCTGTGATTCTTTATATTATGGGTAAAGAAGGTCTGTCAATTTCCGAAGCAAATACATTATTAAACAAACACAGCGGATTGATCGGTCTTAGCGGCGAAAGCAGCGATATGAGAGAAATTGAAAATGCAGTGCTCGAAGGCAATAAAAAAGCCAAAAACGCTTTCGATGTATTTACGTACAGAATCAAAAAGTATATCGGCGCTTATGCGGCTGCTATGGGCGGACTGGATGCCGTAGTGTTTACCGGAGGCATCGGTGAAAATTCCGATATGGTTAGAAAAGACGTCTGCGCCGACATGGAATTCCTTGGAATCAAACTCGACGAAAACTTAAATAAAAATCCTCAAGGCGAAGCTGTTATCTCCTCCGAGGATTCAAAAGTAAAAGTATTGCGTATACCCACAAATGAAGAATTGGTTATTGCGCTCGACACGGAAAAAATTGTAAGAGATCAGTTAAATAACCTCCCCTCTTAAAACGGTTTCCTCAATACGAGGAATTCTTCATAGCATAGCCTCCTTAATTTGTTAGATGCAGGCTCGTTTGAGCCTGCTATTTTTTTATAATAACCGCAAATATTATCTTCGCATTAATAATTAAAAAATTATCCGCGAGGTGATAAGTGGAACTGTTTCTGAAAGGTAAAACCGTTCTGGTTACTGCCGCCAGTATGGGAATAGGAAGGGCGACGGCAGAGTTGTTTATTAAAGAGGGCTGTAAAGTAGCTATCTGTTCCCGCAATAAAGATAATTTGTTAAAAACAGTGTCAGAAATCCGGAATATTTTTAACGTGGAGCCGATGTGGGTTGTATGCGATATCAATAAAAGCGAGGACATAGATACGACCGTCAAAAAAGTTAAAGACGAGCTGGGCGACATCGATATTCTTGTAAACAATTGCGGCGGACCGACGCCGGGCTTTTTTGAAAATATCGACGACAGAAATTGGGAGGAAGCTTTTCAACAGGTGTTGATGAGCGCCGTTAGATTTACACGGCTTGTGCTTCCCGGTATGAAAGCAAAAAATTGGGGCAGAATCATTAATATAACCTCCCTCTCTGTCAAACAACCGGTTGATAACCTGGTGTTGTCGAATTCATTCAGAAGCGCGGTAACTGCATTCGCAAAAACCTTGAGCAATCAGGTGGGAAAATTTAATATTACGGTCAATAACGTGGCGCCCGGCTACACATTAACTTCCAGACTCTATGAGTTAGCCGTTGTGAGAGCCAAAGAAAGCGGAGTGTCTCACGAAGAAATTTTATCATCGATGGCTAATGACGTACCTATGAAACGCCTCGGTCGTCCGGACGAAGTCGCTTCTTTGATTGTCTATCTTGCTTCCGAGCAGGCGGGGTATATTACGGGTTCAACTATCGCCGTCGACGGCGGCGTAATTAAGTCGACGTACTAATATGAAAAAAGAACTCGAATTAATCATACAGCCGGAAAACATTTTTAATTATGAATTTATTCGAAGAGCTGCGGCAAAAGAGATCCGGAAAGATATTAATGAGATTACTCATGTTTCGATATTAAAACGTTCTATCGACGCGCGCAGAAAAAATCCCGTTTATAGAATACAAGCGGTTGTATATATAAACGAAAAACCCGCCGAAGAAACCTTCGGTTTCGATTTTAAAAATGTTGAAAATGGAAAACGAGTAATTATTGTCGGTTTCGGGCCTGCGGGCATGTTTGCGGCATTGCGATTTCTCGAGCTCGGCATTAAACCGATTATACTGGAAAGGGGAAAGGACGTTCGGAGCAGAAGGAGAGATTTAAGAACCATTCAACAGTTCGGCATTGTTAATCCCGATTCAAATTATTGCTTCGGCGAAGGAGGAGCGGGAACCTACAGCGACGGTAAATTATATACGAGATCGACTAAAAGAGGCGACGTTAAAAGGATTCTGAATCTTCTTGTGTATCACGGCGCGCAATCCGAAATTCTGATTGATTCGCATCCTCACATTGGCTCCAATGTATTGCCGAAAGTAGTTTCGAACATTCGGGAAACGATTCTGAATCACGGAGGCGAAATTCATTTCAATTCGCGAGTAACAGATTTGATTGTTGAACAATCCCGTATCCGGGGAGTAATAGTTAACGACGAAAAAGAATTTATAGCCGACGCTGTAATACTGTCCGTGGGTCATTCAGCAAGAGACATCTATTACTTGCTTGACAAAAAAGGAATACTGATTGAAGCCAAACCGTTTGCGCTGGGAGTAAGAATCGAACACCCGCAAAATTTAATCGACAGCATACAATATCACGCAAAAAAACGACATCCCAATTTACCCGCGGCGAGTTACAGCCTTGCCTGTCAGGTTGATGACAAAGGAGTTTATTCATTCTGTATGTGTCCGGGAGGCATAATAGTACCGGCATCCACAGCGCCGGGCGAACTGGTGCTCAACGGTATGAGTTTATCGAGGCGCGATTCGCCGTTTGCTAATTCCGGACTCGTTGTATCGGTGGATGAAAGCGATTGGGAAGAGTATAAAAACGCCGGAGTATTTGCAGGATTGGAATTCCAGAAATCGATTGAAATTGCCGCGTTCGAAGCCGGCGGTAAAACTCAAAAAGCGCCAGCTCAAAGAGTGGTCGATTTTTTGAAAGGAAGAGTCTCGGATTCCCTGCCGCCGACGTCTTATATACCCGGCGCCGTTTCATACGACTTGAACGAAATATTTCCCGAACGAATAAAAAAAAGTTTACGCGAGGCGCTCCTTATTTTTAATAAAAAGATGCCGGGCTTTATTTCCGCCGAAGCTCAAATTTTAGCAGCCGAAACGAGAACCAGTTCGCCGCTCCGGATTCCGAGAGACAAAACAACGTTGCGCCATTTACAAATCGAGGGTTTGTATCCTGCGGGAGAAGGAGCCGGATATGCGGGCGGTATTGTTTCGGCAGCAATCGACGGCGAAAAAATAGCCGATGCAATTGCCGGCTATCTTATCTGAAAATTCTTTTTGAACAGAGTTCGATTTTATTTATTTTGAAGCGAGGCAAATTCTATCTAATAATAAAATTAGATGTCGCTTGATGAATATCCATATAATCTGACAGGGGCGCTACTTGCGGTCTGGAACAATATTATTCTGGCGGCTTTGTTTATAGCGAGATTATACAAACGCCCGCAAACGGAATATTTACTCGGGGTCCTGTTCCTGTTCTCATTTTTCCCCGCATTATTCCTTCTTATAAAAGCTCATGTATTTAATAGACCGTTTATCTATTACCTTCAGTTGATATTGCTGTGTCTGTTTATAATTCTCGAATTTTTACTCGATTATTCGTTGAAGATCGATTTCAGGAAAAATAAAATCATAGCGATACCTTATGTCGCGTTATTTTATGCCGCGCTTGGCGGAATGATCGGAGTGGCATCGTATGCCGGTATGAGATGGCTGATATTATCGGCGGTTACTTTTTTATTGGTTGTATTTCTGAGTATATTAGCTAATATAAAAACGGGATTATAAAAAAGTGAGACGCATGGAAGCGGGTGAAGTCGTTAAAGAATGGGTGAAGCTTTTCAATAAAGCCGATGCGGACGGATTGTCCGAACTCTACAGCGAAGACGCAGTTAATTACCAAATTCCAAATGAACCCGTCGAAGGCAAAAGCGCAATCAGAGATATGTTTAAGAAAGAATTTGCCGAAGCCGAGATGGTCTGTATTGTGGAGAATCTGCTCCAAGACGGAAATTGGGCTGCGCTCGAATGGCGCGATCCGTTAGGGTTGAGAGGATGCGGATTTTTTTATATAGAGAACGGCAAAATAAAACTTCAAAGAGGGTATTGGGATAAGTTGAGTTTTATGAAAATACACAATAAATAAATTAATTATCGCGGGCATATATTTTTAACGAGGGCGAAGGGCATAATTGGGAACCATACTCGATTATTATATATTCTAATTCTTCTAGTCATATATATCAACAAACAAAGAGGGACACATGAAAACGACGGCATTCTTTCTTTTATTGCTTCTGGTATTCGGAAACCTTAAGGCGCAATCTCCGGTCGGACAAGGCACATACACGCTAAACGGTTCCGTTTCGTATGAAAGCGTAACTAACGACGGCAGAACGGTCAATTATTTTCGTTTCGAGCCGCAAATCGGATATTTCTTCGTGGATAATTTGTATACGGCTGTTTCATTGACTTTCATTCATTACGGATATGAAAACAGTTCGTACAATTACTACGGATTTGGTCCGGCTGTTCGTTATTATTTTAATCCGGATAAGAAATTAAAACCCTTTCTCGGCGCGGGCTTGACTTATATGGAAATGAAAAACGGTTCTACCTCGAAATACACAGAAATTAAATTTTCCGGCGGAGTAGATTATTTTATTACAAATTACTTTGCAATCGAAGCCGCAATTAATTACAGCAGAGCTGAAATAGGCGATTCGGATTATTATCCGGAAGACGATGTAACCAAAGCAATTAATATCGGCATCGGAGTGAATTTCTTTATTCATTGACGAGTAAGCGAATACCGGCAGGCTGCTCTCTGTTACGGGCAGCCTTTTAATATCCTAAAAGAAAAGAAAATTTACGAAATTTAATTTGTTACAACCTTCCTTGAATCAAACCCAAATTGTTATTCGTCATTCATTATAGTATATTTTTATCCCAAAAAATCGAGATTTACCGGTATGAGTGTTACCCCGTTAATGGCTCAGTATACGAGGATAAAGAAGGAATATCCCGATACGATCCTGCTTTTCAGGATGGGGGATTTTTACGAGACGTTTGAGGAAGACGCAAAAATAGCTTCGAAAGTTTTGGGCATTACATTAACCAAACGAGCCAACGGAGCGGCAGAAGACGTACCGCTTGCCGGGTTTCCGCATCACGCTATCGATTCGTATCTTCCCAAACTTGTGCGCGCCGGCTACAGGGTGGCGGTGTGCGAACAGGTGGAAGACCCTAAACTCGCCAAAGGAATTGTTAAACGGGAAGTAATAGAAGTGGTTACGCCCGGTGTGGCTTTCTCCGATAAATTGCTCGACCATAAAAAAAATAATTACCTGCTTTCGATATACGGCGACGATGATAGATTCGGACTCGCATTTTGCGACATTTCGACAGGCGAATTTCAAACTTATGAAACAGACAAAAAATTATTGCCCGAGCAGCTCGGGCTTATAAATCCCGCCGAAATTTTAATACCCAAAAAACTGAAGAATTTACTCGAGCCGTTAATCGTAAGATATGCCGGCGACGCAAGAATTACCAAAATTGACGACTGGATTTTCGACTTCGACTATTGTCAGGATTTGATACTGAATCATTTCGAGGTCAAAACCTTGAAAGGTTTTGGAATCGAAAATATGAATCTTGCCGTCTCGGCGGCGGGAGCGGCACTTAACTACTTGCGCGAAACTCAAAAAGCCAACCTTCCGCATATAAACCGTATCTCGGTGTATAATCCGACCGAGTATATGGCGCTCGATTATTCCACAAAAAGAAACCTCGAAATTTTATTTACAATTCAAAGCGGAGAAAGAGAAGGGTCGCTCATATCGATTCTCGATAAAACTTCCACTTCGATGGGCGGACGTCTTCTTAAACGGTGGATTACAACTCCGTTAAAAAAACTCGAACCGATACTCAAAAGGCAGGAATGCGTTGAAGAATTATTCGCGAATAAAATTCTCAGAAAAAACTTACGCGAAGAGTTAAGCGAAATCGGCGACATCGAAAGATTAATTGCCAGAGCATGCACGGGCAGAATCAATCCGAGGGAAGTAATCAATCTGAAAAATTCTCTCAAAAAAATCCCATTGATAAAACAACTGCTCGATCAATCGAAGGCTGAAACTCTGAGACAAATCAACGACAAATTGAATCCTCTCGAAGAATTGGTTTCCAAAATTGAAAACGCTATCAATGAAGAACCGCCTGCTTCTATTAACGACGGCGGCGTAATTAAACCGGGATATAATCCGGAGCTTGACGAATTGCGCAATCTGGCATTCAACGCAAAAGAATGGATTTCCAATCTGCAAAAGGAAGAAAGACAAAAGACGGGTATTTCTTCTTTGAAAGTCAGTTACAACAAGGTCTTCGGTTATTATATCGAAGTAAGTCACGCAAATAAAGATAAAGTGCCCTCTCACTACATCAGGAAACAAACTCTGGTTAACAGCGAGCGTTATATTACTCCTGAGTTAAAAGAATACGAAGAAAAAATTCTTAACGCGCAGGATAATATTTCCAGGCTCGAGTTCGAGTTATTCGAGCAAATCAGGTACCAGATTGCAGCGGCTACCGAGCCGGTACAGACGAATGCCCGTTTGATTGCCATGCTCGATTGTTTTCTCTCGTTTGCCGAGTGCGCCGAGCAATACAATTACGTAAAACCCACGGTCGACGAGTCGGATGTTATCGACATAGTTGACGGAAGGCATCCGGTAGTCGAGCAAATTTTACCTCCCGGCGAAAAATTTACTCCAAATAGTTGTCATTTGTCTTCTTCGGAAGACCAGATAATAATTCTTACCGGTCCGAATATGGCGGGTAAGTCCGTTTATTTGAGGCAGATTGGTTTGATTGTATTAATGGCGCAAATCGGTTCTTACGTGCCGGCTAAAGAAGCGCGAATAGGCATAGTCGACAGAATATTTACGCGCGTCGGAGCCAGCGATAACATTACAACCGGCGAAAGCACTTTCCTGGTTGAAATGCAGGAAGCGGCAAATATTTTGAACAACGCTACAAGTAAAAGTCTCATTCTGCTCGATGAAATAGGAAGAGGCACAAGCACATTCGACGGTATTTCGATTGCCTGGGCAATTACGGAATATTTGCACGAAAATCCTGAAATTGCAGCCAAAACTCTTTTTGCAACTCACTATCACGAGTTGAACGAAATGGCGGAGATTTTTCCCAGAATTAAAAATTATAAAGTCGATGTAAGAGAATACGGCGATAAAGTTATCTTCCTGCATAAAGTAAAACCCGGCAGCGCAGACCACAGTTACGGAATTCAGGTGGCGCAGATGGCTGGATTGCCGGTTTATGTTACAAACCGGGCAAAAGAAATTTTGATTAATCTCGAGAGCAAAGAACTTACTCCTTATGAAATTAAGAAAGAAAAAATTTCCCGCATGAGAAAAATCGACGAGATGCAAATTAATCTCTTCGAAATGAAAGACGAAGAATTGCGGAAAGAAATTGAGGATTTGCCGATCGATTCAATTACGCCGATTGAGGCGCTCAATAAATTGAACGAATTAAAGAAAAAAATAAAAGAAGAGAAAAAAACATGAAACAAATTTTATACGTAATGTTTTTGTCTGTTTTACTTTTCTCATGCTCGGATAAATTGTCGCCCGAAGAAGAGGCTTATATAAAAAGAATCGAAGAACACCGCGCGCAAGTTAACGAGTTTATGAAGTCGGACCCCAGGTCGCCGTTTAATTTCAAAAATAAAGTGGAATTTCACGAACTGAATTATTTCGATGTAAAGCCCGATTTCGTTTTCACAAGTAAATTGTACGAATACCCGGAAAAAGACACTGTGATAATATACGGCACTAAAGGCGAGCCGAGGGAAACGGTTAAATTCGGTTATGTGAAATTTCGTTACGACGGAGAAGAATTTAAGGTAAATGTATACGAATCGACGGGAAAGGACGGGACAAAATATTATTCCATCTGGTTTACGGATAAAACTACAAACAAAGAATCCTATGGAGTGGGCAGGTATCTCGATTTTGAAAAACAGGACGATCCGAATTATATTTACACAGTCGATTTTAATCTTGCTTATAATCCGTATTGCGCTTACAATCCGAATTATTCCTGTGCAATACCTTCAAAGGAAGATTATATTCCGTTGGAAATAAAGGCGGGCGAAAAAAAATTTCATAATTAAGGAGGTAATTTAAAGTGGTTGTTATACTCGAAAAACACGCTACAAAAGAACAGGTACAAAACGTAATAAATCATCTCGAAAATTACGGCTTTAAAGTTCATCTTTCGGAAGGAGCCGAAAAAACTATTATAGGCGCAATCGGCGTTCAACCTAATTTCGACATACGAAATATCAGCATACTCGAGGGAGTGGAAGACGTTTACAGGGTTACAACGCCGTATAAGCTCGCCAGCCGGAGTTTTAAAGAAGAAAACACTGTAATAAAAATTAAGGACGTTGAAATTGGCGGCGATAAAATTGCAATGATGGCTGGTCCATGCTCTGTAGAAAGCGAAGAGCAGATTTTCAGACTTGCCGAAACGGTAGCCAAATCCGGCGCAAGAATTTTAAGGGGAGGCGCGTTCAAACCGAGAACTTCGCCTTATTCGTTTCAAGGATTGGGAGTGGAAGGTTTGAAAATGATGCGCGCAGCCGCCGACAAATATAACCTGCTTGTCATTACCGAAGTAATGCAGATTAGTCATATCGAGCTGATCGAACCTTACACCGACATTTTTCAGGTCGGAGCGCGCAATATGCAAAACTTTCCGTTGCTGAAGGAACTGGGCAACGTGAAAAAACCGGTTATGTTAAAACGCGGTATTGCCGCTACTATCGAAGAATGGCTGATGTCTGCCGAATATATTTTAAGCGGCGGCAATCCGGATGTAATGCTCTGCGAAAGAGGAATAAGAACATTCGAAACTTATACGCGAAACACATTCGATCTTTCGGCTATTCCGATTGTCCATAAGAAGAGCCATTTACCAGTAATTGCAGATCCTTCGCACGCGACCGGATTGCGCGACCAGGTGCCGCCTATGGCAAGAGCCGCAGTCGCGGCAGGAGCCGACGGATTAATGATCGAAATTCACGACGACCCCGAAAAAGCTCTTTCCGACGGTCCTCAAGCTTTATTGCCCGATACTTTTTTAAATCTGATGAAAGAGCTCGACTCAATTGCAAAGGTAATTAACAGGTCATTATAAATTGCGCTTTAACAAAATAGCTTTTCTCGGTTTGGGATTAATCGGCGGTTCGTTAGCCAAAGCCATTAAATCGGCAAATCCCGGTTTGGTAATTTCGGCATACGACCGCCGGGAAGTACTGGAAAAAGCGCTCAACGAAAAAGTAATAGACCGCGGACTCGACGCAATCGATGAGGCGTTGGACGACGACTTGATTTTCCTTTGTTTTCCCGTCGACAAATCGATAGAAACTTTTAAGAATTTAATTCCGAAACTGAATACCGGGCAGGTAATTTCTGACGTTTGCAGCGTCAAAGAAATATTCCATCAAATATGGAACGAATGCGGCGGCAATTGCAGCGGGTTTTATATCGGCGGTCATCCTATGGCGGGAAAAGAAAAAAACGGTTACGAGCATTCCGATTCTACCTTATTTGAAAACAGTGTTTATATTTTAAGCGACTCGTCAAAAAACTTTCCGACGTTGAAGGAATTTACAGACCTGATACATTCGACAGGCGCGCATATTACGTTTTTAAATCCCAAAGTTCACGATATAATTGTTGCTGCAGTCAGTCATCTGCCTCAATTGCTTTCCGTGTCGCTGATTAATTCCGCAGTTATTAAAGACAGCGATATTAATTTCTTCGATTTCGCGGCAGGAGGTTTCAGAGATATGACGCGCATTGCCGCCAGCGATTTCAATCTCTGGGAACCGATAATCAGATACAATCAAAAAAATATTTTACAGGCAATAGATAATTTTTCCTACGACCTTACGGAATTGAAACGAGCAATTGAAAAAGGCAATTACAAACTACTGGCGGAAAAATTTGAAAGCGCTCGCAAAAAAAGAGACGAAATTCCGAAGAATACGAAAGGCTTTATCAATCCGCTCTTCGACATTTTCGTGTTTGTCAAAGATCAGCCGGGAGTGCTTGCAAAAATAACATCCGCTCTCTATAAAGCGGGAATTAATATAAAGGATCTTGAACTTTTGAAAATAAGACTGGGGTCCGGCGGCACTTTCAGAATTTCTTTCGAAACCCAGCAGGACGCGGACAAAGCAAAAACTATTATCGAGAGCCTCGGATTTACGACGCGCATTTGATTATTTGACAAAATACCAGCCGCAATTTATCCTTACCTTAAATGGTTATATTTGATTATATTGCACATAATAAACCAGATGAATTAAGCAAGATGGCAAAAACTAAAGTCGCTTCGTCTCTGTTTCCGTTTAATCTGAAAAAAAATTCGTATCCCAAATATGAATTTCATGTTGCAGCGGATATAAGGAAAAAATACGATATAGAAGACGAATTCTTTTCGATTGAAGGCAATTTGATTTTTGCGGACTTTCATGCCGTACGCAAGCTGGTTCATAAAATCAACTCTAAGAGAAATCCGTCGGATTACGTCCAGGCGGGCAAAGTCAACGCCGCCGCTTTAATCGACGAAATTTATCATTACCTTTTTAGAATTTATGAAGAGAATGTTAATCCCGGAGTATTCGAACGAGCCGCCGGTTTTATTACGAATCATCTGAGTGAAAATCAGTATCGAAAATTATTGTTTGAATTCGTGGAATTATTTCCTCCTACGGATGTATTCAGAGGACGTATCGGGATTTACGACTATCTCAATTCGATGACCGCAGGCAAAAAAAATAACGACATTGCCCTGGAAGAGTTGATACTTCTTCATTTTGCAAATCAAAATCCCGCGAATAAAAAAATCAGAGAATTATTTGACGACAATTATTTCAAAAACAAAGACCTTTACGGCAAAAGCATCGATTTGCTCGAACGATTTTTCAAAGAAGAAAAACGCTTCGGCTTGGAAAACCAGGATATTTTTACTTTTTTCAAATCGCCTTTTCTGAATAGTCCGGAAGATATTGAGAAGCAGCTCGATTTTATTATGGAAAAGTGGGGCGTTTTATTAAACGAAGATTTTCTGAAAAAATTATTACGCGGAAAGGATTTTATTAAAGAGGAATATATTCAGGGCGGAGGTCCCGGCGGAGCCCCTGCAGTAGCTCCGAATTTCTTCGGCGTTCCGGACAATGCCGATATTCTTCGTCTCGGTAAATCAGGTTATCAGTATGCCCTCGAAGCGCAAAAAGATTATGAAGAGCCGGAAAATTTTACCGCCGATACCGACTGGATGCCCAAAGTGGTTTTGATTGCGAAAAATACTTATGTATGGCTCGATCAATTGAGCAAGAAATATCAGAGACCCATAAAAAGACTCGATCAAATACCGGACGAAGAACTCGAAACATTAAAGCGTTGGGGATTTAACGCGCTATGGTTGATCGGTATTTGGGAAAGAAGCAGCGCGTCGAAAAAGATTAAACACTTGATGGGAAATATTGACGCTATCGGATCGGCATATTCCCTCTACGATTATATTATTGCCGGAGACCTTGGCGGAGAGGAAGCTTACCAAAACCTGAATCGAAGAGCCAGACATTTCGGCATCCGTCTTGCCAGCGATATGGTGCCTAACCATACCGGCATTTATTCGCGCTGGATAGTAGAACATCCGGAATATTTCATACAAACTTCTTATCCTCCGTTTCCGTCTTACAGCTTTACGGGACCTGATCTTTCGGACGACCCCGCAGTCCAAATTCGTATTGAAGACGGTTATTGGGACCGCTCGGATGCGGCGGTAGTATTCGAGTGGATAAATAATCAAACCGGCGAGAGGCGTTATATCTACCACGGAAACGACGGAACGAATATGCCGTGGAACGATACCGCGCAATTGGATATGATCAAAGAGGAAGTTCGCGAAGCTGTGATTCAGAAAATTTTCGAAGTAGCACGTAAATTCTCTATTATCCGGTTCGATGCGGCTATGACTTTAACAAAAAGACACTTTTCGAGACTCTGGTATCCGGAGCCGGGTAAGGGCGGCGACATTCCTTCCAGATCGGATTTTTCGATGACTAAAGAAGAATTCGACAAACTATTTCCAAAGGAATTCTGGCGGGAAGTTGTCGACAGAATTAATCGGGCAATGCCGGACACTCTGCTCCTTGCGGAAGCTTTCTGGTTGATGGAAGGATATTTTGTAAGAACTCTCGGCATGCATCGCGTATATAATTCGGCTTTTATGCATATGCTGATGAAAGAAGAAAACGACAAATTCAGGGATTTGATTACTAACACGCTCGAATTCGAGCCTGAAATACTCAAACGGTATGTTAATTTTATGAGCAATCCGGACGAGGAAACGGCAATAAAACAATTCGGTTCGGACGATAAATATTTCGGCGTTTGCATTTTGATGTCTACTTTGCCCGGTTTGCCGATGTTTGCACACGGACAAATCGAAGGACTTACGGAAAAATACGGAATGGAATATCAAAGGGCATACTATCACGAATCGCCGAATCAATGGCTGATCGACCGGCACGAAAGAGAAATTTTCCCTCTCCTCCGAAAAAGATATTTGTTCAGCAATGTCGAAAACTTCTGGCTCTATGATTTTATTGACGACTACGGTCACGTCAACGAAAACGTGATTGCTTTTACTAACAGGGAAAACGGCGAAAAGACTCTGGTCTTCTATAATAATAAATATGAATCCACATCCGGCAAAATATTCAGGTCTGCGCCTAAATTGCTGCAGCGCGGAGGCAAGAAAGAACTGCACGTTAAAACTCTCACGGACGCGCTCGACATAAAATCATCTAAAAATTACTATTACGTTTTTAGAGAGCACGTAACAAATCTCGAATATCTCAAATCCGGATACGACCTTTCGATCGACGGCTTCTACATCCAGCTGAATGGTTTCCAGTCTGCTGTCTTTCTGGATTTCAGAGAAATCTACGATGAATTCGGCGATTGGGAAAAACTTGAACGGAAGTTACAGGGTAAAGGAGTCCCGAGTATTTCGCGGGCTATGATAGAGATGCAGCTTGAACCGATACACTCTGCATTCCTCGATATTTTCGAAGACGATGCGATAGAAGAATTTTATGATATTTACATTCACGGTTCGGAAGAGATAAACGGCGGCGAATCTATCTTAAAGCGGAAATTCAATAAGTTAATCGATACAGTTTGCGCGCAGTTTGAACTTGAATCGGATAATCAATTGATATGGAAAAATTTCGAGCTTGAAATTGATGCGTTGAGAACGCTGAACGATACATTGCAGAAACATTTTATCGTCGATGAAAACATTCCGAATAAAGAGCTCCATAAAGCGGTAATTACTAACGAATACCGAAACTACAAAGACGATACAATCCTTTATCTGATATGGCTTGTAGTATCGAATTTGTCGTCGCTCTTCGAAGACGACGGCGATATTAACAAGAAAAATTATATCAGTAAAATATTGCTCGATTCGCCGATTAGAAAAATACTCAAGAGAATCGGAAAGGGCGAATTCGAATTGCTGCGGGAATTATTGTTGCTTAAAATCTTGCAGGACATCAATAACGGCGCAATCGAAATGTTTTGCGATAGCGGCGATAACGATAAAACCGAAAACAGGAAATACCAGTTCAACTGTATACTCAACTTGCTGGACGACGAATCGGTTAGAACATATATCGGCGTTAACGAATATGAAGGAGTAGTTTATTTCAGCAAGGAAAATTTCGAGGAATTTCTGGATTGGCTGTTTACGCTTTCGGTAATCGAAAAGATAATTATATATTCGCTCACAGGCGGCGACAACGAAGAGACCGAAACCGCTTCCGGAAATGAAATAATAATAATTATTAAAAACGCATTTAAGAAATATACGGTGATAAAAAAACTTTCCGAAGAATCGGGCTACCGTCTCGATATATTCAAAGATTTTTTGAGAAAATAAAAAACGGCAGAGCCGTAAAGACTCCGCCGTTACAGGGGTTGTGTGAAGCGCAGCTCAAAGAGCTGAACTTACAGATTGGGAGCTATTCTCAAACCAAGACTGTTTGTCCATCCGGAAAATTCCATTCCGTTGAAATAAACGCCGAGGTCGAAATTAATCGATAGATTATCGAGCAGTTTATAATCGACTCCCGCGCCGTAACGCGCGTACAATTTGAATTTATCGCTCGAAGGGAGATTACCGTATTCGTATTTTTTATATGCGGTAACGAATCCGGCAGATAGATAGGGGAAAATCAGCTCAGTATTGAAAGGCTTAACTACTGCGGTTAATCCCGCTCTGTAATCGGTTTCTTTACCGTTCAATTCTTTCATATCGCCTTTCAAATATTCTCCGGTAAAAGCGACTGCAAATTCCTCGGTGATGTCGTATCCGGCTAACAAACCGTAACCTACGGGAGATTTAATATCCGTAATCCCTTTATCGCCGATATTGTTGAAATGACTGAAAATAATTCCGGCAGAAATTCTGCTTTGTGAATATGCCGCGAACGGCAATGTTAACAGAATTAATAACGTTAATAACCGTTTCATTTTATACCTCTGTTTAGTTTATGAATTCTGATTAAGGAAAGCGCGAAATAGAACAAAAGGAGCGCACTAAGATGCAATATCTCGGGCAGGAGATTGGAAATTCCCGCGCCGGCTTGAGATAACCTCGTAAAAAGATTGATGTAAGGAGTAAATGGAACCGAATAACTCAATAGCTTAATTGTAAGAGGCATTGCTTCTAACTTCCAGCTGTATCCCGAAAAGAGAAATATGGGATACGATGTGAGCGCCATTATTTGAAGCGCGTGCAATTTTTTCTTGAAGAATGAAGAAATAAAAATTCCGAAGTATACTACGCTGCCCAGAAACAGAAATCCTGTTAAGGTAAGAACGATATAATTCCCTTTGAAATTAATTCCGAATAGCGGGAAGATGAGAATAGTAAAAAATAATAAGTATACGGAATAAAAAAGAGTATAGTAAATGCCTTCCGCAGTAAGCGTTTGAATAATACCGTAATTTTCTCCCAGCTTTCTAATTTCAGCCGTTTCTCTGCTTTGAGCTACTCTCTCGGAAATGCCCATTAATAACGTCTGGTGCAAGATAAGAATGAGAACGGCGGGTATTAGGTAGTAGCCGTAACTGTCCAACGGATTAAACAAATTGCGGATTTCGAGTTGTACCGGCTCGGACAATATCTTTGCCTGTTGCGGCGTTAAGCCTTTTGATCTGAATAAGGAAACCTTAATTTCGTCATTAACATAAGCTACGGTCTCGTTTATACCTTTATTTAGGTCGTTCGAAATCAAAAAACGCGACGTGTTTAGATATACTTTTATCGAGTTCTTTTCGCGCTTTTTTAATTTTTGTTCGTAATATTCCGGAATTACAATAATTCCCTGAACGGAACCGTCGCGTATCAATTTTTCGTCCGGAAAACCGATTTCGGATTTGACGCTTATATTGGAGTGTGCGTCGAATAAACGAATCAATTCTCTCGAGGAAGGCGTTCTGTCGAAATCTACCACAGCCACCGGAACATCCCGTTCAACTTTATTGACATATACTGAACTATAGAAGAAAGAATAAAACAACGGCGCTAAAACGAGTATTGCAAGTAGATTAACGTCCCTTTTTATGGCGCGCGACTCGTATGCCAGGATGCTTTTTATGTTTCTTATTATATCCTTAACTTTCATTTGAATTCGCTGCTCATAATTTTCTTAATTCTGTAATTCAACGCGATATATGCCGCTGCAAACGCGACGATTGCAAAAAAAACAAGCGCCGCAAGCTCGGACGATATTTCAAATATGTTCGCGTCAGCGCGAATGATTTTTATAAAAGCTTCGAGGAAATATGTGAACGGCATTGAATAAGCCAGCGCCTTGTGAAACGAGGGCATCGCCCAAACCGGGAAAGTATAACCGCTGAGTATAAAAGCAGGAGTGTTAATGAATATTGTCAGCTCGGTTGCAAAAAGTTGGTCGTTAAACAATGAAGATATCAATAGCCCGGTATTGACATTGACGGCGATGAAAATAATCAATAATACCAATAGTAAAATATACGAACCGTTCACAGCTATATTATAAAGCGGAAAAATTACAAAAAGAATTATCAGCGACATGAAAAAATAAAGCGTAAAGTAAGGTAGAAACTTTCCTGCAAATATTAAATTTGTATCCCTGTGCGATATCGAAAGCAAATCTTCAAACGTTCCTCCGCTATATTCGGAATTAATAATCAAAGATGTAGAAAGCATAATTGCAATCTGAAGCGTAAAAGCTATCAATCCGGGCGGCAAGTAACTCAGATAACTGTAGTTAGAATTATAGAGCGAACTGGTTTCTATTTTGACCGGAATAACCAGCGGATAGGCAATCGTTTCGTTCATAGAGCTCTTTTCGAATTTATTCAGCAACACGCCGGCTGAAAACGTCTTTACGATTGTAGTGGCGTCTTTTAAGATAAGATTGCCCGTTATAATATTGGAGCTGTTTTTGTATACAATAACCCTTGATTGCTTGCCCCGCTTAATCGAGCGTTCAAAGTCCGTTGGTATATAAATTACGGCTTCGGTTTTGCCGTCTTTGAATCCTCGTTCAATCATATCGAGCGAACCGTATGAATCGATTACTTCCATGGAAGGGGAAGCGTCAATAAGACGTATTAATTTACGCGAAAGCTCGCTTCTGTCGCAGTCGTAAACCGCCACGGGCAACTCGCGTAATATTTCCTTTTCATATATCGAATTAAATATCAATATAAGAATTAAGGGCAGGGCAATTGCAATAAATATGGCGACTCTGTTCACGCCCCTAATCTCTCTCTCGGCTATACGATATATTGTTTTCAAATCCATTTTCTATCGCTCTAATTTTATACGGGCAGTCATACCCGGACGGAGACTATTATTTTCTTTAATCGGGACGAGACGGATTTCAAAGGTTTTTAGATCGAATTCTCCTTTCCGGTTTGTCGGTTTCCAATCGGCAAAATCGCCTAATGGAGAAATGTAATTTACCTTCATGGAAATATCTTTGTCGCCGAGAGCCTGTACGTTTGCTTTGAAAATTTTCCCTTTGGAGAAGTTATGCATTTCGTCTTCTCTAACGTGAAGTGTAACATATCTGTCGTTTTCTGGGAGAATAGAAAAAACCGGATAGCCGGTGTTAATCAGTTCCCCTATATCGGCGTAGATGTCGGTCACTTCGCCAGGAACAGGAGCTTTTATTGTCAGTTCGTCATAATAAGACTGAACTTCTTTGTAAGCGTTCTCCGCCTGATCAACAAGACCGCGCGCCGCTTCAATTTCTTCGTCGCGGGCGCCTTTTAGCGCCATATCGTATTTGGCTTTTGCGGCTTCCATCTGAGCTTTTGCTGCGTTGTATTTAAATTCGATTTCGTCGAATTCCTGGAGCGAAATAACATTTTCCTTGTAGAGTTCCTTAAATCGATTATAGGTTTTTGAAACGTATTCGAACTGTGATTTTGCCTGGAGATATAAATTCAGGGCGGCTTCTTTTTCTTCGTTGCGCGCTCCGTTGAGAGCCATCTTGTACTTTGCTTTGGCAGCTTCTAACGCTCCCTTCGCCTGATTCAGTTTGGCTACGAGTTCCTTGCTCTCAATAATTGCTAGCGTATCGCCCGCGCTTACTTTGTCGCCTTCCCGGACGTATATTTTCTTCAGTCTGCCGGGAATTTTTGAGGATACGTCTACCTGGCGAGATTCGACCAAACCGGTAATTATCGTTTCGCCGCCGGAGAAGGCTCCGGAAAAAGCAATAAAGAATACTGCGACGAGCAGTACGATTGCTATAGATGGAATTATGATTTTCTTATTCATGTGAAAACTCCTGATTCTTCCAAACGTCAAAAAATTTTTCGAAATCGCCCGCGGCATAATAAAGCTCGGCTAACGATTTATAATAATTGTATAAAGCGGCTGTTCTCTCGAGTTCGGCTTTCTCGAGCGACAACCGCGCATCCACTACTTCCAGCGAAGTTCCCATTCCGTTTAAAAATCTCTTTTCGTTTTGCCGCAAATTTTCCCGGGCTAACTTAATGTCGGCTTCAAGCTTCTTAAATCTTTCGGAAGCGTTATTAGCTTCGGTGTATGATTTTGTAATCCACAAATTAATCAGCTGAACGGACTCGTTCATTGTCTGTTCTACTTCGGATTCCAGATAGCTCGCTTTTTGTAAATCGAGATAATTTTTGAAACCGTTGAATAAATTGATATTCAGTTGAAGGCCTACAGCCCACCTCGGTTCGAGAGATGATAAATACTCGGGATACATCTCATACTTGCCGAAAGCTATCAGCTTCGGTAAAAATTCGGAACGGGCAAGATTATAACTCTGCCTGGCGGCAATTTTTTTCTCTCTGATAATATTTAATAAAGGCTGTCTGCTTTGCGCTTCGGATTCAAGTTCGTTTATCTGGACTTCTGTTTCGTTGTAAATGAGGCTGTCGGTGAATTTTATCTCAGTAGTCTGAGGAATATTCAAGAGCTGTTTGAAATTTACGAGCGCAAGTTCGAGATTATTCCGGTCGTTCAGTAAATTCGTCTCAGCTTCGGCTAAGGCTACTTCCGCTCTCAAATAATTATTATAAGCGATAATCCCCTCTTTGTACAATTTCCGGGCGTCTTCTTTGTGCTTGCGTATGCCGTCAAGAACCGATTGTCTCGTTTTGACGATGCTTTGAAGAAGAATAACCTGCATGTATGCGTCGGCGACTTTATAACTTAATTGGTTCTTTGCGGAGAGAAGCTCGTATTCGGCTGCTTTTAATTCGCTCGAGGCATAATTTTTTGCAGCCAAAAGTTTGCCGCCCAAAAAAATCGGCTGATAACCGGCTAATGTAGCCGTTTTAAAATCCTGTTTCTTAAACGTCATACTGAAGGGAGGCAGCAGGGTATTTAAGCCTGCTGCAATTTGATTCCGGGCGGCTGATTTTTGCGCGTCGCTCATGGAAGGTAGACCGTTTAATATGTTGTATATATTTTTAATCTCCGTTTGCGAGGACGCTTCCAGACTTACAATTGCATCTTTGATCGGATTGAGGTCGATATCGAGATCATCGTTCAAATGAGTGTAGGACGCTTCCAGAGAAACGGAGGGAAGAAAATTGCCCCACGATTTTTTATTCTCCGCCTCTTTAGTTTTCAGGCGGGATTCGTACTTTTTAATCGTAAAGCTGTTAGCAATTGCAGTCCTGATCGACTCCTTCAGCGACAGTTCGAGCGACTGCGCAGTCGCTAAGTTTGCTATTAACAGAAAAGCTGTAATTATTTTTACCGGTCGCATAATTTATTCCGAAAAATGAATCAGTATTCAATAATAAATAAAAAAAATTACTTCATAATTCCGTGCTTAATCAAAAATTTGAAATTTTGCCTTATTTTGTTTAATGGTAATTTATCCGGCGTTAAAGCCCACTGATGGAGCAGATTTCGTATTGAGCCGAAGATAAAATGACGGAATATTTTCAAATCTATGTTTTTATTGAACAATCCCGATCTTATTCCTTCTTTAATTACTTTTTCGCCTTCGTCCAGGAATTTTTCGTAGTAAAGCGAATATTTGTCACCAGAGATGCGGTTCATATTTTCCTGTTCGTTTACAAATACAATGGCGACGGAAGGATTTTCCGTAAACATATCGAAAATCAAGTCAATCATAGCGTCGATTTTTTCGATGGGGGAGAGGGCTTCGTTTGCCGTTATTGCTAACAATTCGTTATAAAGTTTCTCCCAGAGAGAATTGTAGATCTTTATTAAAATGTCGTCTTTATTCTTATAATACAGATACACGCTTCCGGTGGCAACGCCGGCTTGTTCGGCTATCTGCGAAATCTTCGCCTTATGAAATCCGTGCCTGGCGAAGATGTCAACCGCTGCTTCGAGAATGTCTCGTTCTTTATTTCCTTCTTTTACTCTCATTTCAAATTATTAATGAATCATAATTCAAAAATACACGATGATAAAATTATTGTCAAGAGAAATTTGGAGAATTATTTTTTATAATTTATATATGGTCTAAATAAAAATCAATTTATGCGGAGGTACTCTTTATGCGTTTCTACTTTTCATTACTGTTGTTTTTTGCTTTCGGTTTAACTGCTGTTGCTCAAACCGACGAGTTTTTTGAATCCAAAGCTACAATTGGCGGATACGGAGAACTCCATTACAATTACTCGAAAGCCGAAAATTCAAAGGCTTCAAAGACTCTGGATTTTCATCGGTTCGTAACTTTTCTCAGCTATAATTTCAATGAAAAATGGTCTTTCAAGTCGGAAGTAGAGCTGGAGCATAATTTTGTGCAAGGCGGTCAGGGAGAACTTGAGCTCGAGCAGGCATATGTAGAATATCGTCATGCCGATTGGTTCGGATTTCAGGCGGGCGTAATTTTGCCTTCGGTTGGGTTGATTAACGAATATCACGAACCTCCGTTATTCTTCGGGGTTGAACGCCCGGAATATCATAATAAAATAATTCCCACAACGTGGTTTGGCAATGGAATTGCTTTCTTCGGAAATTATAAGTCGTTTGACTATAAACTGACCATCATGGAAGGGCTCAACAGCGATAAGTTCAGCGAATCGAATGCAATCCGAAGCGGAAGAGTTAAAGGATATAAAGCCGACGCCGAAGAGTTGTTATATAATCTGCGGGTCGATTATCTCGGATTCAACGGCTTGAGAGTCGGCGGCTCTTACACTTACAACAACGCTACGGGCGACACGTCGCAAAACGCCGTTTCGATTTATGAAGTTCATGCTGCGTACCAGATGAATAATCTTTACCTTGTTTTTGAATACGGCAATATAGACTATGAAAAATATAATTTGAAAAAATCCAACGGATTTTATGTCGACTTGGGTTACGATATTTCGGGTCTGTTGAATTGGAAAACGAAAGTAATTCCTTTTGTCAGGTATTCCGATTATAACACCGCGGCGTCAACTGTCGCCGGCGGCGATTCAGAAAAGGCTAATCACTATACTTACTGGATGGTCGGCTGCTCGGTAAAACCGTTAGACAAAGTAGTTTTTAAGGCAGACTATGGAATGCGCACCAAAGAACTCGGTTCGCAAGAGACCACTCTCTTCAACTTAGGCGTCGGTTATATGTTCTGAAAAATTTATGACTAGATTCTTTATTATATATTTATTGTTGTTCAGCGCTGTTAACGCCGGTATTAAAGAAGAAGCCGAAAGGACTGTCAAAAGTTTTTTCGGCTCCGGCTTTAAAGTGGAAATGATTAAATTCGATATCCCGAACGAAATTAAAACAAGTCTGGAGAATAAATACCGGCAGAAATTTTTCCGGGATAATTTGTACATGTGGAAAATCTATCGGGGAGACGCTTTGCATGCCGTTGCGGTAATGGACAATGTCTACGGCAAATCGCTTCCGATTACTTTCCTCGTAATTTTCGATTCACATGCAAAAGTAATAAATGCGGAAATCATAAAATACAGAGAATCATACGGCGGCGCGGTAAAGGAAAAAAGCTGGCTGGAGCAATTTTTCGGAAAAGACGCTTCGTCGTCTTTCGAGCTTGGCAAAGATATTAATTCAATCAGCGGCGCTACAATTTCCGCCGGGTCTGTTACCAGAGGTATAGCCAAATTAACCGAGTTAATAAGTATTATCAAATCCGATTTATGAATCTCAAACTGAAAAAACTGGATAAAACTCTTAAACTTTTTCTTGCCGCGTATTTGATTGCGCTTACTGCCGGGGTCAGTATCGGCGTATTGTTTGTAAGGCACACAACTCATATGTCGACCGAAGGCGTGGTTGAAAGGTTTGCCGGTTCTCAATCGGACGACGAATTTGACATTCAGGAAGCATATCCTAAACCGATATCCGAGCTCATAATAACTACTCACAATCATATACTCGGGCTTTCGTTTGTGTTTTTTACAGTGGGACTTATCTTTTATTTTAATTCGCTTATCGACGGCAAATGGAAAGTTCTGCTAATGACGGAGCCTCTAATCTCTCTTCTGATATCCTTCGGATCGATTTGGTTGATCAGATTCTACAGTCCTTCTTTTGTTTATCTTACTTTTATTTCGTCTCTATTAATGTTTGCGTCGTTTTACGTTATGGTTGCGGTCTCTTTTTTTGAAATTTGCTTTATAAAAAAATAATGAAGGAATGAATTTTTTTTATTATCTTTTGTCCGTAAAAAAGAGGTGAAAGATGGGAAATTTAGGCGCAACGGAAATTATCCTGATAGTTTTGGTGCTTGTTTTATTGTTCGGAGGCAAGAAAATACCGGAACTGATGAGGGGATTGGGACAGGGAGTAAAATCTTTTAAGAAAGCCATCAACGAAGACGACAACAATTCCGAAAACGACAAATCTTAAATGCACGCTTCGAATTGAAGCTGAGCCGAATCATCCTTATTTTTGCGGTAGCATTTTGTATGGTTTTTCATAATACGGGGAGGAGATATGGGAGAAGTGCATACCGCTAAAAAGTACAAATTCAAAGCCGAAGTTAAAAAACTGCTCGACATTTTGGTCCACTCTTTATACACAAGCAGGGAAATATTTCTGAGGGAATTAATATCGAATGCCTCCGATGCGCTCGATAAACTGCGCTTCGAAACCACCAGGGGCTCGGAAATAATAAATCCGGAATTGCCTCTCGAAATCAGAATTACGATAAATAAAGACGATAAATCGATTACGGTTTCCGACACCGGAATCGGCATGAATTACGATGAAATCACCAAGAATCTCGGCACGATTGCCAAGTCAGGAACGGAAGAATTTCTAAAGATGGTTGCCGATTCGAAAGACGCCACTAATATTATCGGACGTTTCGGAATCGGATTTTACTCCGTTTTTATGGTGGCAAAGGAAGTTATTGTTACTTCGCGTTCATACCGGAAAGAAGACCAGCCCGTTGAATGGCGCTCCGACGGTTTGGGACAATATGAAGTGACGGCGCTGGAAAAAGAATTGCCCAGAGGCACTTCCATCAAAGTATTTTTAAAAGATGATGCCGAAGAATTCCTCGAAAAGTGGCGCCTGGAATCGATTATTAAAAAACATTCTAACTTCATTTCATTCCCTATTTACGTTGAAAACGATAAAATAAATACGGTTTCCGCAATCTGGAAAGAACCCAAGAGCGCTATTACCAAAGAGCAGTACGAAGAATTCTATAAATTTCTCACGCACGACGCCGAGCCGCCTGCGGATATTATTCATAAAACTATCGACGCTCCGATTCAATTTAACGCTCTGCTGTTTATCCCGAAGAAGAGCGACGAATTTTTCTGGCTCGACAGGGACAATTACGGATTGGATCTCTACGTAAGAAAAGTTCTCATTCAGCATAAGAATAAAGACCTTCTGCCGGAATATCTCGGTTTTGTTAAAGGCGTTGTCGATTCGGAAGACCTGCCTCTCAATATATCCAGAGAAACCCTCCAGGAAAATGTAATATTTAATAAGATAGCGTCGAGCGTTACTTCAACCGTGCTTTCGTATCTTGCGGAGAAAGCCAAAAACGACAAAGAAGGATATGAAAATTTCTGGAAGGAACACGGGAAAATATTCAAGCTCGGCTATGTCGATTTCGGCAACAGGGAAAAATATATCGAACTGCTCCGCTTCAATTCTTCTTTATGCAAAGACGCCGATGAAGTGATTTCCCTCGAAGATTATGTCGGCAGAATGAAAGAAAATCAAAAAGAAATTTATTATGCAAGCGGGCCTAACTGCGAAGCCATTTTGAGTAATCCGCACATCGAAATCTTTAAAAATAAAGGAATCGAAGTCCTTTGCCTTTACGAACCCGTCGATGAACTGGTAGTAAATTCAATCGGCAAGTACAAGGATTTTCTTCTTAAGTCGATCGAAAACGCAGACGCAAAAGCGCTGGAGAATATTAAAAACGATGAGAAACAATCCGAAGAGAAGAAAGAAGAGTTGAGCAAAGACGATAAAAAACATTTCAGCAGTCTGCTTGCTAAAATGAAAAAAATACTTGGAGATAAAGTTGAAGACGTGGTTGAATCTCAAAGGCTCGTGGAAAGTCCGGCGTGCCTTGTATCGACAAACGACGGATTGACTTCAACGATGGAAAAAATTCTGAGAATGACGAATAAGGAAATGCAACCGAGCAAGAAACGTCTGGAAATAAATCCCAACAATAAATTAATCAGAAATTTGCTGGAAGTCTTTAAGAAAGATTCCAACGACAAAGTAATCCGGGAAGTTACCGAACAGCTTTATTATATTTCGCTGCTCAACGACGGAGAATTGACCGATCCCCATTATTTTACGTCGCTGGCGAACAAATATCTGGAAGAATCGAGTTCCTGGTACATCGATTACTCGACAAAAGGAAATAATGAATAAGAAGAAGATAGTTATTACAGGAGGAGCCGGTTTTATAGGCAGCCATATTGCCGAAGCCTGGCTCGAAAGAGACGCCGAAGTTCATGTCATAGACAATCTCAGAACCGGCTCCCTTTCCAATATCGAAAAACTCGACGGGATTGTTTTTCATAATGGCAGCATAACAGACAAAGAATTGGTGTTCGAAGCAACAAAAGACGCCGATTATCTGCATCATCTTGCGGCGGTTATATCTGTGCCAGAATCGATCGAAAATCCCGAAGAATGTATCGATATTAATGTGGGCGGACTGATAAATATACTCGAAGCCGCGAAAGTAAATAAAATCAAGAAAGTAATATTCAGCAGTTCCGCAGCGGTATACGGCGACAATCCGGAACTCCCGAAGTCGATTCATTCGCCCGTATTTCCAAAATCGACATACGGCATTACAAAGCTCGACGGAGAATTTTATCTTAAAATGTATCATGAACAATTCGGAGTCAACGGAATAGCGCTGCGGTATTTCAATGTATTCGGGGCAAGGCAAAATCCCGCAAGTCAATATGCAGCGGCTGTGCCGATTTTCATTACGAAAGCTCTAAAAGGCGAAGATATAACCATATTCGGCGACGGCAATCAAACGCGCGATTTTATTTATGTCAAAGACGTCGTAAAAGCGAATATCTTGGCAGCGGAATCGCAAATCGCACAGGGAACTTATAACGTGGCTACGGGCGACAGTATTACTATAAACGACCTTGCGCGGATGATTATCGACATTACCGGCAGCGATTCGAAGATTGTGTATCTGGAGGAACGTCCCGGCGACATTAAACACAGCGCCGCTTCGATTTCTGAAACGATATCCGAACTCGGTTTTGCTCCCGGAATAAATCTTAAGACCGCGCTGGAAGAAACTATCCGTTCTTATAAATCAAACGGAACTAATGAATAATTCGGGTCTGACATTTTTTAATAAAAAAATCTTTTTGTAACTTTGCTGCAAGTGATTGGATTATATATTAGTACAGGTGGTTCCAATAAAAGGGTAATATAGGGTTTTGGAAGATTATATCCAGAATAATAAACTGACTTTATTAGGAAAGTTAACGGCAGGTTTGTTGCACGAAATACGCAACCCTCTTACTGTCATTAAATTGAATCTCGACTATCTCAATATGTTCGAAAAAGAGCTTTCTTCCGAACTGAGAGAATCGGTCGCCTCTTCGTTAGAAGCATTCGAACGGATTAATTTTATTATCAGCGACGTACTCGATTTCACCCGGAAATCGGGAGACCGCCAGAAAAGCGTTTCTATTAATACGATCGCCGAAAGAGCCATCGATATTATTTCTTTTACGGCTTCCAAAAGGAACATCAATATTATTAAAGAATTCGACCCGGACATACCCGAAATAAATATCAACGAGAATAAATTGCTGCAGGTGATGCTCAATCTGATTAACAACAGTATTGAAGCTTCGAAAGATAAGAGCGATATCTATGTTAGGACGTTCTACAGCGAAACTCCGGAAAACAAAAAAATCGTATGGGAAGTCGAAGATTTCGGGTGCGGCATTAAAGACGAAGACAAAGAAAAAATATTGTCCGGATTCTATACAAGCAAAGTTAAAGGAAGCGGAGTGGGACTGACTGTATGTAAACGACTGCTCGAAGAGATGGGCGGGCAGCTCGGTTTTGAATCCGAATACGGAAAAGGTTCAAAGTTTTTCATTACATTTGTTTTTTAACCCGGGTAATTATGGAACCGAAAATTCTAATTATCGACGACGACGACCTGGTTTCAATGTCGCTCAAAAAGGTGCTGGTCAAGCAGGGATACGTTGTGGATGTGTGTAACGACGCAGGCCAGTGGGCGGATATTGTAAAAAATTTTCAACCCGACCTGATTCTTCTCGATATTTATTTGACTACGCATAACGGCATCGACATTCTTAAGCTGATTAAAAAAGACTATCCTGCATTGCCCGTCATAATGATTACAGGGTATGCCGATATTAAAATGGCAGTCACTTCGATAAAGCTCGGCGCATTCGATTTCCTTCTAAAGCCGATCGACCTGGAGCAGCTCAATATTGTGCTCGATAAGGCTCTCGAAAATATTAAACTGAGAAGCGAGATCGACAGACTCCATACGATTCTCGAAACCGATAAATTGACAAAAGAATTTTTCGGACGAAGTCCCAAAATTCAACGACTACTCGATTCGGTGGAAAAACTGGCGTCGAGCAGCGATACTACGATTTTACTCGAAGGAGAAAGCGGCACGGGAAAAGAGGTTTTTGCGCGATTTATTCATCAAAACAGTCCGAGAGCGTCCGCTCCGTTTATTACTATCAATTGCGGTTCGATACCGAGGGAATTGGCTGAAAGCGAATTGTTCGGACACGAAAAAGGCGCTTTTACGGGAGCCTCTCAGAAAACCAAAATGGGTAAATTCGAACTTGCCAACAACGGAACGCTCCTTCTGGATGAAATCGGCGAACTGAGCCTCGAAATGCAGGTTAAACTTTTGCGCGTTTTGCAAGAAAGAAAATTTTATCGGCTCGGCGGCGAAAAAGAAATAAGCGTAAACGTACGGGTACTTGCCGCAACGAACCGGAACCTGGAAGAAGAAGTTAAAAAAGGGAATTTCCGCGAAGACCTGTTTTACCGTCTAAACGTTGTTAAAATCGATATTCCGCCTTTGAGAGAAAGGCAGGAAGACATTCCGTTTATAGCATATTCATTTCTGCAGGAATTTAATAATAAATTCAATAAATCTATTAACGGTATAGACCCCGCCGCTATCGATTTGTTAAAGTCTTACAGATGGAAAGGAAATATCCGCGAGCTTAGAAACGTCATGGAGCGGGTCGTACTCCTCTGCGAAGAAGATATGCTGCGAGTTCATCATTTTGCATTTCTCATTGAGAAGAAAGCGGAAGCGGAAAACGATACCGATTCATTCGTACTCAAAATACCCTCCAAAGGCATTACGATGGACGAAGTTGTTAAGACATTGATACAGAAAACGCTGTTGATAACTAACGGCAATCAGGTGCAGGCTGCAAAAATTCTCGGACTCTCGAGGTCCAAACTCCGTTACCGAATGGAACAACTCGGAATTGAAGTTACCAAACAAATAAACTAAAGCGCTCTCCTTGTTATGAGGTTTTTATTCTTTTTAATCTCTTTTATTTTTGCCGCAAATCCGAATTACGGACAATACTTAAATCCTTACAATTCTGATTCCTACATGGGCGGCGGATTCGGTATCAACTGGATTAACGGCGCTCCGCATTATTCTTTCCGAATGTTCCCGGAATTTACGATTTCGAAAGTAGGAATCGGGCTCGACTTGAGAATCGATTTTACGGCAGACGGCAAAATCCGTTCGGAAAATTTCAACGAATTTTCGGATTATCTGAGTATTATCCGATATGTCAGGTACGGTCAAAAACGCGACCCGCTATATATTCGGCTCGGCGCTCTCGATTATGCCACATTAGGACACGGCAGCATACTCTATCTTTATAATAACAGTCCCTCTTTGGATTCGCGTAAAACGGGTCTGGCTTTCGACGCTGATTTTAACGAATACGGTTTCGAATCGGTATACGGAAATTTCGGCGGCAGCGGTTTGATTGGCGGGCGTATTTATATCAGACCGTTGAAATTTACTTCATTGTCGGAAATTCCGATTGTCGGTTCCATTGAAGTCGGCGCCACTCTGGTAACGGATACGGATGAAAATGCCGGCATTACGTCGGGAATATTTGTCGATTCGTTGTTTATTCCGACACACAAAGAGAGCAATCCTGCAGTTGTAGGATTTGATTTCGGGCTTCCGGTTTTGAGAACCGAAGTAGCGGATCTCGATTTTTACATTGATTATGCAAAGATTATCAACTTCGGAGGGGGCGCTTCTATCGGCGCTCTATTCGGATTTAAAGGTTGCTCTTTATTAAAACTTTATGCAAGAATCGAAAGAAGATTCAACGGCAGCAGATATCTGCCGTCGTACTTTAATGCTCTTTACGAAATTGAAAGGTTCGCTTTAAACGCCGGCAAAAAGACTTTTGCGAGCAAGTTAAACGCATTAAATCTGGCAAAGGCTGGAAACGGTTATTTCGGCGAATTAGCCGGCGACTGGCTCGGCATTCTAAAAATTTCAGGCAGCTTCAGTAAAACCGACGGAATGAACGACGGAATTTTGCATCTGCAGGCGGTTTTCAATTCGGAAAATTTTCCTTATCTCTTCCGTGCGGGTTACGACAAGGCAGGAATAGATAAATTTTCGGATCTTTTCGGCACAGACGATCGTTCGTTTGCATTTGCAGAAGCGGGTTATAAATTCCAAAGATATTTTTTGGTTTCCGTTTTTTACAGCTGGACATTCGAACCCGTGAGGAATAATTTGAACGAAATCGAAGGCTACAAACCACAAAGACGCATCGAGCCGAGAATCTCTTTTATTTACCCTATCGGGAACGGAAACTGATTATTCGAAATTGTCATAAACGAATTTTTTAAATTCGTCCACGCTGTAGAATTTGAAGTCGGCTTCGACTTCGGAGAACTTCTCTCTCGAAAATCTATCCCACAAAACAAGAGCGCATTTTACTCCTGCATCATGCGCTGCTTTAACGTCGTTTGCAACGTCGCCTACCATCAAAACTCTTTCGCCTTTAAGTCCGAATTTGGAGATGAAAAGCCGTATCCCTTCGGGATCGGGTTTATGTTTTTCAACATCGTCGCCCGTAATAATCAGATCGAAGTAGTCGATCAAGCCGAGTTCTTTTAATGTGATTTCGGAAGATTCTCTTCCTTTGCCCGTAAAAATACCTATCGGTATCGAACGGTTCTTCAAGAAAACTAATATATCTTCGATGCCTGGATATGCGGGCGCTTTTTCTTTATGGTTTTTCCGATAATAATCGTAGTAGTCTTTTCTTGCTTCGCCGTATCTTTCCGCCATATATTCCTTGAGAATAACGTCTTCTGTGGGACCGAAAAGGGCGACTATTTCGTCGTTGCTCATTCTTTTGTTCAGATATTTTCCGATTACATGATTGAATGTATCGAATATAAGCTCATGAGTGTCGGCGAGTGTGCCGTCGATGTCGAAGATGATTCCGTCGAAATTTTTCATTCATTTTACCAGTTTTTTAAAGTTCAGATTATATATTGCGCCGTCGACAGTTGCAATCAATAAATTGGATCCGTTTAGTCGGGAAACGCTGAGTAAAGGCGAGTTCCCCAATGAAAAAAGCCGTTCTATTTTTTTATAGCCGTCCCACAGGTATACAACTCCGTCGACAGCCATGATATAACTGTTGTCATCGATAGAGTAGGGAGGGAAAGCGTTGTAGCGGACGTTTTGTTTGAGTTTGATTTCTTTAATTGTATTTCCGTTGTTGACTGCAAAAGCGAATAAATTTTCCTTGTCAAACGAAAAGATGTATTTGCCGTCGCTGCTCAGGCTTATTTCTTTTCTTAAATTGTACCTGTCTCTGTACCAGTTCAATTTGCCGAGCAGATAGTCGACGCAGAAAAGCCGTCCGTCGTTAGAAACCGCGAATATTGAATTTGAAGAAATAATTAAATCAGAATTGGAGAGATTGTCTTCTTTCCGGTATTTCCAGCGCCATATAAAGATTCCTGTGCGCGCGTCGATGCAGTATAAAAATCCGTCGTCTGATGTGTAGAAAATTTTGTTGTCGTGTATGATTAGATTGTCGTTGACCGCGTCTTTCGATATGTCGTTAACCCAATATTCCTGTAAAGTTTCGAGATCGTAACAATAGACCTTGCCTTCGTTCGTGCCGAAGACCAGAGCTTTCCTGGAACCGGTAACTTTGGGAATCATTAATTCTTTATCGCCCGAGTAATCAATCGGCAGGAGGGAAGTTGTAATATATTCGTTGAATCCAATCGACTGAATCTGTTCGCCCGTCATACTGATCGATTGCAGATCGCCTTGATAAGTAACCGCGTTTATAGTACGGTCGGCTATGGCAATCGATCCGTAAACATCTCCGTTTAAGTCGTAATCCCATAAAATATCGCCGGTAGTGTCCCTGCAGGTCAGAATGCCTGCGGCGTCGGCAGTAAAAATTTTCTTGTTGAAAAAAGCCGGACGACTGTATAAATCGTTCTCCAATTGCGACTTGAATACAATAGCAGAATCCGGCAAAGAAATTGTGTCGATACCGATTTTTTCTTTTGTTACTTCGATTGTTTTGTCAATAACTTCTAACAACTTACCCGAACGAATTATTATCGAATCGGTTGTTATCCGGATTTGGGCAGCTTCCCATTTATTTGATTTATCCGGTCTGAATTTTTCAAGATAGAGCGCAGGATAGCCGTATAAATTAGTTAACTCTGTCACGGAGGAGTTCCCGCATACGATAAGTTTCAGATTTTTCGAAGCGACTAACTTCATGAACTCCTTCCAATTGTCAGCCGTGTTGTTAACCGGTTCGGGCAGAAAAAGATAAATTTCGTCCGATAATGAAATCGTATCGATTGTTTCATTTAACCAGTTAAAAATTTCTCCCGAAAAATGTCGATAGTTTTTGAAAGGTATTATTGGAGAAACGCCCAACAGGAACAAATTGCCTGCTTTCATATCGAATCTGTCGTTGAATATTTCGGGCATCTCAAGTAGGGCGTTTAACTTCTCAAGATTATTGGCTGAAGGCAGGATAAGCGTTTCTTTATTAATTTTATTTATAAACGTTTGTATTTTATTTACCGGCTGATCTTTACCGTTTAAATCTCCTAGTAAAATGATTATGTCGGCGCTGCTATTATAGTTTATGTAAGCCGCTAAGGAATCGAGTTCGGATTCCGTGTAATTTGAAAGATCGGGAGATGAAATAACCGCAACGTTAAAGCTTTGAGCAAAGAGAGAGTATGCTGAAAAAAGAAACAGGAGCAGAAATAATCGTTTCATTTAAGAAGTCCTTATTGTACATGCACAAATTTAATAAAAAAATTAATTGGTAATGATGTGCCGAATGAGCGCGCAAATTGTAAATAGAGCCGCTTATTCATATATTTAGCACCGAATTATAATAATTTAGGCATGAAAAACATACGTAATTTCTGTATTATCGCTCACATAGACCACGGCAAATCGACGATAGCCGACGGATTGCTCGAATACACGCATACAATTTCGGAAAGGGAAGCAAAAGAACAGTTGCTCGACAGTCTCGATCTGGAGCGTGAAAGGGGAATTACAATTAAATCCCACGCCATTCAAATGAACTATAAAGCCGGCGACGGCAATAATTATATTCTAAATTTGATTGATACGCCGGGACACGTCGATTTTTCTTACGAAGTATCCCGTTCGCTGGCTGCTTGCGAAGGAGCCGTTTTGGTTGTTGACGCTGCGCAGGGCGTCGAAGCTCAAACTATTTCTAATTTATATATGGCAATTGACGCCGGTTTGGAAATAATTCCGGTAATCAATAAGATCGATTTGCCCAGCGCAATGGTCGACCAGGTTAAAAAGCAGATTATCGATTTAATCGGCTGCAAAGAAGACGAGATTATATTAGCCAGCGCAAAGACGCGTGTGGGTATTAAAGAAATACTCGAAGCGATTGTTGCAAGAATCCCAGCTCCTCAGGGCGATCCGGACGCTCCGTTGCAAGCTCTTATTTTTGACTCGATTTTCGATTCTTACCGAGGAGCGATCGCATATATTAGAGTTGTAAACGGGGTTATAAACGAAAAAGACGAAATAAGGTTTTTTGCAAGCGGAAAAAAATATCTTGCAGAGGAAATCGGAATTCTCCGGTTAAGCCGTATAAGAACCGGGAAATTGGAAGCCGGGAATGTGGGTTATTTAATTGCAAATGTTAAAGAACTGCAGGATACAAAAGTAGGCGATACGGTTACCCATGTACGCAATGGAGCTGAAAAGCCGCTGCCCGGCTACAAAGAAATTAAACCGATGGTCTACAGCGGTCTTTATCCGACTAATTCAGACGATTACGAGGATTTGAGAGACGCGCTCGAAAAATATAAACTGAACGATTCTTCGTTAACCTTTACGCCCGAAACTTCAGCCGCGCTCGGTTTCGGTTTCCGTTGCGGTTTCCTCGGTATGCTTCACATGGAAATTGTTCAGGAAAGACTCGAAAGAGAATTCGGACAGTCGATAGTTACTACTTTGCCCAACGTCGAATACTGGGTTTTCAAGAAAAACGGAGAAAAGATTATTGTAGACAATCCTGCGGATATGCCTCCTCAGGGCGAAATCGAGCGAGTCGAAGAGCCGTTTGTTAAAGCGCAAATTGTCACTCCAAGCGAATATATCGGGAACTTAATGCAGCTTGCAATTGAAAAAAGAGGTGTATATATAAACACTACTTATATTGACCCGACAAGGGCGGATATGGCGTTCGAATTTCCCCTGTCGGAAATTATTTTTGACTTTTATGATAAATTAAAATCGATTTCGCGTGGATATGCTTCGTTCGACTATGAATTTATCGGTTACAGAGAATCCGACTTGGTCAAACTCGACATTCTCTTAAACGGAGAAAAAGTGGACGCTCTTTCGGTTATTGTGCACGAAAAGAAAGCTTACACGTGGGGACAAAAAGTCTGTTCGAAACTGAAAGAATTGATTCCCCGTCACATGTTCGAAATTGCCGTTCAGGCTGCTATAGGCAACAAGGTTATTTCGAGAACAAATATTAAAGCCCTCAGAAAAAATGTATTGGCTAAGTGCTACGGAGGAGATATTACACGAAAGAGAAAATTGCTCGAGAAACAAAAAGAAGGTAAAAAAAGAATGAAACAGGTCGGGAATGTGGAAATTCCGCAGGAAGCATTTCTGGCTGTATTGCAGATAGAAGACTAATACTAAATGGAACAATATGGAAAAGAAAAACAAAAAATCCGACATACCGGTCAAAACTACATTTCAAAAAATTTACGATCAGTTCAAGAATTTATTATATGCCGCAATTGCCGCTCTTTTAATCAAAACATTTTTTATCGAAACATCGAGAGTCCCGACAGGCTCTATGGAAAAGACCATTCTCATCGGCGATTTCTTGTTTGTAAATAAATTTATATACGGAGCTACTTCTCCGCGGACAATTCCGCTTACGAATATCACATTGCCGTATTTTCAATTACCGGCTCTTTCGGAACCCGAAAGGTATGATATAGTCGTATTCGAATATCCCGGCGACAGAGACGAATTACGTCCTGCAGTAATAAGCAATTACGTGAAAAGATGCATAGGTCTTCCGGGCGACACAATTGAGATAATAGATAAAGTCGTATTCATTAACGGAGAAGAAGCCTGGATACCTCCTCACATTCAATACATAAATCCTTATGTAACGCCGAAAGGAGTCGCCAATCCTAGAATTTTCCCCAAAGGAGCTAATTTCAATGAAGACAATTACGGACCCGTTGTAGTGCCCAAGAAAGGCGACGTGATTAAATTATCTGTTGAGAATATTGAACAATGGCGCACAATAATCGACAGGGAATTCGGCAGAAGAGTCGTTACGGTGGAAGGCGATAAGATTTTTATCGACGGGAAAGAAACTTCCGAATACACAATTAAAAAAGATTATTATTTTATGCTCGGAGACAACCGCGACGACAGCGCCGACAGCCGATTTTGGGGATTTGTACCGCGGGATAAAGTTATCGGCGAGGCGTTTATGATTTATTGGTCGTGGGATCCATCAATACCTTTTACCGATTTCTTTAAATTACTGGGTTCCGTGCGCGTTAACAGGATTGCAAAATTAGTCCACTGATGTATAAATGAGATTAATTCTTATATCTTTAATATTACTCTTACTAAACGCCGGTTTAACAGCCCAGTCGAAATATTTTGTTTTTTTCAAAGATAAAGGAAACAGAGCCGCTCTCAATAAAATTAGCAGGGAAGAAATTAGCTCTTTGTTGAGCTCTCAAACAATCGAAAGGCGAAAAAGAATTTTCGGCGAGAATGATTTTCTGCGTTACGAAGACTTACCCCCGGATTCCAGTTATGTGAATAAGCTCGAGAGCATGGGCGTTAAAATCGTTCATCAACTGAAATGGTTTAATGCAGTCTCTTGTTATATGAACGAGGGTATGCTCGAGGAGATAAAAGCTTTGGATTTTGTCGACTCGATACGAAAAGTTAAATCGTATAAGTTCAGTTATCCCGTTCAGGACAAACAATTGAGCGGCAAAGCAATCGCCAAATCGCAGTTCAATGAAGATTACGGTTACTCTTTGAAGCAAAACCTGCTTTCTCACATACCATACCTGCACGATCTGGGTATAACCGGAAAAGGCGTCGTCGTCGGATTGCTGGACACGGGTTTTCGTTACAAGGACAATCCCTCACTGAAATACGTGGATGTGCTTGCAGAGAGGGATTTTATACAGAACGACAATATAACCGAAAACGAGCCGTCCAAAGGAGACGCCTCGAATCAGGACAGACACGGCACGGCGGTATTGTCAATAATAGCGGGTTACGACCCGGGCAATCAAATCGGTCCGGCATACGAAGCTTCTTATTTATTGGCAAAAACCGAGTATGTTCCGTCTGAAACTCATCTGGAAGAAGACAATTACGCAGCCGGAGTAGAATGGCTCGAAGCAAACGGAGCGTTTATTATTAGCAGTTCTCTCGGATACAATATTTTCGACAAACCGGAATCTTCCTATCTTTTTGAAGATATGAACGGCGAAACAACAATAGTAGCCCGCGCCTTAAATAAAGCTTTTGAATTCGGAGTGGCTACTTTCACTTCCGCGGGCAATGAAGGAGCTACAAGCTGGGGAGCCGAATTCGGAGATAATTTATACGGAAAAATCGTAAGCCCGGCGGACGCTTTTAATGTTATAGCCGTAGGAGCGGTCGACGACAGTAACAGAGTGGCGGGATTCAGCAGCAGAGGCCCTACTGCCGACGGGCGTATTAAACCCGAACTTGTTGCGATGGGCTCAGGCGTGAGCTATGCAACCTCGAGCGGCTATTTTACCGGTAACGGCACATCTTTTTCTGCGCCGATTACGGCGGGAATAGCGGCTTTGCTGAAATCATTCTATCCGCATCTGACTAACGCTCAAATTCGGCACATTATGCTCGAATCGGGCGATAATGCCTCTTCTCCTAATAACGAAAGAGGGTGGGGATTAATTTCCGCTTTGAGAGCCGTAAATTTCCCTAACCTTAACCGTATAAGCAATTCATATATCCTCAATAAAACTTTTTTCGATACGCTCGATTATGAGATTTCAAATCCCGAAATACATTATTCTACTGACAATATGAATTTTTCCGTTTATAAATTAACCAAAAACGAAAAGAATGTTTATCAGTTTCAGTTACCGTTTTTATCCGACGGAGAAGTTCTCTCGTTTTATTATACATATGAAGCAAACGGACAACAAATACGCGTTCCTTCGTCAGCTTATTATAAAATTCAATACGGTAAGTTGAACGTGGGTTATAATCTGAGCTTTGAAGAAAGAACGCTGCCGGATGAATTCACGTTGCTTCAGAATTATCCCAATCCTTTTAACGCTGAAACGAATATTGAATTCGCCCTAACGGAAGCCGCAAATATTGATTTGTCCATTTACAATTTATTGGGGCAAAGAATTTTTACTCTCTATAGCGGCGAACTTTATGAAGGATGGCATAAATTCAAATGGAACGGAATAAGTAACAATAACCTGAATGCAGCGAGCGGATTATATTTCTGCAGACTTCAGGTAAACGGTAAACAAAAAGTCATTAAAATTGTTTTGATGAGGTAATTATGCCGGATATAATAAATAAGATACAGACGGACTATCTTAAAACTTTACGTAGAGTTGACGACCCTCTTATAGCTGAAATGGAAGAGTTTGCCGTTAAAAACAAAATTCCGATACTCGACTGGAAAGCTGCTGAATTGTTGGAACAATTAATTTTAATTTCACGCCCGAAGAGAACGCTCGAAATCGGTATGGCTATCGGTTATTCAACCATACGGATGGCAAAGGTAATCAGAAAAAAAGGGATTATCGAGACAATTGAAAAGAGTAAAGACAATATTGCTCTTGCAGCAGAATTTATCGAACGGTCGGGTTTGTCGGATAAAATACAAATCATAGAAGGCGACGCATTGTCCGTAATGCCGTCATTACAAAAAAAATATAATTTAATCTTTCTCGACGCTGACAAAGAAGACTACGAAAAACTTTTTTACTATTCGTTAATGCTCCTTAAAAAAGGCGGTATTATATTTATCGACAATTTGTTATGGCACGGGTATACCGCAGCCACAAGGGTTCCGTCGTCTTATAAAAAGTCTACGCGAATAATCAGGGAATTCAATCGACTTTTTCTGGAGCATCCTGCGTTAAATGCCACGATTTTACCGGTGGGAGACGGAATTGGGCTGGGAGTTAAAATAAAATGAGAGACCCTAAGTTGGAAGCCGAAAAAATTTGCAATTATGTGGAAGATTTGTCAAAAGGCAAGCTTCATTTTAAAGAAGATATCTACAGACTGACTGAATTGTCAATTCAATCAGGGAAAATGGAACAGCTCGAAGAACTATCGTTTCATGCCAAATTTTCAAAGGGAATCATTAATATAATCCAAAAAAAAGACGAACGTCTTGAAAACGATTATTTACGGACAATCGAGAAAGAGTACCTGGATACGGTAATAAAAATCAGGGAATTACTGACTAATATACTGTCGGAGGCTACCGATTTTTTACGAACTATTTTCGAAGAAAAATACTTACAACTTACTCATGAATCGATGAATAATCTTAAATTTCTCTGCGAGGATTTGAGTTTCCTGAAACTTTATTTTAACGATATGAAATACGGTAAGTGAAGAAGGGTTGAAGATTAATTACAACCCTTCCATCCAAATTATTGTTGGTTATTGCTGCTTTTGCTGAGGGTCTCGGCATATTTTTCGGCTACTTCCTGAACCGACTTGCTCGATATCAAATTATAAATTCTGTTTCTCAATTCTTCCCATTCGTCGTGCAGCGGACACGGATTTTCTTCGGAACATTCTTTCAGACCGGTAACGCATTTTAAATTGATGACGGGTCCTTCTACTCTTTCCACGATTTCAAGAATTGAACTTTTCTTTGCCAGTTCGGTAATTCTAAAACCGCCGCCTCTTCCTTTATACGAGTCGACATATCCGTATTTAGCCATTCGCTGGAGTATTTTTGCAAGATAATGAGATGGAATATCTTCGCTTTTTGCAATCTCTGACGACATTACAAGTCTGTCTTTGGGCTGGCGCGCTAAAAATAAGATTGCTCTTATTGCATATTCTCCTGTTTTCGTGTAGATCATACTGAAGTCCTCTCTAAGATTATTAAAAAGAGATTAATATCTTAATTAAAATTAGTTATTTAGTCTGTATTTGTCAATATTTTCGGACATGATATATAAAATTTATTTGAAAATTTTTTCGGTTTTTTCGGACAATTCCAACGGTCGTTTTCCGTTGCTTTGAGGAGGGAAATGGGTCTCGAGGTCGGTTTTCAGCAGCTCGTAATTTGCGGCGGGTACTGCAAACACGATTTCTGGTTCTGAAGTGAACAAATTGTCTTCAATATGCGCCTCGTATTTAGATAAGAAATGGTGAACAGAACTGGAATGCTTATAATCGTATTTTAAGGAAGTACGATAATAAAGAGTCAACTCTTTAATACCGGCGTTTTTGAGCAGTTCGAAGGAGGCGTGATAATATGCCTTCCCAAGCGGTCCTACTCCCAATTTTACTCCGCCGAAATACCGGGTTACAACGACGATTAAATTCGTCAAATCAAAGTGATTAATCGCATTGAATATTCTGATTCCGGCAGTGCCGTTGGGCTCCCCGTCGTCCGAATACCTGAAATTTCCGTCGGCAGTTTTAAAAGCATAACAATTGTGAGTAGCGTCAAAATATTTTTTTCTGACTTGCTCCAATATTTCTTCCGCCGATTCTACTGTAGAAACGGGGAAACCCTGACTTATAAAGAGGGAACCTTTTTCACGGAATTTATATTGACACTCTTTGAGCAATGTTTTTATAGTAGTCATGGGCTACCGGAAAAATAAATTGATTTTAGTCAGTTTATTATATAAAATAAGAGATTGAACTTGAACAAATTTATTGAAATGGAAGAACATAATAAAATTATCATAAAAGGAGCGCGGGAGCATAATCTGAAAAATATCGACCTGGAAATTCCGCGCGACACTCTTACTGTAATTACCGGTTTGTCGGGGTCGGGTAAGTCCACGCTTGCATTCGACACAATTTACGCCGAAGGTCAACGGCGATATATCGAATCGTTATCGACCTACGCGCGTCAATTTTTAACTCTGCTGGAAAAGCCCGACGTTGACTTGATAGAAGGATTAAGCCCTTCGATATCGATTGAACAGAAGACAACTGCGAGCAATCCCCGTTCGACTGTAGGCACAATTACTGAGATTTACGATTATCTCAGGTTGCTCTATGCAAGAGTCGGAAAAGTATATTGTTATAATTGCGGCAGACCGGTCGAAAAACAATCGTCCGATCAAATTATTGACATAATACTGACTGAATTCGACGAAAAGAAAATTCAAATTTTGGCTCCGGTTGTTCACGGCAGGAAAGGACATTACAGAGAATTGTTTAATGAAATTCTCAGAGACGGCTTTTTAAGGGTTCGCGTTGACGGAACTGTGCGCGAATTAATCGATAATTTCAAAGTGGACAGATACAAAACCCACGATATCGAGATAGTTATCGATCGGCTGAAAGTAAACCAGTCCTCCAAATACCGGATTCGTCAATCGATCGAAGTAGCATTAAATTACGGCAACGGAAGCGTAATTATTAACGACGGGGAAAACGATCATTGGTACAGCAGGGATTTTGCCTGCGCTCACTGCGGAATCGGATTTCAAGAACTTGCGCCGAATTCATTTTCTTTTAATTCGCCTTACGGCTCCTGCCCCGAATGCGACGGCCTGGGCGAGAAAAAAGAACTCGACATTAATCTGATAATTCCCGATTGGAATAAAACCATCAACCAGGAGGGAATAGCGCCGTTGGGAAAGCCGAGATCAATCTGGTTTTTTAAACAGCTCGAAAGCGTGGCAAAACAATACGGATTCGACTTCGATACTCCGCTGAAGGACTTGAATAAAACACAACTTGATGTATTATTAAACGGAACTAAAGAAAAAATTCCGTTTACTTATACTTACGCCGGAGACAAAGAAGTAACTTATATGCATAAATTCGGCGGAGTGATAAATTATATAAAACATTATTACGAAAACACTTCGTCGAATAAAATTCGTCAGTGGGCTGAAGCTTATATGAGCACCCTTGCTTGTTCTGCATGCAACGGAGGAAGACTTAAGAAAGAAGCTTTGTCGGTTAAGGTAGGAAATTTGAATATAGCGGAAGTTACTAATCTTTCAATCGACAAAGCTCTCGAATTCTTCAATAACTTGAAACTATCCGAAAGAGAAGAAATAATCGCAAAGCAGATTCTAAGAGAAATTAAATCGCGATTGCAATTTTTGTTGAATGTGGGCTTGAGTTATTTAACTCTCGGACGTTCCGCCAGAACTCTTTCGGGAGGCGAATCGCAAAGAATACGACTTGCCACACAAATCGGTTCACAACTCTCCGGCGTCCTTTACGTGCTCGACGAGCCGAGTATCGGATTGCACCAGTCGGATAACGTAAAACTTATTGAATCCTTAAAAAATCTGCGCGATCTGGGAAATACTGTAATAGTTGTAGAACATGACAAACAAACCATCGAAAATTCCGATTTCATTGTCGACTTAGGCCCAAAAGCGGGAGAATACGGCGGTAAAGTTTGCGTTCTGGGGAAAACGAAGGAATTGATTCAAAGAGATAACGGATTTAATTCAATCACGCTCGATTATATTAAAAATAAGAAAAAAATTGAAACGCCTGAAAAGAGAAGAAAAGGGAACGGTAAATTTTTGGAATTATTAGGAGCGTCGGGAAATAATTTAAAAAATGTCAATCTTAAAATACCTCTCGGCACATTAACTTTGATAACAGGTGTAAGCGGTTCGGGCAAATCGACGTTAATTAACGAAACACTGGTTCGTGTTCTCTATAAGTATATATACGACTCGAAAGTAGCGCCTTTGCCCTATAAGGAAATTAAAGGGTTAGAGCATATAGATAAGATTATCGAAATTGACCAAGCTCCGATCGGCAGAACGCCGCGATCTAATCCGGCTACATATACCGGAATATTTACTCATATCAGGGATTTATTCGCCCAGCTGCCCGAATCTAAGGTGCGCGGTTATAAAGCCGGTCGTTTCAGCTTCAATGTAAAAGGCGGCAGGTGCGAAGAATGCGGCGGCGACGGCGTTAAAAAAATCGAGATGAACTTTTTGCCCGATGTATACGTAATTTGCGAAGCCTGTAACGGAAGAAGATATAACAGGGAAACGCTTGAAATCCTTTACAAAACAAAATCGATATCGGATGTGCTGGATATGACGGTCGAAGAAGCCCTTCACTTTTTCGAAGACCTGCACGTGCTTCACAGAAAAATTAAAGCTCTTTACGACGTAGGACTGGGATATATTCGTTTGGGGCAGCAGGCTACTACTTTGTCCGGCGGCGAAGCGCAGCGCGTAAAATTAGCTACGGAATTGAGCAAAGTTGCAACCGGCAAAACGGTTTACGTTCTTGACGAACCGACTACCGGTCTCCATTTTGAAGACGTTAGAATACTATTAAACGTATTAAATCAACTTGTCGAAAAGGGCAATACGGTAATTGTAATAGAACACAATCTGGATGTCATTAAAGTTGCGGATTATATAATCGATTTGGGTCCCGGCGGGGGAGAAGCCGGCGGAAATATCATTGCCGCCGGAACGCCGGAAGAAATTGCAAATGTTGAAGAGAGCATAACGGGAAAATTTCTTAAAGAAGAATTAGGAATAAATTAAATTTTTCCAAACAGGTCTGCCATTTCAATTGCAGACAACGCAGCGTCCCATCCTTTATTGCCCGCTTTAACGCCTGCTCTTTCGAGGGCTTGTTCCATCGAATCAGCCGTAATAATACCGAATATTACGGGCAGTCCGCTGTTTAAAGAAACATTGGCGATCCCTTTTGAAACTTCGGATGCTACATATTCGAAGTGAGGAGTTCCTCCTCTGATAACCGCGCCAAGGCAAATTACAGCGTCATATTTTTTTGATTGAGCCAATTTCTGAGCGGTTAAGGGTATTTCGAATGAGCCCGGCACCCAGTATACTTGTATGTTCGATTCATCGGCTTTATGACGGATCAGACAATCGAGAGCGCCGTTTAATAATTGTTTAGATACCAGTTCGTTAAAGCGAGAAACGACAATCGCAAATTTCTTGCCTTCCGCATTTAGCAATCCTTCGGTAGTTTTAACCATGCTTCCTCCTGATTATAAATTTTTTATTATATGACCCAATTTTTCCGCTTTAGTTTTAAGGTACTTTTTATTTACTTCATTTGCGGGTATTTCAATAGGCACACGTTCTACTATTTCGAGGTCGTAACCTTTTAGTCCGATAATTTTTTTCGGATTATTAGTGAGTAATCTGATTTTTGTAATTCCGAGGTCTTTTAAAATTTGAGCTCCCATTCCATAGTCCCTGAGGTCTGCTTTGAATCCGAGTTCCTCGTTTGCTTCTACCGTATCTTTTCCTTTTTCCTGAAGCGAATAAGCCAACAACTTGTTGACCAATCCGATTCCTCTGCCTTCTTGCTTCATGTACAGCAAAACGCCTCGACCTTCTTTTTCTATCATATCGAGAGCTGTAGCAAGTTGATCGCCGCAGTCGCATCTTAAAGAACCGAATACGTCGCCTGTCAGGCATTCGGAATGAACTCTAACTAAAACGGGATTGCCGTCAGAGATATCTCCTTTAACCAGAGCAAGCGCATTTTCGTGCGGTTCGATTGTGCTTTCGTATAAATGAAGCTTGAAATTGCCGTGTTTAGACGGTAAATCAACAGTCACAATTTTTTTGATTAACTTTTCTCGTTTCCTGCGGTATTCAATTAGATCCGCTATTGAAATTACGGGCAGGTTATGCATCTGAGCAAATTCGGTTAATCTTTCGCCCCGGCACATTGTGCCGTCGCTGTCAAGAATTTCGCACAAAACACCCGCAGGGAAAAGCCCTGCGAGATTGGCAAGGTCGACGGCTGCTTCGGTATGTCCGGCTCTTTTTAAAACGCCTCCCGGCTTAGCTACCAGAGGGAATACATGACCCGGGCGCACGAAATCGTCTGCCCCTGCATTTTTATCTGCAATTGCTTTAATTGTTTTCGCTCGGTCGAAAGCTGACGTACCTGTTGTCGTACCGTATCGATAATCGATGGATATTGTAAAGGGAGTTTGATGCGGGGAGGTATTGTATTTTACCATTAAGTCGAGCCCAAGCTGATCGGCTCTTTCGGGAGTTACAGCAACGCATAAAATTCCCCTAGCCTCGCGGGTGATGAAATTAACGGCTTCGGGCGTCGCAAATTCGGCAGCCATAATAATATCGCCTTCGTTTTCGCGATCAGCATCGTCAACTACTATTACCATCTCGCCTTTTTTGAATTTCTCGATCGCATACTCGATTGTACTGAACTTATTTTCTTTGGACATCTTTTAATAACCCATCTTTTTTAATTTATCCGTTGAAAGATTTGACTCTTCTTTTGAATTAAGTAATTTTTCCACATACTTGGCAATTAAGTCAACTTCGATATTAACCATATCGCCAGCCTTTTTATATTTCAGCGTTGTATGTTCCCATGTATAAGGTATAACCGAAATAACAAGATATCCGTCGTATAATCTGGCGATTGTTAAACTTACGCCGTTAACTGCTATAGAACCTTCCTCGATAAAATATTTTTTCAACTGAGAAGGATACGAAATTTCCAGTAAATAATTTTCTCCTTTGGGAATTATACCTTTAATTTTACCAGTACTGTTAACATGCCCCTGTACTAAATGTCCGCCGATTCTTTCGTTATATTTTATTGCACGCTCTAAATTTACAAAATCGCCAACGTTATAATTATGGAGAGTCGTTTTTAGCAAAGTTTCTCCTACAGCGTCTACTTTGAATATATTATTGTTGAAAGATGTAACAGTTAGGCATACTCCGTCTACAGCCACGGAATCTCCCAATTTTAAATCCTCGAATATTTTTTCACCGCTGATTGAGAACTGAATTCCGTTTTCGATTCTGTCGGCTCTCTCGATTTTTCCTATTTCTTCTACTATTCCGCTAAACATTATTAAAACTTTCAAAATAATTTTTATTCAGTTTTTTGGATTCATCATCCAGAATTCCAACTATTACTTCAATACCGGCTTCACGCAGTTGTTCGATACCTTTGCCGTATACTTGAGGATTGGGATCTACAGACGATATTACAACTTTTTTTATTTTGTTATTTATTATTAATGGCACGCAGGGCGGAGTCTTTTTATTTGTATGACAGCACGGTTCGAGATTGCAATAGAGAGTGGAACCTTCAAGAGTTTCTCCGGCATTATTAATAGCATTGGCTTCCGCATGCGCTCCGCCAAAATATTCGTGATAACCTTCGGATAAAATCTTATCCCCTTTAACAATTACGCAGCCAACCATTGGATTGGGCTCGACTTTGCCCAGTCCTTTGCGCGCTAATTCAAAGCATCTTAAAATATACTCTTTATCTTTATCGGTATTCATAAAATCTAAAAAATCTTGTAATACAAAAATAACTTTATTTCAGGAGTAAAAAAATTAACAGCTCTACTATTTATTTGAATGCGGGTAATTATGCTTCAGAATAAAAAACAAAGGTATTTAAGAATAATTTTTACTGATTGTGAAAGTGAATTCAGAAATTCTCTACCTTTACCTGTTTTGAAGAATTTCTCTCTTTTTAAGGCATCGGATTTATTTTCGAAGGATTCAAAGTAAATTAATTCGAAGGGTCTACGGTTGCGTGTTGACTTGACTAATCCCTCTTGGTGTTCTCTGAAACGGCGTGTAATATTTGCAGTAAGCCCAATGTATCTTTTGTTGTCTTTCAGACTTCTTAATACATAGACGTAAAACATAGTAAAACAAAAAAATGCAGAGGCGGCGGTCGGATTCGAACCGACGAATAAAGGTTTTGCAGACCTTCGCCTTAGACCACTTGGCTACGCCGCCAATAAAAAAAACTTTTTTAAGAACAATTGTAAATCGGTCGGATTCGCCCGCCTAAGGCGGGTTGCAGACCTTCGCCTTAGACCACTTGGCTACGCCGCCAATGAAAAAAAACTTTTTTAAGAACAATTGTAAATCGGTCGGATTCGCCCGCCTAAGGCGGGTTGCAGACCTTCGCCTTAGACCACTTGGCTACGCCGCCAATGAAAAAAATTTTTTTAAGAACAATTGTAAATCGGTCGGATTCGCCCGCCTAAGGCGGGTTGCAGACCTTCGCCTTAGACCACTTGGCTACGCCGCCAATGAAAAAAATTTTTTTAAGAACATTTGTAAATCGGTCGGATTCGCCCGCCTAAGGCGGGTTGCAGACCTTCGCCTTAGACCACTTGGCTACGCCGCCAATGAAAAAAACTTTTTTAAGAACATTTGTAAATCGGTCGGATTCGCCCGCCTAAGGCGGGTTGCAGACCTTCGCCTTAGACCACTTGGCTACACCGCCAGTTAAAAAATATTTGAAGAACTATTTTTCAGCGGTCAAATGTGTTTAAGGAATAACTAAAATTCCTCTCTTTAGACCGTCATGTTAATAAGTTCCGTAGAAAAAAGAAATCCCGATGGAATCGGGATTCGCTTGAGCGGGAAACGGGACTCGAACCCGCGACATCAACCTTGGCAAGGTTGCGCTCTACCAACTGAGCTATTCCCGCATAATTTAAAATATAAGAGTGCAATTTTTTGTCCGGAACTCTTGTTTTTGCTTTTCTCAATGTATAAAGAACAAGTCCATTAAAATTTAGTGCCTAAATATAATACTCTATTTAATATCACGCAATAGTTTTTTAAACTCTGGGACCATGCATATATCCCCTGAAAGGGCGAGAGTGTTGTATTGTAATGAAAGCGTGATGGTCGACCGACTCGACTATTTTCATGACCTGTTTTAAGTGCTTTCTTTTTATTATTGCAATTAATATCGATACGCCTCCGGAACTACCTTCCGCCGGTAAAATAGTAACTCCGAATTTGGCTTTCCTTAACGCATCGGCAATCTTATCCGTATAATGCAGAGAAATGATATTAATCTGAACGTATCCTACGGCAATTTTTTCTTCAAGTGTGACGCCCATAATGTTGCCGAGGGCAAAACCGGCTGCGTACCCGATTAAGTTTACTGTATTGTCCATATGAGCTACGATATATCTCATTGCAAAAATCCAGATCAATACTTCGAAAAAGCCTGTAACAGCGGCATGATATTTTTTTGCCTGAACGACAAGCATTGTTCTTAAAGTGCCTAAAGTGACATCGCAAATGCGCATCAGCATTATGATTAGAGCGCCGAAAATAATTTCCCACGAGATAAAGAATTCCATATGTATCTATTTTTTATCTTATTTTTGTAGTCCAAAAAAATTATTTACGGTAATGTACGAAGAAGAGAGAAAAGAATTAGTAGAAAATTTAAAGAAAAAAGGAATTAAAGACGAAAAAGTACTCGAGGCAATCTTGAATGTCGAAAGACACCGGTTTGTGCCGGAAATAGTAGCGCCCCATGCTTATAATGATGTGGCTCTGCCGATCGGTTACGGTCAAACAATATCTCAACCTTACACTGTTGCCATTATGACTCAAACTCTCGATGTTCAACCAGGTCAGAAAATTCTTGAGATCGGAACGGGTTCCGGTTATCAGGCTGCAATATTAAATTATTTAGGAGCTCGAGTCTTTACAATTGAGAGAAATCACAATCTTTATAACAGAGCTCTGAAAATTTTTGACGAATTGAATCTTAAAATTGCTGCGCGCTGCAGCGACGGCACTCTCGGCTGGGAAGAGTATTCGCCTTATGACCGTATAATCGTAACTGCAGGCAGCCCGTCGGTTCCATCAAATCTTAAGAAGCAATTAAAAGTGGGCGGGAAACTGGTAATACCCGTTGGCGACAGAACCTCTCAGGTTCTTAAAGTTCTCAACAAGATCTCGGAAGACAAATTCGAAATTCAGGAAATTCCCTATTTTGCTTTTGTGCCTTTAATTGGTAAAGAGGGATGGCGGGAAAAGTAATTTTAATTGTCGGACCGACTTGCTCCGGTAAAACCAAATTAAGTTTGAAATTAGCGGAAGTTCTGAATACGGAAATAATTTCAGCCGACAGCAGACAAATATACAAATATCTCAATATAGGCACCGCCAAACCTTCTGAAGAAGAATTAAAGTCTATTAAACATCATTTTATCGATTATCTTGAACCCGACAGCGATTACAATGTAAGCAGATACGAAAAGGAAAGTCTGCAAATAATTTCGAATTTGATTCGCGAAAGTAAAACGCCGATTGTCGCAGGCGGGTCCGGATTATACATAAAGGCAATAGTCGACGGCATTTTTGATACTGCCGATACGGATGAAGAGTACAGAGCTTATCTAAAGGAGATGAAAGAAAACTTCGGCAATGAGTATCTATACGAAATGCTCGAAAAGATTGACCCTTTGAGCGCGCGCGCCATGCTGCCTCAGAATTGGAAAAGAGTCATGAGAGCTTTGGAAGTTTATCATTTGACGGGAAAATCGATCGTCGAACTCCAAAAAGAATATGTAAGAAAAATCGATTTCGATTTCCTCCAATTCGGATTGTTATGGGATCGAAAAGCATTATATGAAAATATTGAAAAACGTGTGGACGTCATGATGGAGCTGGGTCTGATAAACGAAGTAGAAAATATACTGAGTATGGGATACAACGAAGAACTTAATTCATTAAATACCGTCGGCTATAAAGAAATAATTAATTACCTGAAAGGTAAGTTAAAGCTCGAAGAAGCAATCGATCTTATAAAAAGAAATACAAGACGGTACGCCAAAAGACAAATGACCTGGTTTAGAAAAGACGAAAGAATTGAGTGGCTGAAAGTAGAAAAAAACGAAGACATTAACGGCTACATAAATTATATCTTATCAAAAATTTAATGTGAATTTCATTCTGTAATTTAAGTTGATTAAATTTGCGAATAAATATAGGGAGAAATAATGGTTGACGAACAACTGCGACAAATCAGGGATTTGAAAGAAAAGACAGAAAATCTAAGGGGGTATCTTTAAATTAGAAGAGAAAGAAAAAGAAATAGATGAAATCCGGAAACTGAGCGAAGCCCAGGATTTCTGGAACGATCAGAAAAAAGCGCAATCCTTATTACAGAAAAGTAAATCCTTACAAAACTGGGTCGATATGTGGAATGAATTGAAAGAAAAGATCGACCATATTGAAGAATTTATAGAATTGGTAATAGCCGAAGAAGACGACTCCTTTATATCCGAAATTGATAAAGAACTTGCAGAGGCAGAAAAACTATACGGCGAGCTTGAACTGAAGAGTATGCTGAGCGGAAAAGACGACGACAAAAACTGTATTCTTACAATTCATTCCGGAGCGGGCGGTACCGAAGCTCAGGATTGGGCTGAAATGTTAATGCGTATGTATATGAGATGGGGAGAACAAAACGGATATAAAATGTCGATTATAGATTATCTCGAAGGCGACGGAGCAGGTATTAAAAGCGTTACAATCGAAGTGGAAGGACCTTACGCCTACGGATATCTTAAAGCGGAAACCGGCGTCCACCGGCTTGTAAGAATTTCTCCTTTCGATGCAAATAAGAGAAGGCATACTTCTTTTGCATCTGTATTTGTTATTCCCGAAGTCGACGATTCGATCGATATTGAAATTAATCCAGCCGATTTGCGTATAGATACGTACCGGTCGGGCGGCAAAGGCGGACAAAATGTAAATAAAGTTGAAACAGCCGTAAGAATTACACACATTCCCACAGGAGTAGTCGCGGCATGCCAGTCCGAAAGGTCGCAGCTGCAGAATAAAACCAATGCTATGAAATTGTTGAAGTCCAAGCTGTATCAATTGGAACTAGAAAAACAGCAGGCGGAAATGAACGAGATTGAAAAGAATAAAATGAAAATCGAATGGGGAAGTCAAATCCGCTCTTATGTTTTTCATCCGTACAATCTGGTCAAAGACCACCGGACAGGCTACGAAACTTCGGATACTCAAGCTGTAATGGACGGAGAGATTAATGAATTTATTAAACAATATTTATTAATGTTTTCGCAGAATTAATGTCGAAATTAAAAAAATATTTGAAAGGCGAAACGATTGCTGCCGAGGGCGAAAAAGCAAGAGGACTTTTTATTCTTGTTGACGGTAAAATAGGAATATTCAAGGGAGGCAAAAAAGTAGCCGAATTCGATAAAGAAGGCGCCATAGTCGGAGAGATGAGTCTGATACTCAAGAAAGAACGCACGGCTTCGATAGTCGCGCTGGAGGATTCAAAACTATTATCCGTTGAGGGGCAAATAGACGATATTATTAAACTTTATCCCGATATTGCAAAAAAAATATTAGTCAGTCTTGCGGAACGACTGGCAAAGTCGACTGAAAATTTATAGTAATAAAGCGGGAATAAAAAATGAAAAGCTACACTGAATATCTCTGGTTCAATACCGCCAAACGCAGAGAATATATCAACATTACTCCCGAAGTAGAAAAAGCGCTTGCCAAAAGCGGCATCAAAGAAGGGATGGCGCTTGTATCGGCGATGCATATTACGGCAGGCGTTTATGTCAACGACGCCGAAAGCGGTTTGATTCAGGATATAGACGAATGGCTCGAAAAACTGGCTCCGTATAATCCCGATTACAGGCATCATCGCACAGGCGAAGATAACGGCGACGCTCATTTGAAAAGTTTGATTATTCATCATGAAGTTATTATTCCGGTTACCGAAGGACGACTCGACTTCGGACCCTGGCAGCAGGTCTACTATGCGGAATTCGACGGGCAAAGGCGTAAAAGAGTCATAATAAAAATTATCGGCGAATAATAATTCATGTGAAAAAGCGTAAAGATTTTTTCGATAAGGTTTACAGTATAGTAGCTAAAATTCCGAAAGGCAAGGTAACTACCTACGGAGCGATCGCGGAAACATGCGGAATAAAATCGTCGGCAAGGACGGTGGGATGGGCTTTGAACAGCGCAAAAGATTCGTCGCTGCCTTGCCACAGAGTTGTCAACAGATTCGGAGCTCTGACTGGTAAAATCCATTTCGGCGACCCTGATCTGATGGAGAATTTACTCCGATCCGAAGGCGTAGAATTCGACGATGACAATTGTGTAATTATGTCAAAATATTTTTGGCATCCGAAAGATAATTTATAAGCTCAATATCTTATAAGGTTAATTGAAGAAATTCCTCCTTTAATGAAAATGTCGATTTTTTTGTCGGCAGTGTCATAATCGGGAGATTTATAGTATCCCGGTTTTACTTTTTCAAGCCCTTCCAGATCACGAGCGACGAGAAATAAATCGCTTTTCATGCTGCAGGCAACATTTTCGGGCACATAAATAGTAAGTTTTGCCGCGCCCATTTCAACGTCCATCAAAGTTGAATCGTATTTATCTCCCAGTTTTACTATAACGTCGGAGGCTCCCGTTTTTATGCTTAGATTGCGGATCTTGAAATTCTTTAGATCAAATCGCGCTTTCGCAGCTCCGAAATTCATGTCGAAGTCCCACACAGGCTTATCGTTTAGATGAAGCTTGAGAGTGTTTTTCAACTTGCCCCCGTCAAGTTCTATATCATGATCCCCGGCAAGTTCGACATCGAGATAAGCCGTTGAGTCATCCGTATAAGAATCAATGATATAGTCTGCAAATTCGCCTTGGGCTTCTGTTTCATAAAATCTATCGGTAAAATTATCAATTTCAAAATAGCCCGCGCCGGATTTGAAATTCAGTTTGGCGTAATTAACCGAGGGCAGTTCGTCATGCATGTATTCGGTATAATCATTAATATCATGAGAATAAGTCTCGCAACCGTTGAAAATATTCATAACAAATCCGAATATGAGCAGAGCCATAAAAATACCGAACAGAAGATTAATGACATGGCGAATGAAAGTATCCCTGAAAATTATTAGCCCTCCCCAGAAGACGAAAATTAAAGGCCAGATATTCCAGATAAAATCATAGCTGGAGTGGATCCAATCGTATTTGTACGCAAAAATCAGAGCGCCGATTGTAAGGAAAAAGAAACCCCAAAATAATTGTCCGCTTTTCATAATTCACCTCGTCTATTTACGCGTGGAATTCCAAATTAAAAATATTCCGATTATTACGAGCGATATCGGAAGTAAATCTTCAAAATCGAAAGCTGCAATATACTGTTCCGCAAGGAGCAAAACACCGACGGCAATCAGAATTATTCCCAGAATGGTTCTCCCTTTGCCGGAAGTTTGAGGATAGATTTCCTGATTAAATTCTGCTCCTATGTCGTCTTCGTTTATGTTGTATGCCATTTCGAAAGGCTCTTCCGGTATTACAATCCAGAGTATTATATAAAGAAGAAAACCTAGTCCGCTAATCAGCGCGACGATAACGAAAATTACTCGCATCAAAACGGGGTCGAGGTCGAAATATTCAGCCAAACCTCCGGCTACTCCTCCGAAGATGCGATGTTTTCTGGAGCGATATAATTGTTTCCGCATGACAACCTCCTTTTGGCTAATTTCGATTATTAAGACGATCGAATTCAACAAAAGTTTGAATTATATCCGAGAGTTACTAATTTTAGTACAACAAAAAAGATGACATTATGAAAATTGCTGTTTTTCAGGCTAATCCGATTATAGGAGATTTAGAGGGCAATAAAGAAAAAATAATCAGAGGGTATAAAAAAGCAAAAGAAGACGGCGCCGACCTTGTAATTTTCCCCGAGCTGTTTCTTCCCGGCTATCCGCCGCTCGACCTTGTCGAAAAAGAAGAATTTCGAAAAGCCGTATCGCAATGCGCTAATGATATAGCAGATAAAACAGAAGATGCAGGATTGATTTTCGGCTCTATAACGGAAGATTATCAGGAAGTTGTGGGCACGGGAGTTTATAATTCCGCATTGCTTTGTTACGACGGTAAAATTCAGTTCGTCCAGAGTAAATCGTTAATTCCCAATTACGACGTCTTCGACGAAGTAAGGTATTTTGAACCTGCAAAAAAAATTCAGGTGCATCATTTCAAAGGAGAGATACTCGGCATTTCGGTATGCGAGGATATCTGGAACGACGCCGACTATTGGAAAAAAAGAAGGTACGAAATCGATCCGGTTCAGCGACAGGTCGATTTGGGAGCGAGTCTGCTTATTAATATCTCCGCAAGTCCGTATTCTTACGGTAAAAGAAAACAAAGATACGATATGTTAAACCTGCTGACTAAGAACGACAGAATTCCATTGGTTTATGTATGTTGCGTAGGGGCTCAGACCGACTTGATTTTCGACGGGGCAAGCATGTGTTTCGACGATAAAGGTCGATTATGCATGATGGGAAAAGCTTATGAAGAAGATTATTTTATTTACGACACATCGGCAAATTACGAAGAGGTTGTCAATATTGAATCTTCATTTGAAAAAGAAGCGCTCGATGCCCTTGTTATGGGATTGCGAGACTACGGAAGAAAAACCGGTTTTCGTAAAGCGCTGGTCGGATTAAGCGGAGGAATCGACTCGGCAATGGTAACGTTTATTGCCGTTCAGGCTTTCGGAAAAGAAAATGTTCACGTTGTGCTTATGCCGTCGCAATATTCGAGTCGCGGAAGTATTGACGATTCTTTGAAACTAATCGAAAATTTGGGCATCTCACACAATATAATTTCGATTCAGCCTGTGTACGATAAAATTCTGGAAATGCTCGATGTTGTGTTTAAAGGAAAACCTCGCGACGTTACGGAGGAAAATATACAGGCGAGAATCAGAGGCGTCTATTTAATGGCGGTCGCAAATAAATTCGGATATCTGCTATGCACTACGGGAAACAAATCCGAATTGGCTGTGGGATATTCAACTCTTTACGGCGATATGTGCGGAGCTCTCGAAGTGATAGGAGACGTTTATAAAACTCAGGTGTATAAACTTGCAAAATATATTAACAGAAACGGGGAAATTATTCCCGAAGAAATTATTACAAAAGCCCCTTCAGCCGAACTAAGACCCGATCAAAAAGACCAGGATACTTTGCCTCCTTATGAAATTCTTGACCGAATATTGCAATTGTATCTTGAAGAGCAAAAAGAAATTAATGAAATCAACGAAGAAATTAACGATTACGATACGGTCTATAAAGTATTGAGAATGGTCGACTTGAATGAATTTAAACGCAAACAAGCTCCTCCCGTTTTAAGGATATCTACAAAAGCTTTCGGATACGGAAGACGTTATCCTATAGTTCAGGGGTGGAGAAAATAATTTATGAACTAATTAAATATGTCATGTCGTTTAAAATAAAAATGGTATCTCTATGAAATTCAAATTGTTTACACTTCTGTTTATTCCTTTCTTTGTTTTCGCACAGTTCGGTTTGCAAAAAAATATTTTGAAGATGGAACTGGTCGAAGGGCAGGATGTCGCCAGTCCGAATTCCAATTATAAATTTGCCGTTAAACTGAATATTTCAGAAGAATGGCATATTAACTCCAATAACCCGAATGAAGATTTTCTCATACCAACACGAATTTTAAGCGAAGACCCGAGATTTCAGTTTGCAAAAATTGTTTATCCGGAAGCAAAGGAATTGAAATTCGAATTTTCCGATAAACCGGTATCGGTGTTCGACGGAACAATTTATATCGGCGCTCTTCTCAGAATTGACGCCGCTCTTGAAGAAGGCGACTACAGAATTCCAATTAAAATTACATACCAGGCTTGCAATAATCAAAGTTGTCTTCCGCCCTCAAGCCTTACCGATACTTTGCTTGTAAAAGTTGTAAAAGAAAATGCTCCGGCTGCCGAATTGAATTCGGAAATATTCAAAAACATCGATTTCGGAAAGACGAGTATTGAAGAAAATAATGACAATACTATAGCTTCTACATTGGAATCGAGCGGATTGCTGCTTAGCCTTTTGTTTGTCTTCCTGGGAGGACTGGCTCTTAACCTTACGCCGTGCGTTTATCCATTGATACCGATCACCGTCGGCTATTTCGGCGGACAGAGCGAAGGCAGAACGGGAAGACTTTTCTTATTGGGTTCTCTTTACGTGCTTGGTATGGCGCTGACTTATTCTGTTATAGGCGTGGTAACCGCGCTCAGCGGAGCGGTCTTCGGTAGTCTTTTACAAAATACAATTGTGATTATTGTTATAGCGCTCTTGTTTGTAATCTTGTCGTTGAGTCAGTTCGGCGTTTATGAATTTAAATTGCCCGACTCATGGGTCATGAAAGCGGGCGGAGCCAAGTCGGGATATTTCGGAGCGTTTTTTATGGGCTTAACTATGGGTATTGTAGCGGCTCCGTGTATCGGGCCTTTTGTGCTGGGATTGGTTACTTACGTCGCGGCTAAAGGCGATCCTGTCTACGGTTTCTGGCTCTTTTTTGTTATGGCTCTGGGGCTCGGATTGCCGTATCTTTTCCTGGCTCTCTTTTCCGGCAAAATAAAAAGTTTACCGCGCGCGGGAGACTGGATGGAAGGTGTTAAACATGTTTTCGGATTTTTACTGCTTGGCATGGCCGTCTATTTTGTAGCTCCATTGTTTCCAAAAGAAATCAATTTGTACTTCCTCCCGGTTTTCGGTATTGTTGCTGCATTAATTTTATTGGTATTCGACAAAACGGCGAACAACATTAAAGGCTTTAGAATTTTCAAAACTATCTTTTCGATTGTCGTGCTGGCTTTATCAGTCTATTCATTGCTGCCTGCCGACAAACCGGAATTGCCGTGGGAAAAATTCTCCGAAGAAAAATATCAGGCTTCTCTCGACAACGGCGAAAAGATGATAATCGATTTTTATGCAGACTGGTGCATCCCCTGTAAAGAACTCGAGGCAATAACATTTGCCGATGCCAAAGTTGCCGAGAAGATGAAAGAATTCAAATTGTTCAAAGTAGATATGACGCAAACCATTTCGGAAGAGACCGAAAAACTTAGGAATAAATTTAATATTGTCGGTATGCCTACGGTTTTGATAATCGACTCAAGCGGCAGGGAAGTAAAGAGATTGACAGGTTTTGTTCAACCGGAAGAATTTTTTGAAATAATTAATGCCGTAGAGTGAATTTCGGCATTTAATTTTGAAAATAGTTTTCATATTTTAATAAACGACAATAAGACAAATTAACTTATTTAAGAGAAAAACAAATGGCAAAAGCAAGTAAAATAGTTGAAGATGTAACAGTTCGATTTGCCGGCGACTCCGGCGACGGTATGCAGTTAACCGGAACACAATTCACGGAAACTACCGCAATTGTAGGTAACGATTTAAGCACGCTGCCCGACTTCCCTGCAGAAATCCGCGCCCCTGCAGGTTCTTTATCCGGTGTGAGCGGATTTCAACTCCATTTCAGCAGCAGCGATATTCAAACTCCGGGCGACTCGCCAGATGTTCTTGTGGCAATGAATCCGGCTGCACTCAAAGTTAATCTCCCCGATCTGAAACCCGGCGGCACTATTATTGTCAATACGGATTCTTTCGACGACAAGAACTTACGTCTTGCAAAGTATAATTCCAATCCGTTAGAAGACGGTTCGCTCAGTAACTACAATGTGATCCCGATCCCGCTTACGCAGATGACGATGGAAACGCTGAAAGATATGGAGCTGTCCGTCAAGGATAAAGAAAAGTGCAAAAATTTCTTCGCCCTCGGGTTGATGTATTGGATGTACAACAGACCTATCGACGTTACACTCAAATGGCTCGAGACGAAGTTCAAGAATAAGCCCGAAATAATGGAAGCCAACAAAAAAGCTTTGATGGCAGGGTATAATTTTGGCGAGACAACAGAAATATTTACAACGAGATTCGAAGTTAAAGCGGCTGAACTGCCCAAAGGAAAGTATCGTAATATTTCAGGTAATGAAGCAACGGCGCTCGGTTTTGTAACGGCTTCTTTGAAAAGCGGTTTGAAATTATTCCTGGGTTCGTACCCGATAACTCCCGCTTCCGAAATATTGCATGAACTGAGTAAATATAAAGATTTTGATGTCGTAACGTTTCAGGCTGAGGACGAAATAGCAGGTATCAGTTCTGCCATCGGCGCGTCGTTTGCCGGAGCCTTAGCAATAACCACAACTTCAGGTCCCGGTTTCTCGTTGAAAAGCGAAGCGTTGGGTCTGGCGGTTATAACAGAATTACCGCTTGTTGTCGTCGACGTCCAACGAGGCGGTCCGAGTACAGGCTTGCCCACTAAAACGGAGCAGGCGGATCTATTGCAAGCGTTTTTCGGCAGACACGGCGAAGCTCCGCTTGCTATAATTGCCGCAAAAAGCCCTGCAGATTGTTTCTATGCGGCAATCGAAGCCTCGAGGATAGCTACCAAATATATGACCCCCGTTGTGCTCTTAACCGACGGATATCTTGCAATGGGCTCCGAGCCGCTCAGAATTCCTAAATTTGAAGAACTACCGGAGATCAATGTGAAATTCCGTACCGACCCGGAAGGTTTTTATCCTTATTTGAGAGACGAAAAATTAAGCCGGCCCTGGGCAATACCCGGCACGCCGGGATTGGAGCATCGCATCGGCGGTCTGGAAAAACAAAATATCTACGGATCGATTAGTTACGACCCTGATAATCACGAAGAGATGGTAAAAATTAGAAAACAAAAAATCGACAATATTGCCAATGATATTCCGGAACTCAAAGTAGACGGCAATGACACTGACGATTTATTGATACTCAGCTGGGGAAGCACGTACGGAGCTATTAAGGAAGCTATACGTAACACCCGTAAACAAGGATACAAAGTGGCTCATGCTCATTTGACATATCTCAATCCTTTCCCGCGTAATATAAAAGACGTGCTCGATAAATACGAAAAGGTTCTAATTCCTGAACTCAACACTGGTCAGCTGGCATTGCTTATAAAAGGAAGATTCTTGAAAGACGTTATCCAATTGAACAAGGTTAAAGGGCGTCCTTTCAAAGTAGCCGAAATTGAAAATAAAATTTACGAAGTACTCGGAGGTACTAATGGAAACTAAGAATTTGGAGACTAAATATACTGCGAAAGATTTTTCATCCGACGTTGACGTTAAATGGTGTCCGGGATGCGGCGATTATTCGATTCTAGCTCAGGTGCAAAGAACCTCGCCCGATTTCGGCGAACTAAAAGAGAATATCGTTTGGGTCTCGGGTATCGGCTGCTCGAGCAGATTCCCTTATTATATGAATACCTACGGCTTCCATGGTATCCATGGGAGAGCCGCAGCTATTGCAACGGGAGTTAAACTGGCTAATCCGAAATTACAGGTATGGGTTGCCACTGGCGACGGCGATTCTTTGAGCATAGGCGGCAATCACTTTATTCACGCATGCAGAAAAAACATGGATATTAAAATTGTTCTGTTCAATAATAAAATCTACGGATTGACAAAAGGACAATATTCTCCAACCTCCGAAAAAGGCAAGATTACCAAATCTTCGCCATACGGAACTGTAGATTTTCCGTTTAATGCCATCAAACTTGCCGATGCTGCAGGCGCGTCGTTCATTGCCAGAACCATCGACAGAGAACCAAAGCATATGCAGGAAATGTTGAAAAGAGCGGCGGCTCATAAAGGTCTCGCATTTATTGAAGTATATCAGAATTGTCCAATATTTAACGACGGAGCCTACGCTCCTCTGACAGATAAAACTTCAAAGGAAGATTATGTAATTTATCTGGAACACGGCCAGCCCCTTGTCTTTGGCAAGAATAAAGACAAAGGGATTAAGCTGGACGGATTAAAGCCTGTAATTATCGACTTGAATGACGGCAAGCATTCTATAGATGATTGCTGGGTTCACGATGAATTCGACACCGATCCAACGCGAGGATTTATTTTGGCCAGATTTATTGACATGGATGATATGCCTACGCCCGTTGGTATTTTCAGACAAATAGAAAAACCTTCTTATGACGAAGAATATTGGAAACAGGTCGAATACGTTAAATCCAAAAAGGGAGCGGGCGATTACAACAAACTTATGTTTAGCGTAAATACATGGGATGTTGAGTAATTAATAATCCGCAGGGCTGCGTACTATGCAGCCCTTTTTTTATTTCCCGCCATTTCAATATTTTTAATTCTTAAAAGAAAATCTGCTATGAATTATTATACCGAACTGAAAAATATTCTGGATTCTCACGAATCTTTTACTATTACTTCGCACGTCAATCCCGATGCGGATGCGATTTGTTCGGAGATTGCGTGCTTTCTGCTTCTGGAAAGAATGAATAAAAAAGTAAAAATTATTAACCACAGCCCGACGCCCGACAATCTGAAATTTCTTGATCAAAACGATTATGTGGAATTATATGAGCCCGGTAAACATGACGACTACATAATGAATTCAGAAGTAATTTTGTTCCTCGACTTGAACGGTATCGGCAGAACCAAAAGCATGGAAAATATATTGCGAAAATCGGGAGCCAAAAAGATATGCATTGATCATCATCAGGAACCGGAAAATTGCTTCGATTTGATGCTGGTAGAAACCGATGCGGCAGCTACAGGAGAAATTTTGTACGATTTTATAAAATCGACTAATATTACGGAAATCGACTACCAGATTGCTCTCCAGCTGTACAGCGCTATTATGACCGACACCGGATCGTTCCGTTACGAAAGGACTTCGCCGAAGATTCATGCAATCGCCGGAGAACTTCTTGAAAAGGGGGTCAATCCGACCGACGTTTACGATAAAATTTACAATCAGACCGATCTTAACAATTTGAGATTGCTCGGGAAAGCGATAAGCGGCATTAATACTGCTTTGAACGGCAGACTTGCTTACATGGTTATCACGCAGGCTGACCTTCGTCAATATGGCGCCAAGGAGAGCGACGTCGACGGGTTCGTTACGCATTGCATGGCGGTTAAAAATGTAGTAGTAGGATTGTTGTTCCTTGAATTGGAAGACGGTATAAAAATTAGTTTCCGATCGAAAGGAAATATCAAAGTAAATAAATTGGCGGCTGAATTCGGCGGAGGAGGACATATTAACGCATCCGGCGCCAGGCTTTACGATAAGGACATCGATACATTAGTTTACAACGTTATCCGGCAAGCGCAAAAATATATAGGAGATTAAATGTTATTCAGACTAAAAATCAACGCAAAAAACGATGAAATAAAATTCGGCAAAAACGCTCTTCTTCTGAAATTCTTTGTCGATACGCCCAAAATTGAGAAGCAACTAAATAGTTTTCTTGAGCTTTTGAATTTGGATATTCATCCTCTTTATAAGAGTAAATTTCTTGACAAAGAAGAAAACGAAATTACTTTTCATTCGACAGACGGAGAACCCGCCGCGGTAATTCTTAAAAAGATAAAAATCGACAAAAAATTTAATTCGGATTATTTCCGCGATTATCTTGCGGGATTAATGACTAAATTGAAAAATGAGCCGGCGGATTCAATGACAGTGGTTGTCCCGCCCTTCAAAGATTTCGAAAAATATTTTGTCGGCGAAAAAGAATTTCTCCGTTCAATCGTCGAAGGCTTGCAGCTGGGCAATTATTCTTTCGACAACTATAAATCAACGGCTAAAAAAGCTAAACCGTTCGAAGTTAATCTTCACTATTCCGATCAATCGCTGCTTAAACGCGTTGTTACGGATACAAATAATATAATGAACGCGGTTTATCTTGCGCGTGATTTGGCTAATGAACCTGCCATCAAATTAACTCCGATGGAATTAGCGTCTCGTACGAAAAGAGAACTCGCTTTGCCGGGAGTAAAAGTAACAATATGGAATAAGAAAGAATTAGAAAAAAGAAAGATGAATGCAATCCTGGCAGTCGGAGGAGCGAGCGACAATCCCCCTTGCATGATTATTATCCGTTATAAACCGTCAAAAACCGTTAAGAAAAAAATTGCTCTTGTCGGCAAAGGAGTTACATACGATTCGGGAGGCTTGTCGATAAAACCGACTTCCGTTATGCTCGAAATGAAAGCCGACATGGCTGGAGGAGCGGCTGTTATCGGCGCAATAAAAGCTGCTGCGTTATTAAAATTGCCCGTAGAGTTAATCGGGGTTGTGCCTGCCGTGGAAAATATGATCGGCGGAAAATCATATAAACCGGGCGACGTAATTATTTCCGCTTCGGGCAAAACTATCGAAGTTAAAGACACGGACGCCGAAGGCAGAATCATACTTGCCGACGCGCTCCATTATGCATCCAAACAAAAGCCGCATCAGATTATTGACTTTGCAACTTTGACAGGCGCCTGCGTTGTGGCCTTGGGAGAAATTGCCGCCGGATTATTTACTGAAAACGACGAGCTGGCGAAAGGACTCCTCCAGGCCTCGAAAAGCGCTTACGAAAGACTCTGGCAATTGCCGTTCTGGGAAGATTACGAAAAAATGATCGAAAGCGATATTGCGGACGTTGCAAATCTGGGCCCCCGCTGGGGAGGAGCAATTACAGCCGGCAAATTTTTGCAATACTTTGTTGACCCCGAAATACCGTGGGCTCATATCGATATTGCGGGTCCGGCGCTTAAACATAAATCGCGCTCGTATACCGAAAAATATAATACCGGTTTCGGCGTGAGGTTGATAATTGATTATTTATTATATACAATTAATAACGGCAAATAATTTTTTTAAAATTGAACTTAAAATAAAGAGAGGGAGTTTATATGAGTAAATCATTCGAAGTTATAGAAAGAGTCGGAATTTCTACCGAAAGCATTTCCGACGCTATCAAAAGCGTTCTTAAAGAAGCTAACGAAGAAAAACCCGTTGCATGGTTCGAAGTCGTCGAACAACGCGGAAGATTGACTTCCGACGGCAGCGTGGAATTTCAGGTCAAAATTAAAATAGGTCGTAAACTATAAAAAGAAAGGAATAAAAAAATGGCATTGAAAATTGGAGACAAAGCGCCCGATTTTGCATTGAAAAATGCAGACGGCACTACATACAAATTGTCTGATTATCAAGAAAAGAAAAACGTAGTTCTTCTCTTTTTCCCGGCAGTCGGAACATCCGTCTGCGAAAAAGAACTCTGTTCAACGCGCGACAGTATGAAAGATTACGAAAGTCTCGACGCACAGGTCTTCGCAATAAGCGTGGACGGTCCCTTTGCTCAAAAACTTTGGGCTGACAAACATCAGTTCAATTTCCCGCTTCTCAGCGATTTCAACAAAGAAGTATCGCAACTCTACGACGCGTATTATGACGTGTGGTTGCCGGGCAAATTCGACCTGAAAGGCGTCTCGAAAAGAGCTGCCTTTGTAATCGATAAGAATGGCGTAGTTCAGTACGCTGAAGTGCTCGAAAATGCAGGCGACGAGCCTGATTATAACGCAATTAAAGAAGCATTGAATAAACTTTCGTAAAGGGTCGCTGTTATGTTAGAAGAAGGTAAAAAAGCTCCGGCTTTTACATTGCCCGATCAGAACGGCAATAAGGTGTCTTTGAAAGATTTCAAAGGAAAAAAAGTAGTCCTTTACTTTTATCCGAAAGACAATACAAGCGGCTGTACTAAAGAAGCTTGCGATTTCAGGGATACGTTTCCCAACTTCAAAAAAGTAAACGCCGTTATTATCGGTATCAGTCCCGACTCCGTGGAATCTCACAGGAAATTTGCGGATAAATACGAACTCCCGTTTACGCTTTTAAGCGACGAAAAAAAGGAAGTCCTGGAAAAGTACGGTGTCTGGAAAGAAAAATCGATGTACGGCAGGAAATATATGGGAGTCGAGAGAACAACCGTAATAATCGACGAAAACGGGAAAATTCTCAAAATATTCCCTAAAGTAAAAGTAAAAGGGCATTCTGAAGAAGTACTCAAAGCAATTCAAGAATCCGGAAAATGATATACATTACAAGAAGGGAAGTCTTTTCGGCTTCCCATCGAATTTATAATCCGCAGTTGAGCGACGAAGAAAATTTCAGCCTTTACGGAAAATGCAGCAACCCGAACGGGCACGGGCACAATTATACTCTCGAAGTTACAATCGCAGGCGAAGTCAATCCGGAAACCGGGTATCTGATAGATCTGAAGAAATTGAAATCGATTATTCGTGAAAATGTAATCGATAAACTCGACCACAAAAATCTTAATCTGGACGTCGATTTTTTGAAGGATAAAATTCCTACATCCGAAAATATAGCGCTCGGAATCTGGAATCAGCTGGCCGATAAAATTCCCAACGGTAAACTCTACTCGATTAAGCTTTACGAAACGGAAAATAACTACATTGAATACAGAGGAGAATAGAGTTGGATAGAAAAGCAGTTGAAAATGCGGTACTTACGATACTTAACGAAATAGGCGAAGACCCTTCGCGCGAAGGACTTAAACGCACGCCTCATCGCGTAGCCAAAGCGTATGAGTTTCTTACTCAGGGCTATAATAAAAAAATCGAAGACATCTTAAACGGAGCCATTTTCGAAGAAAAATACGACGAAATGGTGATAGTGAAAGACATCGATTTTTACAGCATGTGCGAGCATCATATGCTCCCGTTTTACGGTAAAGTTCACATCGCATACATACCGAACGGCAAAATTGTAGGACTAAGCAAGCTGCCGAGAATTGTTGACGCCTATGCCAGAAGGCTTCAGGTGCAGGAAAGAATGACTCAGCAGATTGCGGATACTATCGAAGAATATCTTAGTCCCGCGGGCGTGGCGGTTGTAATCGAAGCTTACCATATGTGCATGATGATGCGCGGAGTTGAAAAACAAAATTCAATAACAACCACAAGCGCCATGCACGGCGTATTTTCCGAAGACACGCGCACCCGATCCGAATTTCTTAATCTGATCGCTCAAAAGAGGATATAATGAAAGAACTAAAAGAAGCCGTCTGGATTACAGGAGCAAGTTCCGGCATTGGAAAAGAATTGGCGCTCGAATTTGCCAATAAAAATCATACTGTTGTTGCCACTGCCAGAAGACTCAACCTGCTTGAAGCTCTTGAAAAAGAAAATTCTCTTATAAAGCCTTCTAAATTGGACGTATCCGACTTTGCCGAAGTGGACAAATTCTATAAAGAGTTTTCCTCCAAATATAAATTTAACGTATTGATAAACAACGCCGGTCTTACGTCGTTTGAAAAAGCCGAAAACGACTCGATCGAAACTATAAAAAAAATAATAGAAGTAAATCTGCTCGGCTCTATTTACACGATTAAATCGGTACTGCCCGACATGATTGAAAGAAAAGAAGGAACGATTATCAATATTCTTTCTGTCGTAACAAAAAAGATTTTCAAAAACAGCAGCGCATATTCGGCCTCGAAGACCGGATTGTATGCGTACCTTAATGTTTTGCGCGAAGAAGTAAGAAAATACAACATACGGATTATTAATGTAATCCCGGGAGCTACGAAAACGCCGATATGGGACAGTGCAATACTCGAAAAGTATTCACACAGAATGATGCCTCCAAAAGAAATTGCGAGTCTTGTTTACGACCTCGCTATAATTAAAAGCAACATTGTTACCGAAGAAATAGTATTAAGACCAAAAGAAGGCGATCTTGAATGAAAGATAAAGTGACGATAATAACGGGCGCTTCCCGCGGAATAGGAAGAGCGATAGCTGTCAGACTGGCTGAATACGGCGGGAATCTGATATTAATCGGAAGGGACAAAAGCAAACTCGACGAAACTGCAAATTTTGTGACCGAAAAAGGAGGGAAGCCGTCAGTTTATGCGGGCGACGTTTCGAATAAAAATTTTATTGACGACACCGTCAAAGACGTTTTGAATAAATTCGGAAGAGTCGACCATTTAATCAACAATGCGGGCGTGGCAATATTTAAGAAATTCGTCGACGTTACCATCGAAGAATTTATGGCTCAGATGAATGTAAATATGTACGCTGTTTTTAATTTTACAAAAGCCGTTGTTCCGTATATGGTTCAGAATAAGAGCGGAACAATAATCAATATCTCTTCGTTGGCAGGCAAAAATCCTTTTGTCTACGGAACCACCTACGCCGCAACAAAACATGCGTTGATGGGCTTTACAAAGTCCTTAATGCTCGAATTGCGGGAACATAATATTCGAGTAGCGGCTGTATGTCCCGGCTCTGTTCAAACGGATATGATAATCGACACGCCCGTGGCGCCTAAAGAAATTTCTAAAGTTTTAAAACCAGAAGACGTAGCTGAAACGGTGGCGGTAATTATCAATCTGCCCCAGAATGCCCTCGTTAGCGAAATAGAAATTCGTCCTACAAATCCGAAATAAAAAAGGCGCCCTTTTTCAAGGACGCCTCGGAGGCTATCGATTATCTCCGCCATCTTTTAAAGCGGGGTTGACCGTCGCAGCAATTATTGTTAAATCTTTTGCCGAAACCGAAATTTTCGTTTCTGTATTTTGCCCATAATTCTTTCTGATTGTCGTCGAGAAGATTATAAACGGCAAGCCAGTGTTTCGCAGTTTCGGTTCTTATTGTTGAACGTATATTATTGCATTTTTCTACAAGCTGCATATATTGTTCTTCGTCGATCTTGCTCTGGGATTTCAATTTTCTCATTTCAAGACGGTTCTTTTGAAGTTCTGCTTTCAGGTCGATTAGTTTTTCTTTTAATTCGTATCTTAAATCGTCGATACGATTTTGCTGTTCTTCGGATAAATTCAATTTATCGCAAAGAAGCATGCGACCTTTTCCGTCAAATGGCTGAGACCATGTTAGAGCCGGAACTGCGAGCATTAGTACGAGCGCGAGTGAAATTAATTTTTTCATTTTGATTTCTCCTTAATTAATTTTGAATTCGACCATTGGACAGCCGCATTTATCGACGGGTTTAATTAAACCTTACAGGCTGCCGAGATGTCTATTAAGTAGTCAATACAAACGCTATGAATAAAGACAACGATTTCGAACTGGTAAATAGATTCAAGGCAGGCGATGAAACTGCTTTTAACGAAATTGTCAGAAAATACCAGAAACGGATTTACTGGCACGCAAGACAAATGCTGGGGAATCATCTTGACGCCGATGAAGTTACTCAACAGGTTTTGATCGTGATTTATGAAAAGTTGCATACTTTCAATTTCCAATCGTCGCTCTTTACGTGGATTTACAGGATTGTAACGACGAGAAGCCTTAATCTTTTGAAGAGAAAAAATTTAAAGAGATTTTTTTCGATTGACGACGATGATAAGGATTTCGATTTGAAAGCGGAGAGCGATATTGTTAGAGATATGGATAACAGACAAAAATTAGAAAAGCTCGAAAAAATGCTCGACAAACTGCCGCCGAAACAAAAACAGGTTTTTATTATGCGTAATTTCGACGAACTTTCTTACGATGAAATATCCCGGATTACGGGTAAAAGCGTCGGCGGACTCAAGGCGACATATTTTCACGCAATAAAAAAAATAACGGAGTGGATGAATAATGAAACCGAATGAAGAAATATTAAAATACTACTCAGGTTTGCTGACCGACGAAGAAAAGAAATCGTTCGAGGAAAAATTATCGGTTTCGCCCCGCATGAAAGAAGAATTCGATAAAACCGGGGAGATAATCAATCGATTGAAGGAATATTCAGCAGCGGATGCCGACGAAAGTTATTTTGCAAACCTTCTTCCCAGGGTTAGAGAAAAAATCGACAGGCAAAGGGGGAAAGTGGTATTCGGAAAAATTGCTTACGCTCTTTCCATTTCGTTGGCAGCGGCGTTGCTTTTGATATTCTCATTTGTCAATACGCCGGTAAATTCGAGTACCGATTATGTTTTAGAGCAGGAAGAAGTCATCAAAAACATAGTCGCGGATTACCTGGCGTCAGGCTATTCGGAAGAGGATTATACGATCGATATTCAACCCGAAAGTATTGAAGACCAGGAACTGGTTGATTATCTTTTAACCGACGATAATCTGCTTACGGAACTTTATATCGATACGGATTTACTGTTTAATGAAAAATGAAAAAACACAGGTGGCATTATGAAGAAAATATTTATACTAATAATACTCTCGAGCATTGTGATATATGCGCAGCCGGAGAGACAGCAGCGAAAAGGGTGGGAAGAGTACAAAAAATTCGAACAGCTCGAAAAAGCCAAAATTATCGAAATTCTCGACCTGAACGAGGAAGAGGCTGTCCGGTTTTTCGCCAAAAGAAATGAATATCGAAACGAAGTAAGGAAATTGCTGGAAAAAAGAAAAGAGTTGGTGCGCGAATTGGAAGAAAATCTAGAGAAGAAAAATCCGGACAATAATTACTACAAAAAGGCAATTTCGGAAATTAACTCAATCGACATGAAAATCGGCGAAGAAAAACGGAAATTTTATCGCAGCCTGGAGGAGATTCTCGAAACGAACGAAATTGCCAAATTAATTGTTTTTGAATATACGTTCAGGCGCGATATGGCTCGGAAACTTATGAAGCGGGATCGATAAAAATTCCCGATTCCTGAAAAATAGTGTTGCATTTTTGCTAATATGAATTTATTTTTTGAGCCGTCATTATGCGGAAGTGGTGAAATTGGTATACACGCTACTTTGAGGGGGTAGTGCCCGTTAGGGCGTGCGGGTTCGAGTCCCGCCTTCCGCACAAGTTCTTTTTATAATAAGATGAGGATGATATCATGAAAAAATTCCGCTCTTTTGTTTTATCGCTGGCATTTGTATTCGTTGCTTTTTCGCTCTATGCTCAGGAGATGCCCGTTGATGCTGCTAAAGCCTATAATGAAGGAAATAAATTTCTAAAAGCCGGCAATTATGAAAATGCTATAAAAAAATACCAGGAAGCTCTTCAATCTTCTAAAGACTACAGAATCTTTTACCAATTAGGAGTCGCTTATAAAAAACAAAATAAATTGACGGAAGCCGAGGAAGCTTTCAGAAATTCCGTCGAAAACAACCCTAAATTCAGCCTCGGTTATAACGGTTTAGGCGGCACATATTTTCTGGAAGGGAAATATCAGGAAGCCGTTGATGCTTTCAAAAAATTCGCGGAACTGACTACTAAAAAATCCCTTAAAGATCAGGCTAATGAAAATATCGCCCGCGCTTATGTTAAGCTTGCCGAAGAATCAAAAAAAGACGGCAACTATCAGAAAGCTATTGAACAACTCCAGGAAGCAATTAAATACAATGAATTCGACGCAGCATACGTTTTATTGGCAAATACGTATTACGAAAACGGAAACTACGACGAAGCTATTAAGGCAGCCGACAAAGTAATTTCGATGAATTCGAAACTTAAAGGAGCGGCTTATTATTACAAAGGACTCGCTTTGAAACAAAAACAGGATACTGAAAAAGCCAAAGAATATTTCGAACTGGCTAAAAAGGATCCGCAATATAAAAAACTTGCCGAATATGAATTGAAGTATATGAGGTAATTAAGATAAAAGTTCTGAAAAGTCGGCTCAACGAGCCGGCTTTTTTTTTATTTAAACACGGAACGTTGCAGTTGTGCGCTTGTATAACCGGCTGAATTATCATTATAAGCAAATTATTATTATTTTTTGAATAGAAGTTATAGTTTGTTTTTTCGAGGCATTTAAAAAAGTTCTTATAAAAAATTCGGGTTAAATGAAGCGTAAAATAATTTTATTTTCTTTATTAATTTCCTGCCTGCCCACAATAAGGGCGCAGTCGCTAAATGAAATTTTTGATAAAGCTACAGAGCTGTACAATCAAAAAAATTTTACCGACTCTTATCGATACTACTCAATGGTTATTAACTCCGAAGATGCAGCCGACGGAATGAAAGCGGCAGCTTTGTATTACTCCGGTGAAAGTTTAATCCAGACTTCGGATTATTCGGCGGCTGCGACTCAGTTCGAAACTCTGATTTCCGATTATCCCTTTTCAAATTATCAAGAACTCTCGCTCTTGCGACTCGGAGAAATTTATTATAAAGCCGGAGCTTATCGTAAGTGCAGGGAGAGGCTCTTCTATTTTGTCGAAAAATATCCTGAAAGCAGTCATAAAGGAACCGCGTATTACTGGCTTGCCGAATCGTATGCTGCGGAAAATAAATACTACGAAGCCGAAGAATACTTCAACTTGAGCATATCGAACGCAACTACAAACAGGTATCTCATTGACGCTATCTATTCTTTGGGAACCGTCTATGAAAAATTGAGAGATTACCGGGAAGCCATTTCAAATTACGACGAACTTTTATCGTATTACGGAGATAGCGGTCTGGCGCCGCTGGCGCAGATGCGTATTGGAATCTGCTATTTTAAGATAGGCGATTACACTACAACTACGCTCGAACTGAGCAATCCTGTACTCGATAAGCTGAACGAGAAATCGAGAATAGAAAAAGATTATTATCTGTCCAACGCTTTTATGAGATTGGGCGAGTATGATAAAGCCGAAAAAATAATGTCGGACTTGACCGCATACGATATATCGGAGGATACGCGCCGAAAAATTATTTACAACCTCGGATGGATAAAATTTCAAAACAAAGACTATCAAAGAGCCTATGAAATTTTCAGCAATTTAAATAGAACAAGCAACGATACAATCTCCGTCTATGCGTTATTCTGGAGCGCCGAATCAAAAAGATATTTGAACCACAGGGAAGAAGCCGACAGCCTTTACAGGGAATTCATCGAAAATTATCCTAATCACCCGCTGGCGTCAAAAGTAAATTTGAGTAAAGGCGCATTATTATTCGAATCCGCCACTCAAAAAGACGCCGAGTCGATATTGAAAAATGCGGCGTCTTCGAACGATATCGAAACCAAAAGCCGGGCTCTTACTCTGCTCGGAGAACTTAAATTGAAAGAAAAAAAATACGGTGAAGCAAGGAATTATTTCAACGAAGCTCTGAGCGTTAATAATAGTTATAACGAGCCGTACAAACGCGCAAAATTGGGGAAAGGAATAACGGAGTTTTATCTGAACAGGTACCGCGACGCGCTAAGCGATCTCACGTTTCTGTATAATAAATTCAGAGATTTCGAAAAAGAAAAGGTGAATTTTTACATAGCCGAATCGTATCTTTATTCGGGCGAATACGATAATGCCATTAAGCATTATAACCTTGCCTCCGGCGAGGATCTATTGTTGAACAAACAAGTAATTTTAGGAAAAGCCTACGCTTATTTCAACAAAAAGGATTTTCCGAATTCCGTCTATTATTTTAACGATTATCTGAAAAAATACGGCAACGAGAAAATAAGCAAAGAAGTTAAATTGCGCCTTGCCGACAGCTATTTCGGAATGAAGAATTTTGAAAAAGCCAGCGAGATATACGAAGATTTATTTAAGAAAGAAAACGCAATAAGCAGCGCGCAAAATTATTATCAGTATTGCCAGTCTCTCTATAAAGCCGGTAAAACTGCACAGGCGGTAATCGAATTTTCAAATTTGCAGAAGTTGTTTCCTTATTCTAATTATACTGACGACGCTCAATATGTTATCGGGTGGATTTATTTCCAGCAAAACCAGTACGACTGGGCTGTCGATAATTATTTGCGGCTTATCAGAAAATATCCGAATTCCGCGCTGATTCCGATTGCTTATTATTCAATCGGGGATTCTTACTACAACATGGGGCAGTACGATTCGGCTTTGGTTTATTACGAAAAAGTTCTTAACGAGTATCCGAATACTTCGTACATTATCGACGCCGTCAACGGAATACAATACGCTTACATTGCAAAAGACGAAACAGACAAAGCGGTTAAAATCATAGATGATTTTATAAAGCGCTATCCGAATCAAAAATACAGCGACCAATTTTACCTTAAAAAGGGAGATATTTTTTACAGCGTAGGCGAATACGATAAAGCCATAAACGCTTACTACGATTTTATAAATAAGTATCAGACGAGCGCTCTTTTAAAAAACGCGTATTACTGGCTGGGCAAAAGCGCCGTTAATATAAATAACGATACTTTAGCGATTGCGGCTTTTAACCAGGTTTTGAATTTATCGCTGACGTCGGATATATCTGTTTCTGCCGCCCTTGAATTGTCCAATCTTTATTCGAAACAAAAACAATTTGACTCGGCTGCAGAAACGCTCAACAAAGTAATCGGCAAAACGGGCGAATCGAAAAGAATGCCGGAATTGCTCTTTGCGCGCGCGTTAATAGAAGTTAAGAGCGGCAATCTGGAAAAAGCGTACCAAACTTTCGAAAGAGTAATTAACTACTATGACGGAACTCTGTTTGCCGATAAAGCCAAAGTCGAAACGGCGAAACTGGAACTGAATCAAAAAAGATACGAATCCGCCATACCGCTATTGAGAGAAGTTGCAGAAAAACGACTGGACGATATAGGCGCAGAAGCTCAATACTATCTGGGCTTATCCTACATGCAGCAGCAACAGTGGAATGACGCAATTACGGCGTTTGTGCGGGTAAGATCGGTCTTTGCGGCGTATGACGAATGGTTTACGAAATCTCTTCTTCGTCTGGGCGACTGCTATCTCGAATTGAACGACAAAAAATTAGCCAGGGAAATGTACAGAGCGGTTTTAAGAAGACATAACTCCGGCGAATATGCGGACGAAGCAAATAAAAAATTAAAACTACTATGAAACGAATTATCTTTTTATTACTTATCTTTTCTGCGTCATTGATGGCTCAGGAAGAGCAAAAGAGTATCGAATTGCCCGATTTTGTTATTACCGGCAGTCAATCGATACAGATACCGAAAGCCGAAAAAGCCAAGCCCGAGTTGATTCCGATTATTTCCAAAGATTTTCTTTTACCGAATTATTCGCCTGAATTAATGCCTCTTCTCATTGAATCCGTTCCCGTAAAGAAAATACCGAAAATCAGCAGCGACGAATATTATATCGGAAGACTGAATGTTGGCTTGGGATTGTATACCTATCCTGTCGGCGAGCTAAATTTATCCGCTCCGTTCGATAATTATTTATTCGGACTCGACGTATGGGGTAAAAATATCAAGGAGTATACGGATTATGCATATTACAATACTTCGGGTATTTCTTTGAAAAACGATTTCTTTGTAAGTCCGAATTCCGATTTCCTGCCCGGCACTTCCGTCAGAGTCGGCGGTTTATACGAACAATTTTCTTATAAATATTTCGGCGCAAAAACGCCGGACTCTCTGAGCAATAATGATTTGATGAATTTTAATCTTAGAGTAAAAAATAAATTCATACGCAATTTGAATTTCGATTTCGATTTTAACGGAAGGCAATTCAGGCATAACAATTACAACCTTAATGAAAAAATGTTTTCCGGAAACGCCGAACTGTCGGTTAACTTTTCCCTCTTTTCATTGGGCGGCAGCGCCATTATAAAAAGGCAGATGACCGACCATGCAAACATCAATTTCCGCGAAAATTTTTACTCATTTACCGGTTTTATTAAATTATATTCTTTGTCAGACCTGATTGTTACGGGGGGAATTACATACAGCTCCGACGACGATAATTCATTCTTGTCTCCGTTTGTGGCGCTTAATTACAAAATCGACGAAGGTCTCTCGGCGTACGCCGAGTATAAACCTCAAGTAGAATTTGTCGACCTTTATTCCCTTTACAAACAAAATCCGTATTTGAAAAATAATTTCATAGACAACATATTTCTTAAGAATAAATCGGCTTTAAAAGCGGGAATCAATTACGGAATTACTGATATTCTTACGGCAGGCGTATGGACAGAATATAAGGCGTCCGATAATTACTGCTATTTTCTCGACAATGAGCAAACGGGCTTTTACAACCTCATTACTGAAAACGATGTTAATGCATATTCCGGCGGTGTTGAGTTAATATTGAAATCTAAAATTCCGGGTTATCTCAATGTCAGCGCCGGTTATTATAAAATTAAAAACTCTGCCGGTATGATAATACCGTTTCAACCCGAAATACGATTCAACGCAACATACATGAAAGAAATTGCAAATAATTTCAATATTGTGTTGTCGTATATTTTCATGAAGGGAGCTTATACGGATTTGTCCAATACAAATGTTCTTCCGGACTACCATAATTTGTCCTTTAAGATAGAATATAAAATGTTCGATAATTTATTCCTCTGGACGGATTTTCAAAACATCCTGAATAAAAGTAATTTTGTATATCCGGATTATCGGGAAAAGCCGTTTGATTTGATAGGGGGTGCAACCTACAGATGGTAAAAAAGGATTTATTATGAATATTGACGAATTGAAAAAGAAGGTATCCGGCTCGCTGGGGGTTTCCTCGAGCGAGGCAGAATTGGCATTCGGGATTTTTGTAAAGAAACTTGCCGATCAGCTTGCGCCCGGATTAACTATCAAAGTTCCCGGAGTGGGATTTTTCCAACTGAAAAAAAATAATGAGGAAAATAAATCGGATGAAATTCTTTTCTCTCCGTTGAGAGAAAGTTTATCCGACAAAGTTACTTTCATCTCGATCGATATGCCGGTACATTTTTACGAAGAGCCCTCTGAAGACACCGAGACGTTCAGTATCGGCGTCGGCAAACCGATTATTCCGATCGGCGAAGAAGCCGAACAGGATGCGGAAGCTTCTTATGTCGTATTCAAAAAATTAATTGAAGAACGCACGAACGATCTCCTCTCCGAATCGGAACGTATACCGGATGCAAATATCTGGGATGAGTATTATAAAAGCGAAAAATCCGGGACAAAGCAGGATATCAAAACGGAATTGTCGGAACTCACTGCCGATCTTCATTTCGACGAAGACAGGGTTTCCGAAGATATAATAAATAACATTATCGACGACCGGGATAAGAATGACGAAAAGACAGAAGAAGACGATTTGACTCCCAGTCAATTGCTGGAGGACTACGAGTCATTCGAGGATGCTGAAACGACTCTACCGACAGAAAACAACCAGGATAAAGAAGAAGACTTCGGACTGGAATATTTGCTCGAAAACCTGGAATCGGATTCGGCTAATGAAAATGTTGATAATGATGATATCTCAGAGCGCGAAGAAGTAAAAGAAATCGAAAAAGAGGAAGAAGCGCATGAAGAGGCGGCGGATAAAGTTGACGGAGATGTAATCCCGGACGAATCCGTTGATGGAGTACCGGAAGAACAGGCTCAGGAGGAAAATGCGGAGGAAGAAATTCTTGAGGAAGAAATAACTGATGAAATGCAGGAGGAAGAGGAAACATCGATCTCTGAATCGGAATATGAGCCTGATGATAAAAAAGAGGTAGATGAAACTAAGGAAATCGAAATCGAACTTGGGAAACACCGCAAAAAAGATCAGGAGTACGTTGAAGAACGAATTGACGTTGAAGATACAGACGAGCCGGTAGACGCGGATATTGAAGATGAAGAGGAAGACGAATTTTTGGGACTCGGAAAAAAAATAGAGGGAAATACCGAATGGAATTGGGGCGATGAATTAAAAGAAGAACTTGAAAATTACGACGATTCGGAATTCGAGGAGGAAATAGAAGATGTGCATGAAGAAGAAGATATCCTGAAATCTCCGCGGCGAGTATCCGAAAATCTGTTTGAAAAACTGGAAACAACAATCAAAGAGGAGTTGAAAGAAGAAAGAATCTCAACAAAATATGAATTCGTTGAACAAAAAGAAGAAAGACGCCCTGTAACATCCGCTCAGCAAAATAAATATGAAGACGAGCAAGAATACGAAGAAGAAAAGACGGGATACCTCAAATACGTAATTATCGGCTTATTCGTTGCGATAATGTTTGCAGGCGTAATCTACTTGTTTTTCAACGGCGGCAATAAGTCAGAACCCGAGATTGCCGAGCGGCAGAATGCCGCCGCCGTACAAGAACAAGGTAATAATGAAATAGCTTCGCTGAGCCAGGATCAAAACGAAAGTATTAATGAAAACATTCCGCCGGTTATCGAAGATGATTTTCCAAGAGTTGCCAAACTCGAAGATAAAACGAATATACAGGCTGCCCCGGCGCCTCGACAATCCGTCGACAATGCCGGTTTGTATATAAACCCGGCTAACGACATACACGTATATAAAACTATTTTTACAGACGGTTCAAGGTATTACGTACAGACGTCGTCCTGGAGAAACGAGGCAAAAGCTATAAACGAAGTGAGCAATTGGAAAAGGAAAGGGCATAAAGCGTATATAATGAAAGTCAATATTCCCGAAAAGGGAGGGATATGGTTCAGAGTGCGCGTAGGCCCATTTAATAGCGAATCGGAAGCGCGTAAATTTTACGAACAAAATTTTTAATAATCTAACGGAAGGCAATTATGGATCTACTCTCAATTTTTCTAAAAGGCGGCTGGATTATGTATTTAATTCTGGCTTGCTCGTTAATTGCTGTTGCAATTATTATCGAAAAATTTATTGTACTTAAAAAAGCCAAAGTAAACGTGCCGGCTTTTTTGGTAAGAATAAGGACGATGTTGAAAAAGAAGGATATCGACGGCGCTATTGCCATTTGCATTGCAGATAGAACTCCGGTTTCGAACATAGTTAAAAAAGGATTGAAAAAATACCGACACGGGCATCAACGCGTTGTAGAGGCAATCGAAAGCGCAGGCAGACAGGAAATCGCAAAACTTGAAAAAGGTCTGCCAATTTTGGCGTCGATATCGGGAATAGCGCCTCTCCTTGGATTCCTGGGTACTGTTACCGGTATGATTACAGCTTTCATGAAAATCCAGGAATTGCAGGGCTCGGCAAATCCGGCAGACCTTGCGGGAGGCATCTGGGAAGCTTTAATAACTACCGCATTCGGATTGATTGTGGGCATTCCCGCCCTGGCGTTTTACAATTATTTTGTAAGCGCAATAAGCAAACTGGTTATGGATATCGAACTGGTAACGACAGACGTCATCGATATTCTCGAGGATTCGGGTAAAGGGACTATTGAAGACGACGAGGAAATTAACATCTGAGGTTGACTATGAAATTTGAAACCAATAATAAACCGCTAAGTATTTTTGCATATTCTTCGCTTACGGATATAGTAATGCTTTTGCTGATATTTTTTCTGCTTACTTCTCAGTTCGTTATTCAAACCGGAGTGAAGATCAAATTACCTTCGGCAAAAAATAACGAACAGGTCGCCCCTGCAAAATTAATCGTTACGATTACGGAAGGAAATCAGATTTTTCTCGGGAACGAAGAAATATCAATAGAAAGAATTGCAGGACGTCTCGATATGCTGAAAAGACAGACTAACGAAAGTAATCTCATTATAAGAGCGGATAAGTCCGTCAATATCGATCTTATAATTAAAATAATCGACGCGGCTAAAGGCGTGGGCATCGATAAATTTACAATCGAGACAGAGAAAGCAGAGTATGAATGACAAGATAAGGAAAAACTCTTATTTAGCTTCCTTTTTGATACATCTCGTTATTATCGCTCTCTTTGCTTTTATTCACTTGCCTGTAAATTTGGAAGAGGAAGATTACGTTACCGTCGGATTCGGTACGGGAACTTTTGCAGGCAGCCGGGGTCCTGTCACTAAAAACGAAGTCAAAGAAGAACCCAAAAAACAGAAGGTCGAAACAAAAAAAGAAGAAAAGAAGGTTGAGCTTCCCAAAGCTCGTTCCGAGGATACGGACAATATTGTAAAAAGAACGGAAAAGAAAAAAGAAGAAACGAAGAAGGAAATAGAAAACAATCGGGACGGTATTGAAGAAAATAAATTGAGCGGCACCGAAGCAACGGGCGAGGGCTTAGGCGGTTTCGGGTTTGAACTCGACTTCGGAGGTAAAGGTATAAGAAAAATTTACAGCTACATCCTGCCCGAATATCCCGAAGGAGTTTCAAAAGAAATCGACGTCAAATTGAAATTTACAATTCTGCCTGACGGCACAGTAGGGAAAATTATTCCTCTTATTAAAGCGGACGCTAAACTCGAAATGGCGGCTATAAATTCTCTCCGCCAGTGGCGATTCGAGCCTCTCCCGCCAAATGCAAAACAAACCGAACAGACGGCAATAATTACATTTCCGTACCGGCTTCAGTAGTCTTTTGACCGTAGTAAAACCGGTAAAAAAAGAACTCTGCGATACTTAATAAAATTAATGAAATCGTGTCGGCGTTCAATTCCAGACTTATACCTTCGGAGTCGAAGAATATTTTTACGATGCTGCTCGAGATCGACCAGCCGACTGTAAATAATATGATTATCAACGCCCCGTTCAGGAAAGCCGTAGCGAGCGATTCTTCCTGATATTTAAGTACAAAAATGTAGGCGATAAAAATTAAATGGAGAGCCATTAATAATGCTGCAGTCATTCTTCGCTGTCCCCGACTCTGTTATTGATTATTTGAGCGCCGGCAAGTCCTCCGACGGCTCCGAATAATGTATTCACCACGAAATTATTTATTAACACCGAAAAAGTATAAAGAAATGAGAATCCTGTTGTGACTATATCGCTGCGCAGGTTTTGAAACATACGAATAATCTCTTCCCGAACGGCTTCGCTTACGGGAAAGTCGTTTATCATTTTCTGAAATTCCGGAAAGGAATCTACGATGTCGTTGCTGTGGGTAATGAATGTAATTATAATGTCGAAAAGCGAACCGAAGAGAGCTGCAAATACTCCCGTCATTACACCGATTGTAAATCCTCTCGAAGCCGGTATCCGACCGGAATCACGCGTCGATTTTCTGTCGAGTATAAGCGCAATGTAAGCGGCAACCGGAACTATGATGCAACATGTCAATCCTTTCGCAAGCGGTACTATCGATAGAACTCCGGCTCCGAATCCGCTTACTAGCGCAGGTAAATGCTTTTTCATCTGTTTCTGTTTTTATTGTTTAACGAGCTGTAAAAATATAAAAATATTATCGAACCGAAAAGGAAACCCGTAAAAGCCGCCGTAATCTTGGAATATTCTTTTACGCCGAGAATTACCAGAAGCCAGTCGATTGCAAGCGGGATCGACAATAAATAGAGCGGCATATTCGATTTAAGGAAAATTTTACCATAAAAAATTGCCGCTAATGCGGAGAGTAAAGCTCCCGCATAAATGCCGGCGCACCGCGAGCATACAAGCAGAGAATGCCCGTCGATAAATATGCTTCTTTCCGGATTCTGATGGCATACAACGGAAAATGCTTTTTTTATAAACGGCAGTAAATACAAATAATCGGGTAAATTATAAATCCAAAATTCCGATAATATTAGAAGAAACCAGAATGATAGGCTAAGGAATAATATAATTCGGTAGACAAATTTCACGCTATTTGCGTATGTTGTAGACGTAAATCGTTTTTGATGTAAGAACGTATAGCTTTCGGTTGAACAATATCGAGTCGGTAATCGGTTCTTCCAGTTCCGGCGAGAAATTAATTAAGGGTAAATTCAGCAAGTCCCTGTTGTTGTACGCATAAAAGACGTTCTTTGATGTATTAATTGTTAATCCGGTCGATGTAGAATTGATATTTACGGGTTCGAATTCGAAGCTTTTTTTCGCTATGTTATTTCCCCAAAGATCGAATATAAACAGGTCGTGTGAATCGAGAACGAAAATTTTATTGCCGATAATCGAAAAAGCTTTCGGATTTTCGAGCGTAAAATCTCCGGCGAGCATTCCGCCTATTTCCAGAAGGAATTGACCGTCGGAAGTAAATTTAAGGACTCGGCTGTTGTCCGAATCGATTAAAAATATGTCGCCCTGGTCGGATACGCTTACTGAGACCGGATGCCTGAACGGCTCCGACGAATAAGTCGACAGCGTTGTAATATAATTGAGATCCTTGTCGAAAATTTGAATCCTGTCGTTGTATTTATCGGCGACATAAACATTCAAAAGAGTTGAAAATACGTCAGCCGGGAAATCGAACGTGTAATTGTCCCAGCCGTAGCCTCCGATTACTTTTATTATTGCGCCGGCGGAATCGATTTTGAGGAGTTCATTTGTCGAAATATCGGCTACATAGATCGTTCCTGCAGGATCAATTGAAAATGCCTGCGCCGACGAAAAATTTCCTATTGTATGGTCGAAAACCGGATTTTGCGCTTTTATTGAGGTAAAATTGAAAAGTAAAAATGACATGTAAAAAAGTATAAAACCATATTTTAAGCCTGAAATTAACATTTTTTAATAGGCACGGATTATGTGAGTTTTTATTTAATAAAAATAACTGAATTTAGTAAATTAAACCAGTAATAATAATTTATCTTACCGGGGAAAAAATGCAAAAATCATTTTTTATATTATTTGTAATTTTATTGGTGTTTTCCTCATGTAAATTAAAAGAAGAATCCGATATTACGGGTCCCGGAGGCGGCAGCGTTACGGAAAGTTTGAAAATAACTGCCCCAAACGGAGGCGAAGTTATTGTTGAAGGCACGTCGTATGAAATCAAATGGAGCGGCTCAACATCTTCCCTTATTAATCTTTCCTATTCGATAGATAACGGCGGCAAATGGACTTTGATTGCCGACAGCGTCCAGAATACCGGCGTGTACGTCTGGTTCCCCGTCCCAAGCCAGATATCAAACCAATGCAAAGTTCGCATTACCAATACAGAAGAAACCGCATTCGACGAAAGCGATACTACTTTCAGCATTATCAGAAGCAGTAACGAAAGTCTTAAAATTATTAGCCCGGTCGGCGGCGAAGAATGGGAAGCGGGTACGTCGAAGGAAATTAAATGGTACAGCACAGGCATTGATTCGGTAATTATCGAATATACAACAGATAACGGAAATCATTGGAATTACATTGCCACCGACAGAAAAAACACGGGTATATATTACTGGGAACCCGTGCCGAATACGCCTTCTACGCTGGCGAGAATTCGTATTAAAGACGCGGAAGACGGAAGTCCTTACGTCGAAAGCGACAATGTATTTTCTATTTTGCCCGAGCCTCAAATTAAAGTGCTCGAACCCAATGGAGGCGAAATTTGGCTTGCCGGTTCTACTCAAAAAATCGAATGGCTCTCGGAAAACATTAAAAACGTTAAGATTGCTTATACGATTAATAACGGATACGAGTGGATTACAATCGAGGATTCTATACCGAGCACGGGCTTTTACGAATGGAAAAATATACCCGACCTAAATTCGAAACTGTGTAAGATAAGAATCTACGACGCTCTCGACGGCGAGCCGTGGGACGTTTCGGACAGCACCTTCCAAATTACCAATCAGGTAAGTCAGGCAATCGAAATTACAAGTCCCAACGGAGGAGAAAGCTGGCAGGCGGGAACGGCTCAGAATATTACATGGTCGTCGGTTGGAATTAAAAATGTAAGTCTCGAATTCTCGGCTAATAACGGACTTACCTGGGATGTAATTGCCGAAAACGTACCCAATTCGGGCGCCTACGAATGGAACGTTCCTGATAAACTTTCTACACAATGCCTTATCAGAATTAGAGATGCCGAAGACGGGGTTCCGGTCGACCAGAGCAATAAGGTCTTTAGGATTGTGCCCAAACCCAAAATAGAAGTAGTTTATCCGAACGGAGGCGAAACGTGGACTGCCGGCGTGCTCGATACGATACGCTGGAACTCAATCGGAGTTGAAAACGTGACAATTATGTTTAGCTCCAACAACGGAATTACCTGGGAGCAACTGGTCGAAAAAACTCCTTCGAACGGAAGATATCCCGCCAGTTTTACAGTGCCTTCGAGTCAATATAAAATCAGAATATTCGACTATGATAACGGCTCTCCGATAGATGAAAGCGACGGCACATTTATAGTCCTGTCCGAACCGAGCGTTACGGTATTAACGCCCAACGGCGGAGAACAGTGGTACGCAGGGGCAAGCGACAATATATTGTGGAAATCGACAAATATCGAGAACGTAAAAATTGAATATTCGATTAATAATGGAGCTTCCTGGAAAACGATAGTCGAAAGCGCTCCCAGTACGGGATTCTTTGCATGGAAAAATATCCCGGATGTAAATTCGCTGTTATGTAAAATCCGGATAAGCGACGCTGACGACGGAATTCCTTCGGATGTTTCGGACGATGTATTCTCGATTACTAATAAAGGAAATCAATTAATTCAGGTTACAAGCCCCAACGGCGGCGAATCGTTGACTGCCGGAGGCAGTTACAATATTAAATGGAATGCCGCTGGTATTGAAAACGTAAAAATCGAGTATACATTTAATAACGGAATTAGCTGGAATACAATCGTTGAAAGCACTCCGAGTACAGGGTTTTATAACTGGAGTAAAATACCGAATACTACATCGACAAATTGCAAAATTCGCATAAGCGACGCCGACGACGGCGTTCCGAGCGACGAAAGCGACGCTTTCTTTAATATTGAGCCAGAACCGTATATTCAGGTGCTCGAACCGAACGGAGGAGAAAGTCTTTTCTACGGAACTCCGGTAGAAATTAGATGGGCTTCTGAAAATGTTAGATATGTTAAAATCGAATATACTATAAACGGAGGCGCTGACTGGGTAACAATTGTTAATTCCGTCGAAAGTATCGGTACATACGTATGGAGTAATGTCCCGAATACAAATTCGTTACAGTGCAGGATAAAAATTAGCGACGCTACCGACGGAGTGCCCTTCGACGTTTCCGACAATAATTTCCAGATATCGAATCAAATTACACAAACAATGAGAGTAATATCGCCCAACGGCGGAGAAAAATGGCAGTCGGGCACATCACAAAATATCCAGTGGGATTCCAAAGCGGTTACTAATGTGGATATTGAATATACAATTAATAACGGACTAACATGGACGCCGATTGTCTCTAATTATCCGAGTTCGGGTTCATACGAGTGGAATCCGGTGCCTAACGTAAATTCTACTCAGTGCAAAGTCAGAATTAAAGACAGTCAGGACGGAACGCCGGTTGACGAAAGCAACAGTACTTTTTCCATTCAACCGAGTCAGAGTATTGAGGTGATTTATCCGACTTCAGGAGTAGAAATATTGTCTGGTCAGAAATTTAAGATACAGTGGAGATCGCAGGGAATAGAATACGTCCGGATTGAATTTAACCCGTATAATACAACCAGCGAACTTGATTGGAAAGTACTGGTTGACAGCGTTTCGGGCGCTGACGAAGGAGGCGGAATCCGTTCTTATGAAGCGAGCTTTTCAATTGTATCCGATAATTATGTCATAAGAATAAGCGACGCTGCCGACAGATCGCCCCTCGATTACAGCGACGGCGTTTTCAAAGTAAAAGAACCGCCGACTATTAAAATCCTCACGCCAAACGGCGGGGAGCAGTGGCTTACGAGCAAATATAACGTAAGCACTACAGATTATCAGAATTATCATCCGTACGAAATAAAATGGAACGCAAATAATATTAATAAAGTTAAAATCGAATGGTCTACGAACGGCGGCGGTACGTGGCATACTGTACCTGGAGCGGAAAGCACAGAAAACGACGGCAGCTTTATCTGGGCGCCCGGCAGGCTCGATTCGCCTCGACCCGACAGTTCGGATAACTGCAAAATCAGGATATCGTCTGCAGATCCGGGCATTACGGCAAGCGACGTTACCGACGGTTATTTCTCGATACACGCTAGCAAAAAAATACGCTTAATATTACCTAACGGTGGACAGTATTACTATCTTACTGAAGATGAACAACAAGATCCCAAACCCTCAGAACATTGGCCTATGTTAATAACATGGTCTTCGTATGCAATATCGGGTAATGTAAATATCTATTACAGTTTACAAAATGGGGCAGAAGGAACGTGGAAGACTCTTGTAACAAACTATCCGTCTACGGGAGCATATGGATGGGATTTTATTTTCGGGCCAGTACAGGAAGCTTTACCGTCGACACAAGTAAGAATTAAGGTTGTTGATTCAGAGGATACGAAAGTGTGGGATATAAACGATGCGCCGGTTAATCTTAATATTATATCGGGAGAATAAACAAACTGCTTGCATTGTATATGAAATAATTATTTTCTTTGTACATAATAATTTTGCCCCGTGGTGTAATGGGAACACGCTTGACTCTGGATCAAGAATTCAAGGTTCGAATCCTTGCGGGGCAGCAAAATCTTACCAAAAGTTTATTCCCGGAAGAGTAATTAATCAGATAACGGAACGACTCTGATTCTTTTCCTAAGTTCCTCGGGCAGATGCGATATTGCAATTTTCGCTTTGTAGAGATGTACTTTCGGGACTCCGATAAAAAGCGTTATCCGAGAGTTCGATCTTCTCCCTCTAAAAAGAGTTGAAATTTTTGATTCGAGCGTCGCTCGGTCGAGTTCTTCTTCGTTCAATGTGATTCCGATTGCAATTCTCTTCTTAAAGCGGGCGACAGCGTCTACTTCGAGATTGTCGATGGGCGAGGGCGGAGGCAGGTACTTGCCGTATTTACGGCTTATCATCATATAGCCGCTGTTTCTTATCTGATCGATAAGAAATTCAACCCGATCCCTATGCAGATTTCTCTTTTTCATTTTAGTTGCAAAGAGGGAGTATCGGAATTACCGGCGAAAATTTTTGCATCCCCAGGATTTTTATGTTGGAAATCTTTTCGTATTCAAAACTTCTAATTTCATTAGCGCCGTTGATTCTTCCGTAGAGCACTTTTTTACCGCGACGGTTCCGTGTAATATAATACGGCTCGATTGTAAAGGGAGTAAGCCCGTAGAGAAAAGAAATTCTGTTTCTGTTATAAATTGCGGTGGAAAACAATAAGGTTTTCATCTTTAATCTCCTCTTTTTTAATGGTAGCTGCGGAATACGCCAACTACCTTTCCGATTATTGTAAATTCTTCCGGGTTATCGACAACGATCGGCTCGTAATTGTCGTTTTCAGGTATCAGGTAGATTTTATTGTTCTCGACGTGGAAACGTTTCATCGTTGCTTCGTCGTGCAGCAAGGCGACAATAATATCGCCGTTTTGAGCTTCCCTTTGCGGCTGGATTATAACCAGATCGCCTTCCAGAATTCCGGCATTAATCATACTGTCGCCTCTTACTTTCAGCCCGAAACATTCCGTCCGGTTGCCTACCAGATTCTTGTCCAGGGACAAATTGCCCTCGATATTTTCCTCGGCAAGAATCGGAGCGCCTGCTGCCACACGTCCGACAATCGGGATATCGATAATGGAATTTGATTTTTCACGCCCGCTGCCTACTATAAGAGAAAGCGTTCGACTGGCGCCGCTTTCGTTGCTCAGATAACCTTTTTTAATTAATGCGTCGATATGCCGTTTGACCCCGAATGTGCTGGCAATATTGAAATGCTTGCCGATCTCCCTGTATGTGGGAGGATATCCGTTAAAATCGACATAATCCTGTATGAAATCGAGAATTTCTTTTTGACGGTTTGTTATATTTTCTTTTTTCATAGTAGTGCTCGTTTGTACACCTCTAATATAGTGAACGGATGTGCAGGTGTCAAGAGGAAAATTATTTTTTAAATAAAAAAAGCCCGGCAAATGCAGTCCTTTGCATTAATATAAAATTTAGTGTAAAATGAGAAATAAAAATGGAAAAATTATTGAATGTAAGTGCATATAATTAAACAAGATACAGAAATAGATGTTAAAAATAGCAAAATGAGAAAAATTACATTTTTTACTATAAAAAAGGCTTTATTTGCATATAAATTGAGAAATGATCAGCTATTAAACGGCTTATAAAAACTAATTAAAAATAGCGTTTAATGGCTTATAATCGCGTTTAATAGGCTCTCTGAAAGGGTGCAAAGGCATTTATAGGGCTGTTTAATCATTGTTTCTCTGCTAATCAAATAGCTGGAAATAGATTTTTTTATTGTCTCTGTGCAATTAATTAAATTATAATAAGTTATGAAAATCTTCATATCCAGTAGTAATTTGTAATTATTTACTATTATTAGCGGTATGATTATGTCAATATGGCAGTTTATTAATGGAGGAAGACGTTTAGGAAAGGCTTTTAATCAGAGTTATAACGGCTCATTATGTTATCATTAATCTGTTCCCAGGAGAAATATTTATCGGAATTATTCTCCCTCTGGGTTCTTTTCCTTGCTCGTTTACGATCCCAGATAGGTATGTTATTATTATATAGCAGCCAGAACAGATAATTATTCGGGATGCTGAATTCCTTACATATCCGATCCCTGGTCATTTCCTTATTTTTATATAATTCTTAATATTCATATTTCTCCTTATTATGCTATATCAAATCTGGGATGCGCGTTTCCGGAGTCGTCGATGATTTCGACATTGTGAATTGGGAATAATCCTCCGAGAGAAAAGTCGCATCCTTTCGCTTCGCTGAATCTGCCGATGCAGCTATAACCGAAGTAATTGAATACGTCTTTCATATCTATGCCGGCGTCGAGAAAATCCTGAACTGTTTGCTCGCATTTGCATATTGGACATATTACTTTCCAATTTTCTATTTTTTCGCCGTGCCTCGCGCGCAGTAAATCGATATATTCTTTAATTTTCATCTGTTTCATTGATACTCTCCTTGATTCTATAATATTGATTTATTATCTCTTTATAGAAATGGATAGTAACTTCGTCATATTCGTTCAAGTGAATTTGATTTTCAAACACATACTCGATTATAAAATTCAAGAGCCCCTCGTAATTATCTATCTTATGCAGTTTATTTAATCGCTTTTCGTCTTTCTCATGTATGCCTTTTATATCATTCATAATAACTCCTTTATTTAATTGAGGGGCGGGGACGGCGGATGTCCCATTGCGGCTAAGGCGGACCGCTTTGCCCCTCGCGGTTAACTTTATAATATCCCTATGAACAGAAGGAAACAATATAAAACGTAGAAGAATAAGGCTATTATTAACTGTATGTCGTATTTGTCAAATCTCATCTTAGCGGCTCTATTTAAATTCGTTTTCTTCGGCTTCGCGCTCCAGCGGTTTTTCGTCGTGAGTTTTCCAAAAACAAATGTATGCCCAGATAATCGTAGCCCAGAAACCGACAAAGCCCAGCCGCTTGCGCTGAAGATAATGAGTATATTCATGCTTAATTACGCGCTCGGTATATTCCGAGGCTATTATGTTTGTGTTTTTGTAGAATACAAATTTTACGAAAGCGCCCTTCAACCCTGTAAAAACTCCCTGTGCGCCGAAAGGCAGATTGGACGACAGATATATTGTCAATCCGCCTTTGTTTACGATAAATTTGTCTTTGGCGAATAAATTCCATAATGTTTTCCAAAAAAGATACAGCATCGCGGCTCCTATTCTTTGTCTTCGAACAGATCGTAATTGTCGTAATTTTTTTCTTCGCGCCAGTTGTAGATGGTTTTTTCGGATACGCCGAGAATTCGAGCAATTATATTATACGGGATGGAATGTTTTTTTTGCGCATAGATTTTTTTCAACATCATTATCGGCGCGGAAGATATGTGTATGCTAGTCTTTTCAAAATGCTCATGGATTTTCATGTAGTTATCGAATCCGATCAGATCAATCAGATCGCGCTGATCGGGAGTAAAGTAGTCTTTGTAATTTTCGATTTCTTTGATCCAGTCGTATTTATTCATCGCCGGCTCCGCTTATGAATCTATATATCTCATTGCATATCGATTCGTACAGTTTCGAGATTATTGTCTTAAGCGCATTCGCAAACATCAACATAACCAGCATTACCGCAAGCGTTATTATCATATATAATATCGATAATACGATTGATATTAATATTGTTCTTGTCATAGTTCCCGTATGGCTTTAATTACTTTTTGAACGTCTTTCTTAAGCAGAAAACCGATATGATCCACTCCGGCTATCCGTTTAATAAAGTGATTCAGCGCGGCGTCGGTTTTGTTACGCACCTTCGGCGACGTATGCCAGAGCGCGTCTATAAGCCGCATCTGGCGCGGCTCGGCAAAGCGATAGTCGCGTCGCGAATATTCTTCGTATTTAAGAACTCTGCCGCGTTTCGTTTCCTTGAACCCGAGTTTGCGGAATATCCTTAGAAGATATTCCGCCTGATCCCGGTCCAAATCTTTCGAGCTCGCGCAGGGCGAGCCGTCCGGCTTGATGAAGCCGGAAAGAATGTCTTCGTACTGCTGACGCGAAAGATTCAACTGTTTTGCCGCAACATGAATTTTGATTATTTGCGTCCTGGTAACCGGTTCGATATTTCTGCCTGCCGCCGTCATGACTCTTTCAGATTTTCCCAATTAATTTCGTACCCGAATTTTTCCTGCTGGTCTATCTTCAAACCTATGGCAGCGAGTCGTTCGTCGTCGATTTCCTTAGCGGCATACGAAGCCAGTATTGCGTCTTTGTCGAGCTCTTTCTTAATTCGCACGTATTTGTTCTTAAAGAGTTTCGAAGCGAGCTCTACAGCCGTTGCTACAGTGTATTTGCGGTTAAGCAAACTCACTTTAGGCGGCGTGGTGCGGAAGAATATTTTACCGAAGAGGAGATTCTTGGTTCGCGCGCTTCCGAACTCGTTTTTGTTTTTGATGCAGAATTTTTCGAGTTCTTTTTCGAGCGCAAGTTTACGGGAGCGCGCTTCGGAGGTTTCTTCTTCGTATGCGCTTTTCAGCTCGTTAATTTTTTCGTTCATCTTAATTTCGCGGTCGGCAATGAACGAATCGCACTCGGCTATTTCTCGCAGAGCGTTGTTTACGTCGTCAAAGTTTCTCAGTTGCATCGCATTCCTCTTTGTTTTTATGATGTAATTCTTCTATTTCCCTTTTAAGCATATAATTTTCTCTGACCAGGTCTTCGGCTTTCCCGGATGCGAGCATTCCGCCGATTATCAGACCGAATAGAGTTCCCAACGCAAAAGCTGCCGCTATTAACATTCCGCCTCCTCTATTATCAGATAAAGTTTTTGAAAGTTAATCGACCAGACAGTGTTCCGCACGCCGCTGGGACCAAGTTTTGTTTTGCCGTATGAAACTATAATGCCGAGCTCTTTAAGAGCGTTTCGTCTGGCGCTAACGTATCCCGGCGGCCAGCCGAGAAGGTCTACAATTTCGTTATCCGTCGCTTCGCCTCCCAGTTCCAGCACGGCGCGGAGGTATTCTATTTCTTTTTGAGCAAACTGCGTTTTGAACGCGTCGTAAGCGCGGCGGCTTATTTCCTTGCCGTCCCATATCCATGCCGGCAGCTTCTTCTTTTCCGGAACGTCCTTCTGATTGAAAAGAGGAAGATCGACGGTTACGCCGAATCTTTGTATGCGTTCCAGCTTTCGCATGTTTTGCTTAAAAGACATATCAATTCACCGATATTGTTCTCATACGTCTGTCGTTATATACGCAGCCTTCGAGCAGCTTGATGTGCAGCTTTTTGAGCGTGCAGTATGCGGCTATTATTTCCTTGCGTTCGCTCTCGCACGTGTCGTCATATATTTTTTTATATAGCTCCTGAGCAAGTCTGTCTATCAGATCGACCGGCGAGACCGCATCGAGAATTTCCGAAACGTTTATTTCAACTTTCAATTGATTGTTCTTTTTCATGACCGTTCCTCTTATTAATTAATTCAATGAAATCCGGATCGTTAGTAATGCCGTCTTTCATCTGCCGCCAGTTCCACCAGCAATATTCGTATATGACCGCGGCGCAAAGGGTCCTTATAAAATCGCTGCCGTGAGCTTCCTGCAGCTCTTTCAAATCGCGTTCTATTGTTTCCGGGCTGACGCGCATCATAATGCATCACCGTTCAGTTCGTTTTCTTCAAGGTCTATAAGGTCTTTTATCTTTATCGAGCAGCGGATAAGATCGTATTCGGCTTCGGTTAGTCTCTGCAGCTGCAAGCTTTTGTATAACTGCATGTAATTATCGTTCTTCACTTTTTTCAGCTGCGAAAGTAGTTCTTCTATGTCATTGTGCAGCCGCTTTAACGCTGCCGCATATAATTCTGACATTTTTTTCTCCTTTTTCCGTTTTTGTTCGTAGCGTAGACGGTAATAAGTTTTTTATGTTTAATAATAATGTCACACCCGAAAAGATTGCTGCGCAAAAGAACTCCGCGATCGTTGTCGCTTATATAATATGCCGTTTTCAATATTGTTTTAAGAGAGCGTTTAGCCGCTCTTAATCGCTGATTATAATCCGTTATACTTAACAGATTCGGGTTGATCCTTTCGCAAAATCTCTGGCAGCTGTGCTCTGTGAATTCAATGTTCATTTTATTCTCGCTTATGTTAATAACGAACTTGCCGCGCTGTCTATAAGATCGTCGCTCAAAGGTTCGCCGGTTTCGTGAACCGTTCTTTTAACGAGAGATATGAGATGCTGTAAATAGCGTCCGTTGTGTTTAGAGAGCGACAGGAAAGTGGCGGCGAAATTTTTTGCTTCGGGATAATTAACATCGAGTATTGCGCGCACGTCGTCGAGTTCAAGAGTTCTTATTTCTTTCTGATAACCGACACGGCTGAAGAGCTGCTGCAATTCCTTGCGCGTTCCGCGCAGACGGTCGAGCAGCCTGCCGGTTCCGGAAAGCAGCATACCGATTTCTGTAAAATCCTGAATGCGGCGTATTACTTCAAGGCATTGAACCGTAAGGTTTTCGCCTTCGTCAATTATAAGAAGACGTTTCGTGCCGCCCAGCACGTTTACTATCGAGCGGAAAAGTTCGTTCGAAGAAACAGGAACCGGTCTGTCCCCTTTGTAATTGAAAACGGGAATACGGATTTCGTTGCAGATGTCTTCGATTAAACTGCGTCTTGTTACCAACGGCGTAACTTCGATAAGAACCGATGTCGGGTTGCGGCGTTTGAATTCCTTGACTGCGTGAGTTTTGCCGCATCCAGGAACGCCGGTTATTACGGAAATAGTTCCTTGGGTTAATGCATAATGAGCGGCTTTGAAAATGTGCGAAGCTGCTGTTGTCATTGCAAATTTTAACGTGCCGCGATTGAGGTAATCCTGCTGCGACGCAGAAACGTTATCGAGATAATTTGCAACTTTCAGCGCAATTTCGCTGAGCGATCCGCTTGCTGGATATTTCCCGTTTTTGAATTGATTAATAGTTGTCGCGCTGTAACCGGTGTTGTTTCCGACTGCGCGGTCCGACGAGATTGAAGCGGGATTGTTCTTCTGGAATTCAATCAGACGGTCGATGATTGCCCGGATTTGCTCGTTTGAGAGATTTGACATATTTTAAAGTCCTCCTTCTCTTTGAAGTGAGGTTAATCCCCGCGGCTGGCTATGCTTGGCGGCTCAGCAGCCGCGGGCTTAATTAAAAAACTTCAATTCAGCAGTTTGAAGTCCGCTTCTATGGTCATCACGCGCGTATAAGACGGCCATTTGCGCAAATCTTTCATTGCCGAATCCGAGTGCATAAGAAGAAGAAGAGGAACGCCGTAGCGGCGGAAGTCGTCGAACACGCGCGCATAGCTTTCTTTAATCATATCCGCGTTGTTGACCGTAATAATTTTCCCCTGAAGGAGTTCAGGCAGCATGTTGAACGAAAGCCCTTTCACTTTAAGTTTGGAACCGAGACGGTATTTGAGCATTGCAGACGTGTAAGCGTCGCGGGCGTTGATTACAATGTGTTTCTTTTCGTCGAGCAGACGGTTAACCAGCAACGCCGCGTCCACGTTCGGAATGTTGTAGATGATGCCGAGCGCTTTTTGTTTTTTAACGCGCGCCAAAAACTTTTCCATTCCGGATTTTTTCTTCATCCTCAGCCCTCCGCTGCTTTAGGTATTAAATCTATGTTTTTAATCTTTGCGTCTTCCGGAAGCGACCAGCTGTCGATCAAATCTCTTTTTTTCTTTTTTGTTTTTGCGGGTTTGTTATCCGCGGCGCTTTGCCGTTCCGAGCCGGCTTCAATCTGAAGCACGTTCGTTTCGAATTGTTCTTTAACCGCCGGGTAAACCTCTTGTTTCAGAAATTCGCGAGCGTCCGATACAATCGGTTTTTTCATCCGCGCTTTCATTTCAATTCGTTCGCGGAACCGACGTACGTCTTCTTCGTCGCCGAGTATTACCGCCGCCGGATGAACCTTTTCGACTCGTTCGGCTTTGCATATAAAATTATCGTTTTTATCGTAAACGTAAATCGAATCGGTGTTCTGAATGTCATAGCGCACGAGCACTTCGTCCCATTTTTTGCCGAATAAAGCTTCGTTCCAGTAGTGACCGTTGAACATCCTTATGCCGTTCCGGTATACGGTTGTTATTCTGGTTTTCATCATCAAAAAGTCGAGTTCTTCTTTGTCCACACCGGGTCCTTTGCCCGCTTCGAACACTTCCGCCGGCGTCAATCCTTTAAGATGTCCGTTCTGTTGAACTCTGTGGGCGTATTGATCGAACCACCACGCTATCGCTTTATGCGCCGCAAAGATGTCGATGGTCGTGCCGCTCATTAATTTTTCGTATAGCTTAACGTGCAGTTTTTCGCCGCGGTGCATCCTCGGCGGCTGAGAGCTTATCGACGCTCCTACGTATGTCGGCGCCAGGCGTTCCAGTTCCCCGAACGTACGGAAAAATCTCTCGATTGTTTTCGATTGCCCGTGGTACGGAATCGCGGTAATTGTTTTTATACCGAGACGTTCGAATGTGCTTACAATGTTCAGCATTTCGACCGGTTTTGTAAAATAATCCGCATTGAAAGCCCGACCGTTGTCCATATAAACAACTTTGGGATATTTGCCCAGCCGTATAATCGAACGTCGCAGAGCGGATTTGATTGCCTGAGTGTTTTCGCTAGGGTCTATTTCCCAGCCGAGGGGCATCGAGCTTTTCATGTCGAAGTAGAGTATAAGCATCATGCGTTTGGGCTTGCCGGTGTAGGGATTTATAATCTCAAAATTCAGCTTATGACCGTCGGCTACTATAATATCGCCGACTTCTATCCTGTCGTAATCGCGTTCCAGGTAGGGCAAAACTTTGTCGTCAAGAGCCTGTTCGCCTTCGCGGTAGAATACCCAGTCGGCGTAATGTTCAACTTTCCATTTGTCCAAATATCTCCTGTACGTCTGGGAGCTCAGAATAGGAGTAATATCTTTTGCTTTGAATTCTTCTATTGCCATTCGTATAGCTTCGGAAATCGCAGGTTTGTTTGGGTTCAGGACGTACTTGATAAGGATTGCCGATTGTTCCGGAGTAACCTGCATCCCTCGTTTGCGTTTGCTTCTCATGAATATGCGCATGTCGTTTCCGGAGCGTTTATAATCAACCTTCCAGCGTTCGATGGTTTTCCAGCTGCCTATTGCTCCGGTGTATTTCATCAGTTCCGGATACGCCCCGCCGTTGTAGATATTAACAAACTTTTCCCTCGATTCCTTGCCTTTGCCGTTTTTATTTAGGTATTCAAGATACAATTTAATTACTCCCACATACGCGTTGCATTGTAGTTCTTCTTCGTCTGTAAGAGAGTGAGATTCTTTGTGTCTATGAATGATTTCCCTATTCACAGGGTTTGTAACATTATTCTCTTTATATCTCTTAGGAGATAATGATTTTGGGTCTAAATAATTAATCTGCTTCAAGAGCCCCCTCCTAATTAATATGTCTCTTGAAAACATTAATTAGAGAATCGAAACAATTATTAATGTGTACGGCGTCTGTCTTATCAAGAAAAGTGCATCTCTTTGCTATTTCTGAAATAGCATTAATATGCGTTGCTACTTTATCATGCGCTATCTCCGGAGTTAGTTCGTCATTTTTTATTTTTATCAATGGCTTTTTTCTCATTAATAAAGAAATCTCTTTGTCAGTTAATTTTTTTAATTCGTTGATAGTTCTTACTTTACCCCGGATAATAACTATTCCTTCTTTTACTAAACGCTCTCTTTGTTTTTCAGGAAGACGTGTTAAAGGATATAAATTACGAATAGGTATTGACGAAAGGTAGCTCATAGTGAGCCAATTTGTAATATCATTTAAATTTAATTCTTGCTCACGCGTGAGCCTATCTGTATTTTCTTCAATATATGTAAAAAAACAATTACCAATTTTAATCAATTTGTTTACATAACCTTTAGAATAATTATCCTTCTGTCTAGCATAGTCATAAATATTATTATAACCCAATTCTATAAATAAATGATGTCTATAAATTTGCCAGTAAGTATAGCAATTCACTATTTTTGACAGTCTTCGGAGTTCATCGTACTTATGTGCAATATCTGCTCTATTATATTCTTTTCCTATATATACAATATTATTTGTCTCCATCTCCTCTTATTTATCTCCTTCTATAATTGCATAAAGACTTAATAATAATGAAGATTTTACTACTATTTTATTTAACTTTTATTGTAATCTTATTACCATCATTAATTTTGCAAAATCCTCTGATTTATTAATTAATCTTCTTATTATTGCGTTTTTCTTTTTCGGACACCAAGTCATTCAATATTGATATATTGATCCCTAGATCTTTCAAATCCCTACTGATAATCGAAAGCAAAGTCCCCATTTCTTTTGTAATGGCTTCAGCATCAGCTTTGTATTGTTTTATACGAGTCATTAAATCCTGATCGGTTAAAGTATCATATAATTTTGTTTTTAACATGGCTTCTTTCTCCTGTTTTAATTTTAACTTATAGATTCATTTCGAGCTGACCGCTCATTTTTTTGTCGCAATACTTTTTGCAGGACGCAGTTGACTTCATACAGTTAATCAATGCGTCTTCGACAATGTCGAAATTTTTTTTATTTGGTTCGGACAAAAACTTTCTCAATGCCGCAACGGCTTCGATCGTGGCTTTCTGGTATTCTTCCACAATAACGCCTTCGTCCATTTTTTTTATCGCCACTTTCGGTATCCTGAAAGCAATTCTTCCGCGGCGGGCTTCGAGGTAATCGAGTATGGAATCGTCGTTTGTGGCGTTGAGCAGCGGAATGAGCCGGCGCAGCGGAAAGTCGGCGTAGCTGGTCGTATCCTCGTCTGCGCAATAGCGATACAGAACCGACGCGCTGCAGCTGCATTCTTCTGCAATTTCATTAATGGATTTTTTGTTGCGGTGGATTGTGTTGTAAAGCGCTTCTTTTAACGACCTTGGGATTGACATTATAATTTCCCTCGTCAAATTTTTATGTGCCCGGTTAAAATTTTAATGGCTATGGCATATTTATAAAAGTATATTTGCACAGCGTTAAACTTTTTTTAACTGTTGTTTGATAATAGATTTAATGCGTTCGAGCATCTCCGGGTTCTTCCTGGCTCCGCTCATCAGCATCGAAACGTAAGGACGGCTTATTCCCAGGAGCCGGGCTATTTCGGATTTGTTAACGAGTCTTTTGTTGAAGTCCGGGTGGAAATTATGTTTCATTTTATTATTATCCTTTAGTAAAATTAGTGTCACATGCAAAGTTAACATAATGCAAAAATATTGTCAAGTAAAAATAATAACAATATGAAAAATTCTTTAGGGAAAAGAATATATTCAATAAGAAAAAAACTCGGATTAAACCAGACAGAGTTTGCCTTATCAATAGGGCTCTCAACAGCCTCAGCTATTAGTTTATATGAGACAGATGACCGAGAACCCGACATAGAGACTCTGAAAAAAATAGCAGAGATAGGAGACGTGGATTTAGGCTGGTTGATAACTGGGCAGGAGATTAACGAGCCGAAGGAAGCTTTTAATACGGTCTTCCAATACGGGCTTAAGCAGTCGCTCGAAAGCCGGGTAAGGGAAGACGTATATCGATATATGAAAAAGCAGAAGAAAAACATTTTTCCGATCGTTACGGAACTGCCCGAAAAAATGGAAGAACTTGATAAACCGGAAACTTATGCCAACGCAGATTTTATATCGCTGCCTTACAACCACGATAAATGCGCCGCGCTTACGGCGGAAGACGATTCGATGGCGCCGACTATAATGAAGGGCGATTTTATTATAGTTGACATGCTAAAAAATATTAAAGACGGCAATATTGCCGTTATTGTAAATATAAACGGCTCTCATATTATAAGGCGAATAAAACATCATGAGGATTTTATAATTGTCTATTCGGATAATCAAAAGTATGCTCCGGATATTATATATAGAAAGCAAATAAAATTCATGAAAAAAGTAGTAAAGATTATTAAGGATGTTTAACAAAATGATATGGAGGGTAAAATGAACGCGTATGAAATACCGATATTTACGACGTCGCCTACTAGAAATTGCGAATCAATTGGTATCGTATCATATTATCACGCAACAATGTTTACGAAGGAAAAATATGGTAAAATATCTTACGATGACCTCGTCCAAGAATTAGTTAAAATTATTGCTAAAAAAGGGAAAGAGCTAGGCGCAGATGCAATATATGGGTTAAAAATCGATTGTATTGTCTCTTCAGGTATGATGGGAGCAGGTTGGAATTATAATGTATACGGAACGGCAGTAAAATATATTTAAATTAATAACGAGGCAGACATGGCCGACAAAATAATATGCCCGGTGTGCAGAACTGCAAATGCTGCGGAAGCGGAAGACTGCGCAAAATGCGGCGAAAGCCTAGAAGGCGCAAGAGCGGCTGAAAGGCGGGAAATAACGGCGGCAAAAAGAATTTTTTCCTCGGAGATTGCAATCTGGCTTAAAGCGATGGGATGGATCTATTTTGCGCTCAGTTTCATTGGCGGATTCGTTCTAATAGGCAGAGCGTTCGAATGGGTCTACAACGGCGAACGTTTCGAACGGATATTGAACCCGGCGCTATTCTCGATGGGCGTTGCGTCCGTAATAACGAGCGTAATAGTATTGCTGATATGCCTTGGCATAGCGCGCGTGATAGAGCAGAATATAAGCTTGTACAAACAAACGGGCAGAGCGTTAAAAGATTGACTTCTGTTGACGGGAATGGGAATAAGCGGTATATTAACGCATATAAAAATGCGGCGCAATGAACTCACCGGGTATGAGAATATTATTTCAAAATTATTAAAGCTTCTATGGTTTGGCAATGCCTCCGAATATAAGAGATATAACATATTATTTTGGAAGATTAAACCTTATAGCCCATTATGAAAATAAAAGAGAATTCTTACTAAAAGCGCTTAAGTCTAATATTATCTGGAAACATAAAGATACTAACTGGGGCTTTTTCGATATAGAGGAGATCGACAGCGAACATGGTTCATTCATACACGGCTATTTGGTAAAATACAGTCCAAATTACAATGAAGAGGTTGCCAACCCGGAAACTCACAATTTAGAAGAACAACAAATAAATAATTACGTTCTTGCTAAATCCAGATTTTTTCTTCATATCAACTCGGGGCTAATAACTTATCATCCGGTCGGTGTAATAATATCTAAAGAAACATTTAGGAAAAATTTTTGTAAGCTTTTTGAACATTCGTTGGAAGGTATGTTCGTCAGCGCCGAAATACAATCGATAGATGAAGAAGAAAAAATATTCGAAGCGATTAAAAAATTCAAAAAGGTACTAAAGCTGCAAATATATCTTCATCCATCGAATCCCAATAACCGCGATATATGGAAAAGAACAGACGATAGACTTAAAAAATTAGGAGCGTCAAAATATAAAGAATATTACGAAGCGCAAGAAGATGGGAACTTAAACATAACTGATGATGAGGAAATAAACAGTAAAATATCAATGGCGGACGACGGTTACGGCCAGGCTGCCGTTACAGGAGAAATGGACGGAGAGAAAAAAACCGTCAAGACAGGCGACAATCCTGTAACGGCAAAAGCGCCGGGAGACAATCTTAAGCCGGCTGAAGCGCTCGAGATATTGATGGCAAAAATAAAGGAAATATTCGGCAGGTTTAAACATGAAGATTAAAAATATAATATTTTCATGGGATTTAATTGTCGCCTTAGCTCTGTCGGTATTATTATTTGCTCTTATCCCTTCGACTATATCCAACGAGTTTGCCGTTAAATTATATGATATAGGCATATCGGTATTGTCAATCGTATTTTCTGTATTCTTTGCCGCCATGGCAATAATAATATCCGCGTCGGATGACGACTTCGTCCGGTTCCTTGATGAAGAAGGGGATTATACCGCAATTATAGGAACCTTCAAATTTTCATTGATGATTCTGTTCGTCGCTTTGATTTATTCAATTATATTATCGGCGTCAACTTCGTACATGATAAGCCTTGGGGATAAAGACCAATGCAAAATATTTATTGTGTTGTTCACGCTGCTGTTCTCATACGGATTATTCGCCACTTTGAATTCAACATACGACGCCATAAAATACGCGCAGTACAGAACAAAGTTCTTAAAAATTAAAAAGAAAGGCGGATAGCTTTCAATAAATATCTGTCAATCAAATATAGGCAATCCTTTTACATAATGGTAATCCAAGCTATCTTAAGGATTCTTTAGCCAATCTTTTTTCTTCTTCCTTCTCTTGAGCGTATATCATCGATTTAACTTCTTCCCACTGCGCCTGGAGACCCGGACAATTTATTAAATGACTCGTGTGTTTATATCTGTCGAATCGATTGTCGTAAATTTCCGACCCGTCTTTCAGCTCCACGGGCAAATAACTTCTAAAGCCGCGTCCGCGCAGTATCACGTATCGCGCGCCGCATCGCTTGCAGCGGTATATATGATTCAGTTTAATCCTCATTTAACGCCGTTTATATGCCTCTTTATTATGTTGATAATATTGTTTTTATAAGGCTCGGTTAAAATCATGAACGGACGCGCAGGAATGTTAACAGTGTAAGCGCGCTGTCCGTATGTATATGCCGCTTTCTGTTTGTGGCTCTTCTTTGCAAATACGAGCAGGTTCTTATTGCTCTGCTGTCTCATCAGATTTCCTTTTCTGTCCGTGCGGTGGAACAAAGTGCGGGTTCTTGCAGCCATCGATATTACGCCGCCGAAATGATGTATTGCAGCGTAGCGCATATTGGTTGAAACAACCGCGGTATATTCCGTAGCGGAAGATTGTATCGACCTGATTAAATTTCCGCGCGCCTGTAAAACAGCGTCGGCAAATCCTTTCCTCTTCTTTTGTTTCAATGTAGCGGGACGCAGAGCTTTCCAGCCGCCGCTGCCGGCGCCTTGAGTACGAAACTCATTTATAACAGAGGCATACATTTCTTCTGCAATTGCAGTCATCAATTTGCGGTTCGGAAGGAATCGTTCTTTGATACTGTCGATTAAGGCATTTATTTGTTCGAGGTTATCTGCCATGTTGATTTTATTTTTTATTAATTATAATTTTGTTTACCGACCTTACGGCGGCGTTCAAGCCACGCCCCGCGGCGTTAACCGTAAGCGGTGTAGCCCAAGGCGCGGGACTTGCAAAAGGGCTACGCAATGTTTTTTATCTGCCATATACTTGATTTTAATATGTCAAAGAAAAAATATGAAAGCTAATCACAACCTGCCATATAACAGCTCGCCCACTCTCAGTTTATCTATCTGCGGAGCTCTCCGTTGAAACGCATTCCAGAAAACGGTACTATCGCCCATCATGTTCAATACGACGAATATATCTTCCTTCGTTTCGTCGTCGTTAAACAAGCCGATATAAGTTTTGCGCAATGTTTTATTCGCGTCATCATTCCTATCAACATATTCGGTTAAATAAATTTCATATGGATTTTGCAGAGTTGCTTTTATGTATGGAATATATCGTTCGCGTCCGTCAGCTTTTTCGAGCAGATGCGTCATGCGATCGAGCGTAATCAATGCTTTGTCGTTGTCGTATGTGTCAATCAGATTCCAGTCGCGGAACTTAAGCTCGAATTCTTGCTTAATTAAATTTATCATCTGTTGCATCCCTACAGCATCGAGAGCGGGAAATTTATCCGGCGCCGTTTGCCTGTCTTTAATTTGTCTTGCCGGCAGCCGCCCAAAGTCGGCAAAAGTTTTTTGACCTTTTAAAATTGCATATAGTTCGGGTTTTGTGTCCCATGCAGGATAAGCCTTGCCCGGATTATACTGCCACTCCGGCGGTATATTTTTAATTTGGAAATCCGAACCGTTTGAAATTTCCAATCCGCGGGCTTCCACTTCGGCGGCGGTAAGCGGTACAACGTAACATCCGCAATTCCAATCCGAAGGCGGATAGATTGTATTCCATATCGGGTCGTCGTATCGGAATACCTTGTCGGCGTAATACGAATGGGATTTCCTTTTTGTTTTGCGGTCGATTTGTTTGTATTGCCAGTAAGGGCGCTGCTCTGCGTTTTCAATCATCATCTTGTAACGCCCGGCGGAGTATGCAACATTTGCGTTGGTTTGATAGATTGTTCTAAGCCTGCGCGGCGAACCGAGTTCCACAATTTTATCCGGGTCGATTCCGCTTTTGGGATCGTAGCCCGGAACGTCGCTTGCTTTAACGCGTCCCCACCAGCCCAGGCGTTTTAGCATCGGCTCCAAATCTTTCTTAAACTGCTCGTAAGTAATTCCTTCAGAAAAAATTTTATCGACTTCGTCTTTAATTGTCTGCAGGATGTCGAGCTTCATCGCCTTTGCAACCGTAAAAGCGCGGGCGTGCTGTTCCTGCCAAACGTCCTGCCAGTTCCAGCTAAATTTATATCCTTTGCTTTTATACCACTCGACAATTTGTTGCGGTGGGAGTGTGAGTAAATATTTTAGTTGTTCTGTTGTCATAATTATTTTTTATAGATTCCCGCTTATGCGGGTATGATATTAAACATTAATCCTTCCTTCAATATCTGCAATGAATAAAATCTTAGTTGCAAGATTTTCAATCTCGTCGGTTTTCATATCCGGGAAGAGAGCATAAAGCCCGGCAATGAATTCGTCGCGACTGTTCGATTTATTGGCAAGTTCGATGACTGGTTTAAGTGTATTTTCAATCTGGAACTGAAGCAATTTATCCGGCAGAGCGCCGGAAACTTTATCCCCGAAGATGCCGCCGGATTGTTCTGCAAATTCTATCTTTTTATTAGTAAGCCAATTCCAAAATTTTTTCAGCGGCGAAGGTTTGCTCAAGTTCGCTGGTTCCGGCGCTCCGGGAAGCGGCAGAGTAATATCCGCCGGCGCTTCGACAGGCTCAGCGACCGGCGCAAGCTCGAAATCATCTTCTTCAAGATTGTAGTTATTCACAAAATATTTCTTAGTGAACTTCAAACCGATCTCCTTCAGGTTCTTGTCGCGTTCGGACTTGTCTTTATTAATGTCTTCCAGCTCGAACGGTTTGAACTCCGGATAGAGTCCGCTGCCGATATTGATGTCAACAATCCATTTGAATAATTGATTGAACAGCTCGGTCGGAAAGTCGCGGTCTTCTTCGCTAAGGTTCGATTCGATAGTATCGGCTCCGGTTTCGGTCGACGCGTACGATCCGACGCCCTGGCGTTCGACCGAAAGCGCGTTCGTTAGTATTGCTTTTGCGATTGCGTTGTCGCACCGCTGGAGATATTTTTCGTGCAGGTCCGCGCTTGCCGAATGCGGCTCGATTATTTGAATCGAACTGTCGTCAGGTCCGGTTGCAACCGCGTCCTGAACCATGTTCGAAAGCTTTGTCATCAAATCGTAATGATCTTCCGGCTTGGCTCCGCGGGGCAGCTTGCCGAAGATAAAAGGCATTCCGTATTTCTCTACGAAGAGCGAAAAGAAACGCATCCCTCCGCGTTTAAAAGTTACGGGCCAAAAGCAGCGCGACAATGCTTTGTCGCCGTAGGGATTATCATATTCCGGATCGTTCTGAAGCAGAATAAATTTATAAGCGTATTTCGGATCGATATTGTCTCCCACAATTGGAATTCCGTAATAATCCAGATTTGTCCTGAATAGCAAATTATTCCTGTCGTCGAAGGTAAACCATTCGCGCGGTTTTTCCTGAACTTTAACTGGCAGCAATGCGCCGTCTATCTGCGCCCAGGTTATTTCGAATACCGAGTAACCGAAAAAAATCGGATTAAGACTTTGCGAAATTATATCCTTTATTTTGTTCTTATTGTCCGCAAGAAGCGTTAGAGCCCGTTCGCATAGTTCAAGCTCTTTGTCCGTAGCGTCGCCCTGTTCTATGCGCCAGTCGAGACTTTTTGTAAGATTCTTTCTTCTTGCCATCAATGCGCCTACCTGCTCGTCGCTGCGTAAATCTTTGTAGACGGTCTGATCCATGTTGAGTTTACGCAGTATCGGGTCGGGATCGGGCAGGTATCCGAAGAATCCGGGGAAACCGCCGAGCGCAAACTGTCGCGTCGCGACTTCGCTCGTTAAATTCCTGCTGATTTCGCTCAGCGGAACGAACGTTGTAGGATTTATATAGAGTCCTTTAGCCATGTTAACCTCAAACTTAATAATTATTCAAAATTCTGCTCATTTGTCTGCGCGCTCCGGAGGTGACGATAAGCGGCCCGGAATATGATTTAGCCGCCATCAATGCGAGAGCAAGCGCAAAGAAATAATCTGCATGTCCGCCGTCTTTGGATTGTTCCGCTTCGTAACGGACATTACCCGCGGAAGTTGTGACGGCTCGTACCGAATATAAATCTTCGCGAATAATTTTATCGCGCGGTATTAAAACTTTTCTGCCCTCGGCCATTATATAAGCGTTGGATGCGAGTTCTTCTTTTACTTTTGGAGTAAAGGTAACCTGTTCTACGCGAAGCTTGCCAAAAGCATCTTGAGCCTCTTCGGACAATTGATTTCCGATTCCGGTCGCGTCAATGCAAGCGCGTCTGAAATTGCTATGAGACAGAACGCCGTATAAAATTTCTCTTTGTTCGCTGTAAGGCATATTTTTTAATGCAATAACTTTTCGTGTATATAACAACTCGCCTAATTTTTCGAGTATCCAAATAACAGAAGGATTATTCTTGCGACCGACATCCATGCCTACATATAAGTCGCCTGAAATTTCCGAGAGAGTTTCGTCCAATATATTATCGCGTTCTATCGCGTTAATAATCTCATAGCTCAGCAAATGCGAGTTGGAACTCGAACGCGGAATGCAATAGAATTCTTCTTCGATTGCTTCTTGAGTAAGACCCGCAAATGAACTTTCGAGAAACTCTTTAATGTCCTTCTTTGTCGCTTTGCGTCCCAGCACTTTATCAACCAAACCCTGCTTAATAGCGTCTTCAATAGTAATCTTAAAATGGCTCCAGTTCTTCATTGTGCCGTTCTTGCCTTTCTGCACTTCCTTAATCAACTGGTTGAAATACGAATCGTCTCCGTTATGAGTGCTGATAATTCTGACGCGGTTGCCCCACATTGCCGAAGGCTTTGCGGCGGTAAACATCTTTTCCTGTTCGCGGTGATGCGCGAATTCATCCAGTATAACGTCGCCGCCCTTCGATCGAAACCTTGTAGGGTTCGAACTGATAGCGTTGCATTCGCAGCCGTTGGCAAAGCGCACGCGGTGAGCTGTAATGTCGTCTTCTTTGCTGATTACGACTTCGCCTACATACTTTGCCGCTACGTTCAGATACTTTGCAAAGAATCCGACGTAATCGATGAACTCTTCGGCGGCTGACAAATCAGCCGATGAGAACCAGACTTTGTTGTTCTTTACGTTCTTGGTGGAAAGGTCTCTTGTAACGCGATAAGCTTCCGCATAAGTTATACCAATGCGGCGGCTTTTTTCGCATATTGCGAACCGGTTTGGATTGGTTATCCAGCCTTTTTGATACTGCAAAAACGTTATTTTACTCATCGCAGCTCCGAAAACGCCCGCAGTCCTGATACGGACATGCGTTTAATTCTTCCGTAAATGCGTTTAATTTCGTTTAATAATTTTTGGGAGTGGTTTGGGTCGCCTGAAGGGAGAAGCGCCCCTTAAAAACGATTTATGAGCGTTTTTCATTTTACAGCACTCCCAATTCTTTTTCGAGTTTTTCCAGATTTTCCGGGGACAGCCCTTGTTTTACATTCCGCTCTTTTTCTAGCTTTTCATCGGAGAAGTTTACATATTCGCTCGCTCTCAAAGCCGCGACCAGCTTCCCGACCGCAAATATCGACCTCGGATTAAGATTTGTTTCGGCGTCCGTGATTGCTGCTTCGAGAAGCCGTTCGAGCCGCTCGCGCAGTTTTGCGGTTCGTTCCACTTTAGCTTTCCGCAGATCGTCCCAGCCGTCCTGCTTACGCCAGTTGTATAAAGTTTTCCTGCTAACCTCTCCGTCGAGCAGTTTAACTATCGTATCCATGCTCAAACCGTTTTCTACGAAGAGCTGCTTAGCCTTCTCTCTTACTGCCGGGTCGCCCATCGTCTTCTCCTTACAGGTTGTAGGTTGATTTAATCTGTTCCATCTTCCCGGCTTTTTCGGCGTACTCTTCCTGCAGCGCTTGCAGTTCCCGCGCAAGAGTTTCGACTTTCTTAAAATCCATAGTCGTAAAATCTTTGTCCGAAAGGAAAGATTCCGTCTCGTCCTGGATTTCCTTAACCATCGACTGCGCTTTTACGCTCAGGTCGTAGATCTGTTTTTTTAAAATTTGATAACGCCCGATTGCCTGTTCTTTCAACGAATTCATTTTTTACCCTCGATATTTGTGATTGCGGATTCCATCTTGGTGAGTATGCCGATAAGCACTTCTTTATTGTCCGCGTCCTTCTTCAATATTTCGAATATCCTGTCGATCGTTTTCTGATTCTGTTCGAGACTTTCTTTGTGCTGTTCTTCAACTTTAGTAAGCGCCTTATCGAACTGTTCCTGATTTTGCTTCAACGCGAATTCGAATTGCGTTTGAGTGGATTTAAAAGTTATACGCCATATTATAAATAATATGGCGCCGATTGATCCGTTTGCGATAGCGGTTTCGAGCAGATACGAACCGCTTGCCGGAGGCTGGTTGAGACTTTGCGTCAATGTCTGCAAGGCGATATACATTATAAAAACAATTGTATTAAGAATGTTCGCCTGGTTCATCATAAGCGAGATAAACATCGCGACCTCGAAATTATTTGAATAATCTTTGAACTAACATAAAAAACAGAGGGCGAATTATTTTTTGAAAATTTCAAAAAGTTACTCGGAGCTTATTTCTTAGTTTACGTTAAAGAAAATTACGAGGTCTACATGCTTACCTGGGTGAGCGTAATGCTATTGAGAACAGGAATTGTAAAAACAGTATGCTCAATTCCATATCAAAATCTTTCATTAAAAGATAGATTAGATATGCTTGGAGTTACGCCTAAAGAAGTAGCGCGCATCGTTGGATGCGGTACAACATGTGCATATAAAAATATTAAATCCGGGAAAGGGTGGTATTATAGCCAAATAGTTAATCTTGTCAATTTGTTGGAGCGAATGAAATGAAAAATTACAATTGGATGCCGATACTGAAAACAGGGACGTTCGTTGCAAAGAACGGCAAGAAGGTTACCTTCGAAGAAAAAGACCTGGATAAAATTATCGAAAATACCGACCTGGGCAAAGAGCCTCAGTTCGTAGTGGAACATCCAAGTTACGATAAGCTTGGCTTCGGCACTATCGCCGCGCTTAAACGCGTAGGCAAATATTTATTTGCGCTTCCTAAGACAGTCAATGAAAAATTTAAAGAAGCCGTTAACCGCGGCGAGCTGCCGGGACGCAGCGTATCGCTCGATGAAAAAACTTTGTCGCTAAGCCACATCGGGTTTCTGCCTCCGGAAGTTGCGCCGGCGGTCGACGGACTAGGGACATATTCTTTTTCTTCAGGCGAATCAAATCTTTCGTTCGCTTTGCCGGGCGTGGAATCCCACTTTGCAGAAATAGACGAACATAAATACGAGTTTGCAGGCGGAGGGAAACATGAGTTCTCAATGGAAATATCGCGCTGGCCGTTCAGCCAGATAAAAAATCTTTTCCGGAACATTAAGAATGCGTTTATCGAAAAATTCGGCAGGGAAGAAGCGGATCAAATACTGCCCGAATACGATCTCGAAGTTATAGGCGATCCTCCTGTAATTATAGAGAATAAAGATTTCGACGAAACAAAATTATCATCCAACAACAAAGGAGACGACATGAAAGTCGATTTAAGCAAATACGATTTCAGCAAAGTCGATCCTGAACTTAAAGCCGCGCTGGAATCGCTGCAAAAAGAAAACAAAGAACTCGAAGTACAGCTGCAACAGGCTACTCAAACCATATCCGCCGCGCAGCTCGAAAAAAACAGAAACGAAGTTCTCGCCTTTTGCGAATCGCCGGAGATGAAACTTAAAATACTGCCGGCAGAAAAAGAAAAAGTTGTAAGCCTTCTGCTTGCCGTTAAGGAAAAAGGCAACCTCGAATTTTCGTCTTCCGACGGAGCGGCTCAAACGAAAGTTCAGTTCAGCGCTTACGATTACCTTAAAGATTTGCTTAAGCGGCTCCCGGATAAAATCGAAATGAGCGAGGTAGCTACAAAACAAAACGCGGGAGATAACAAACTTGCGGATTATCAAATACTCGGAAAAGAGATTGCATCGTTCGTTAATCCTAAGAAAAATTAAACGTCAGTTAAAATACAATTAAAGGAGAATAACAATGGACTTGGTAAACACTCAGGAGAACAGCAAAGCGCAATTGTTCGCGGGCGATTTTCCGCGCGTATTGATGCCTGTAACAATAGCGTCGGGAGCGGGCGTTCTTACAGCCGGAACCGTTCTCGGTAAAATAACCGCTTCCGGAAAATACAAAGCATACGACGACGCCGAATCCGACGGCAGCGAAGTAGCTAAACTTATACTCGCGGAAGACGTCGACGCTACGAGCTCGGACGTAAACGCAATGGCTTACGCGGCAGGTCATTTCAACGAAGACGCTCTTACCGGACTGGACGCCGCCGCTAAAGCGGATTTCGAAGGCACTCCGATATTTATCGGTAAAATAAGTTAATAACAATTTAACGGAGAATAAAAATGGCTATTCAAATTAACCCGTTCGGATTTGCGGCTTTGACCGAAGCCGTAAATCAGATGATTCCCGCTCCTTCGTTTGTTCGCGATCTGCTCTTCAAACGCGAGGAGACATTCGCAACCAAAACCGTGATGGTCGACGTTGTAGTAGGCGGACAGAAAATTCTGCCGTTGGTCAAACGCGGCAACCCGGGAAAGGTAATGTCGAACACAACCCAAAAGTCGAGCATAATCGAACCGCCTCAGCTTAAACCCAAAAAATTCTTAAGCGCGGACGATCTTTTCTACACACGCGGCGCGGGCGCTCCGGTATTTGTCCCGGGCGGAAATCCCGGCGAAGACCCGATACAAAACGCACGTAAGCAGCGCTACGCTGCCGAGCAGAAAGATATGTTCGACGCTATTAACAGAACAATCGAATACCTCTGCTGTCAGGGTTTGCAAGGCTCTTATTCTGTTGCGCAGGACGAAGGAACTTGGAGCATCGACTTCGGTATGCCGGCTGCAAACAAACCGACTTTAAGCTCGGCAAAATGGGACGCTCCGACTTCGTGCACACCAATTAAGAATCTAAGACAGTGGAAATTAATTGCTCAGAAAGCGTCGGGCAAAATACCAACGGTTGCAATTATGTCGCCGGCAACATGGGAACTTTTCATTGCCGCTGACGAAGTAGTCAAATATATGGACAAATTGAAAATCAACATCGGACAGGTGCAGAGCGATCCGAACGTAATAAGCGCGGGAGCCGAGAAAAAAGCAACGATAGAAAACATTGACATCTATGTATATGGCGGGGTCTATACGGACGAATCCGGAACGCAGCAACAGCTAATTCCAGACGGCAAAGTTGCATTGGTATCGCCCAGCGCAGACAATCGTCTGCTGTTCGGCGGAATTGACGATCTCGAAGCGGGCACGGTTGTAGCTAAGTACTTTAGTAAAGATTGGATTGAGAAAGATCCGAGCGGTTTGTGGCTGTTAGTACAGTCAAATCCTCTTCCAGCATTTCAGGAACCAGCCGCAAATATTTATGCAACTGTTGTTTAATAATTAGCGGGAGGTTCAGCCTCCCGCGCATAATTAAGACTGAACGATGAGACAAAAGCTCGTAAAAAAAATGCGGAAATACGTCGCGCGGAACTACAAACTGACTCTCGGCGAAGCGCTTAAAATAGTATGCGAAGAGCCGCTCAGGCGCAGGATCGAATTTGCATTCAAAGTAATATTCAAGAGATACAAAAATGGCATATTCAACAATTGACAACATAACAAAGAAGATAGATAAACAAATACTTATACAGCTTCTTAACGACGAAGGCAGAAACGAAGCCGAAATCGACCTGACGGACAGCGACGACGAAGTAGTCGTACGCTTCAACCAGATAGCCGAAGAAGTTGCAGAAGAAATAGACACATACTTACGCGGGCGTTACAAACTGCCGTTGAGCAAAAGTTCTTCAATAATACAATCGATAAGCGACGACAGAGTTATCTACAATATTAAGAAGCGCAGAATGCGGGACGACATTCCGGCGAGCGAGCAAAATATTTACGATGAAACAACGAAACAATTAATTATGATACAGCGCGGCGACATCGTACTGGACGCCGATCCGGTTTCGGCGGATACGGTAGGTCTCGCAGGCGAAATACGGGTTAATAAAACCGCAAGCGACAAAATATTCAACAGCGATATGTGGAAAAAATATTGAGCGGAAAATGGCAAAGGCGAGCATTAAGGAAAAGCTTTATAACGACGCTCTGGTTGCAGTAGATAAAATATACGAATCGAATCAATTGACTATAGAAGAATCGATCGAAAAACTGAACGACTTGAAAACGCAAATAGATTTGAGAATCGAGCTGCTTAAAGGACTCGACAAAAAGGAAGAAGAAAAATGATGCGGGCATCGGAAAATTGCTACAAGTTGATTAAAGGTTTCGAAACGCTGCACGACGGCGACCTTACGCTTATCGGTTTACAGCCCAAAATGTGCCCGGCAGGAATTTGGACCGAAGGCTACGGACACGCAATCCTATACAACGGCAAACCGCTGAAAGGCGAAGAGAATAAAGAACTTGCTTATAAATTATCGACGGTTAAAACCGAAGCCGAAGCGGAAGAACTACTTAAGAAAGATGTGGAAGTATTCGAAAAAGGCGTTAACAATTTGCTAAAAGTAAATGTAAATCAAAATCAATTCGATGCACTTGTGGATATTGCTTTTAACATTGGCTTAGGAGCGTTGCGAGATAGTACATTATTAAAAAAAATAAACATGGGCGATTTCAAAGGCGCGGCTGAAGAATTCCTTAAATGGAATAAAAGCGGCGGCAAAGTTCTGCCCGGTTTGACAAGAAGACGAATGGCTGAAAAAGCGTTGTTCGAAACTCCCGTTCACGACGTATGGATAGCGGAAGAACATATACCGGAACCGAAAGGTTTTGAAATATTGCGGGGAATAAAATGAGCGACAGAACGAAAAACATACTCAAGCTGATAATAATAGCCATAAGCGCGGCGTTCGCCGGTTATTTCGGCGGCAACCAGATATATCCGCTGGTTGAAGAAGGCGTAAAAACAGACTCTACCATTATAGTAAAAGAAGTGCGTACGGTAACCACGAATGAATTTACCGCCGAAGCAAAAGCAAAGATTAAAGCGCAGCTTTTGGACAGTCTTAAAGGCTTAATTAAACCGGAATTGAAAGTTATTTATAAGCAAAATAAAATCAATATAGATTCGATATATGCAGAGGCAAAAAAGCAGTATGAGAAAGAATTAAGCGAAAACGGACCGAGGATATTCACGTCAACGGTAGATACGAATTACGTAGCGAAAGATTCTTCCGGAAGAACACGCGACAGTATACACATAGTATCCGAATTCCGATCGCCAATACCTCTCGCATTGGCGAGTCAACATTTAATTTCGTTACAACATTATTCATATGACTACGACAGGACAATAAGTAAGACGGTCAATACTACCAGAACAATAACAAAGAAAAACTTGTGGAGCAACGTGAGCCCCGGCGTACTGGCGGCATACGGATACGGAATTAAGAACAAAACGTGGGATTTTTTCATAGGCGCCGGCGCTTCGATCGACATACAGGGATTAATTAAAACACTAAAAGGAGAATGATAATGAAAAGCGCAACAACATTAATAGCAATAGTAATCTTACTGTTAACGCCGCTGCTGATATTTGCGGCGCAAACCGATCCCGGCGGCGAACCGGCACTAGATTTCGAGACGCTGTTCACGTCGATTTCCGGACTCTCGGCAGGAGTTCTGTTCTTCACTTCTTACGCAAAGAAGATATTGAATACAACCGGCAATCTGACTATTGCCGTGAGCGTTTTGATAAGCTTCATTCTAAGCTGCGCAGGCTATCTATTTCATGTAGGCATATTTGCCGCTATCGAATGGTATTATATATTCATCTACGGATTGGCTGCAAGCCTGATCGCTAACGGATTGAGCACATGGAGTTTTATTGAACAGTTGTTGAAAATGCTGAAATTAAAAACGCCAAAAGAAAATGGAAGTTAAAATAGAAAACATACGGGAAGCGATTAAAATCTTCGAGGATGCGCTTGGCGAAGCCGCGCTGGAACTGCCTAGGCAGGACAGAGTGAGCGTTGAAAGACTGCGCACGCTCGATCAATACAAGCTTGCGCATCCTCGCGGAATATTGGGCATACTATACGGCGGCTCAACGTATGAAAACACGAGCCGCGGCAGAACGTTACTAATGAAACGATTGATGCTTATTAACGTAGCTCCGATCATAAGATTCGTAGACAATTCAATTCAACCGAGCGAAAAATTTACAAGCATGATGCCCGCAGAATATGTCGATTTTGTTATAGATAAAATTACGGGCATCGAGGTTTTCAATCATCTACCGGGATATGAACGGAAAGTTTATCCGATAAGAGATGAATTAATTGACGAGCAAGACTACGTATGGAAATATCTCGTAACGTTCGCCGTGCCTGTCGATTTAATAGAAAAAATTAATTGAGGAACAATAAAATGGCAAATCCAATAATATCGATACCGGGCATTAAACAAATAGTTAAATGCAATATCGGAACGCTTGCGGCTACTCCGGAGGGAGTCGCCGCAGTCGGAATACGCGACAAAGCAACGATGCGCTTTGCGGCGTACAAAACCAGCAAGGACGTTAAAGGACGCCAGGGCAGGAATATGGTGCAGGCGCAAGTCGAATACGAATCGCTTCAACCTACGATGAAATATCTCAAGTCGCTTTTCGATCATATTAATCTACAATGCGACGTGCAGATAATGACGGAAAAACAATCGTTCACAGCAGGAAGCGAAGACGTGTTCAAATTTACGTCGAGTACATTTCTGCTCGGGCTTGGCTTCGAATATATGATTTCGATGGAAAGGCGATCTGTAAAAGAGCAGCTGCGTGGCGCGGCGGATTACGATACGGTTAAAGCTCTGCGCGATTCCGGAGATACTGAAACCCCTGTCGATTTCGGACTTTCAAACACAGCCGGCGAGGACGAAACACAAAGAAGAAGAATTAACTTCCTCGCGGTCGAAGCTCCTCAGTCAACCGCGCTTTTCGAAAGCGGCGAGCTGGAAGATTTTAAATACTCAATGAAAGCGGAAACATCAGAAAACGCAACCGGACAATTGCTCGTCGACTGGATTACTCACAAAATCGAAATAACAATGCGCAACGCGTCGATTGCGAAAATCGTAGAGCTTCTTAACAAAAATATTGACGCTCCCGTACTGATTAAACTGGGCAACAACGGCAGCTACTTCGACGCTTTCGACTTTGCCCAGGGCGCGGTGAACAACTACACCGAGGACGATTACGAAGACAAGCGTCTATCGAAAATTACGTTCGAAGGCAAGGTAAGACCTTACGAACACGAATTCCTGTTCGGCGCTACATACGGAGGCACCGTAGACGATAACGGGCTTGAAGGCGGAACTCTTAAAATAGGTTACTAACGGGAGAAATTAAAATGGCAGAGGAAAAAATTATTAACAAAGACCTCGAATACGAAGAATTGAACTACAAAAAAACGGTCATTAAAAAGGTATTGAAAATACCTTATACGCAGAACTCCGGCGTCACTCTGCGCATCTACGACGGAAAAGAGAGAATATTCTACGCGTCGACGCGACTCGGTACTATAGTCAGGACAAAAGACGGATGCGAAGCGGAACTGCGCGAAATAGAACCGGAAGGCAAACGTTACGATTTAACCGACACGGTTTCGAAAAAAATAATAATGAACGGAATGATTGTTAAAAAACAAAATCAAACGAAGGCGGTTAAAAAAGATGAAGAATGAAATCGGACAAAAAGCGGAACGGAAGCTCTACGTAATCAACGGGAAGAAAGTCTATCTCTGGGACGACTTCAACTTAGAAGAAAAAGAATGGATTGATAAAGTGTTGGATAAACTAAGCGGCAATCAAAATAAAGTTGAAGGCGGCTTTACTAACGAGGAAATGATCAAAACGCTTTCTATAATTCTTAAGAACGAAGACGGAACGGACGTTGACAGATCGTTAATAATAAAAATACGCGAGTCGCAGCAAGTGAAGATACTCGCGGATTTTTTTTTAACGAAATCAGTATTAGGCGCTATTATAAACGAATCTTTGAAGAATTAGCGGCGTGGGAAAAACAAGCCGCGGACGAACTTGAAGATTTACGCGGATATGATTCTAAATATTACAAAGGCAGACTGAACGCGAGCGAAACGGAAACAATATTATTCGTAATTACAGGCGGCGACGCTTCCAAGCGCGAAGCTATCTTGAAAACAAAAAGAAAAATTATACTCGATTATTTCTATCAGATAAGGTTAAATAAACTTAACGAACTTCTTGATACTCTTGCTTATTTGAAACATATAAAGGATAAATAATGGCAACGGCGGATACACTGGAACTCAGACTTACAATTGACGGCAGGGAAGCGATAGCAGTTCTCGATTTGACAAAGGGCGAATTTGTCGAAATGAACGACGAAGCGCAGAAAGCAAGCGGGGCGCTTCAAACTGCTCTTAAAAAAGTTGCGGATGTCGCCTCCGGCGCTAATAAACAACTGCAGAACACGAACACGCAGGTTAAAGGATTAAACGCCGCGGCGGGTTCCACGGTGCCGGGCGTTAATAATATGACCATGGCTGTAAGTCAATTCGGATGGATATTGGGCGATGCGAACATGTTTCTGGTTAACGCCCGAATGGGTATGATGTCGATTGCAAACAATATACCGATGGTAGTGCAGGCATTTACTCAAGCGCGACAGGCGGCGCAGGGGCAAGCTACCGTAATGCAGCAATTGACAGCTGCAATCACGGGCGGCGGCGGTCTGCTGCTGGGCATCAATGCGCTTATGTTCGTTATGCAGCTTTTGCCTTCAATTTTTGAAGATAGCACAGAGGAGGTGAAAAAACAAAAAGAAGAAATCGACAAACTACGAGATTCATATCAAAAATTAAGTATACAGCAAATCGATAATGAAATACAAAAAATAAAAATAAAATTATCAAACGAACCATTCATAATTACCGCTGGAATACCTCAACTAGGAATAGAGCCGGAACAAATATTCACAAGCGAAGAAGGGAAGCAATTAAAAGCCCAGCTTGATTTATTGTACGAAATTAAAAACAATATGGGCGACCTTACGGCGCTAGAAAACAGACGCTTAGAATTAAATGAAAAAATAAAAAATTTGCAGCACGTTACGGAAGGTCCAATTTCTCCTCACAATCTGGAACTTTTAGATCAATACAAAGCCGAATTAGAATCAATTAATGAAAGAATAGATTACATACGCAATAATGCAGATAGAACGAATAAAGATGTATTCAAAAAAGCTGAAGAAGAACTTGTGCTGGCGCAGGAACACGCAATCAAGATGGCTCAGATTGAGGGCAATAACGACGCTATTATACTCGAAATGAAAAAACAGCACCTTGTAGAAAGGATTAATTTATACGAAAAATACGGCAAGGATTTTACCGCGCTGATGTACGAGTTGTACGAAACCGAAGCCGAACTGCAGAAAGCGCTTAAAGCCCCTGATATAAAAACCGACGTAGGCGAACCGGAAGACATATTGTTGCAGGATTATAAGAACAAAGAAGACTATGAAAAAGAATTTTTGCAAAGCCAGCTGGACTCCTGGTACGCCGCCGAGGACGAAAAGATAAAAGCATACGAAAATTATAACGAACTTAAAATAGCGCTGGACGAAGAATATGCGCGGCGTAAAAGAGCATTGGATCAGCAAGCAGTAATGAACACATTACAAATAACCTCTCAAATCCTCGGACAATTAGCCGGTTTATTCTCAAAACATACAGCTGCGTATAAGTTACTTGCCGTAGCCCAGGTATGGATAGAAACATATAAGGCAGTGGCTGCGTTATATGCTCCTCCTCCTACTGGTGTTGGACCTGCAATTGCGCCATTCATGACCGCTGCAGTAATTGGTATGGGAGCTTTACAAGCTGCTAATATTATGAAACAAGATACAACAATGAAAGGTTACGCGCGCGGCGGCGCAATTGTCGGGGAAAACGGAGTTGAAATTATAGCGCCGGCGGAAGATTATGCAACAGGTATGGCAGAACTGGTAGATAGAACTGTGCGAGAGGTAAGAAATTATATGTATATAACAAACGGAGGAGCGGATAACGCAGGGATGCTGATGAAAATAGATACGTTAACGCGAAGAATAGAAGAACTCGCCTCCAGACCGGCAATAGCTTACTTCGACAACGAAGAGGCGCTTAAAGTAGGCAGATATTACGACTACGAACAGAGGACGAGCAGATGATATTGAAATTCAAAAACGGCATAAACGGAACTCTTGAAACCTGGAGCCCGCCGGCTAAGATATATAATCTCGGCAGCGTTAAACGCAGAATTGAAAGCCGGAACCCGGGAGAAGCGGGCGTTATAGTGTACGATAAACTTAATCTTACGCTCGAATACGAAAACGGCAGCCCGGTCTATGCGGCATTTAGCGGCGATCTGAGCGCAGCCCAACGCTATATTTTCGAATTTTACGGAGTTAAAACGGATAAAAGCGCGTCAAAGCTGTTCGAAGGGCTGTGCGATTTTTCGACGATTGAATGGGCGGATAATGAAAAAAAAATACGTTTTAATGTCATTGATAAAATAAGCGCACTGTCAATTATAGCGAATGTAAGGAAACAAAGGGAAGAAATACAAGATGCCGTTAATCTCAGATCAGGCTATGCAGGGCAATATGGTATTGGTATCAGTAAAGTAAATTTAAGCGGAGTTGGAGAATGTTATGCGTTGCCCACATGGACAGTTGTATATATAAATTATACAGCTAGTAAAGGAACGCCTATAGCACATAATAATTTGATATTAGAGAAAGGAGATATATTTCAACATCCCAATATCGGTTATTATGACAATTACGGTATATTTCACGAAGGATTGGGAAAGTTTATTGTTACAGACAGCGGCTTTACAAATTTCAATGGAGTGCAAACAACCTGGATAAAAGTTTATAATCCACCTTCTAACTTTGAATATGACCCTCCAGACTGGGAAGATTTCATACCACAAATAAAATTTTATGCTAAAAAATACTACGACATGGATGATATATGCTATTATGGAATTGATGGCTATGGCAGGACTGTTGTAACCGGTTTTAACGGCATAAAGATAATTGAAGCTATATATGAACTTATATGGGGAAATTCTACCGTAATAAACAAAGTTGATCCAAGCGGATACCCAATAGCATTGGATTATTACGAAAAAACAATAGATGAAAACCCGTTTGGACATCATCCGCTCGACGCACTGAAAATGTTGGCAGCATCAATACAATGTTATATATATGTGAATAAAACAGGGGACTTAGTGCTTCATAAAAAGAGCAATATTACAAATAATCCTATACGAACTATTGTAAATATGAATAAAAAAAACGGGAATAAAAAACTCTTTTGGGACAAGCTGGTCGACGCCGTAACTGTAACGGTCAACAGCGGAAAACTGATAGACGGACAGCCGCTTGCCGGCACGGCTACGGTAAAAAAATACGCCGGCATAGAGCCGCGCAACGAACTCAAGCTCGAAATAGTAGCTCCCAACACGGTCGAAATGACTCAGCAGGCGCTCGATCTTTACGCTGCAAACGCCGCGAGCGACGTTATGAACTTTTACGGCAAACGGCATTATTATTATAATCTTTCCGCGAGACTTACGGACGATATGTACGACTGGGAACTGCTCGATCAGATAGACATCGACGGGGAAAGATATTTCATCCAGAGCGCGGAAATTGACGAAGTGAGAACTCAGGCAACATTTGAACTCGTGAGCGTTACAGGCTACGATTACGACTTTGAACAGGCGCGAGCGGTGATGAGCAAAGAGAAATATAATTCGTCTTCAACCGGCGTATCGTCGTCGACGAGCGCAAACAATGTAATAATCAATCAGAACATTCTGCCGTTGCGCGTTAAATCTTTCAATTATACGATGCTCGGGCAAAGCGCAATAAAGGTAATCGACATAAGCGAAAACGAAATTGTAAACGTAATTACAATAAAATTAACAACTCCTTTTTTGAACGATACTATTTCGCAGTTCAGGCTTTACGATTCGTCCGGCACTCTTTTCACGATCGACAAAATAATGGGAAAGCTAAAGACAGTATTGGAGCCCGGGCAGGAATTAACATTGAAAAAAATATATACGGCGAACGATACGATATATCTCGAAATGCTTGCCGGCGGCGCTCAGGCGACGCAGGGCGAAGGCATGATATTAATTGAAAAATTTAAATACGAGGCGGCATAATGAAACGGAAAATATTACTGCTGGCAATTATATTTACAACGCTGCTGAACGCTCAAAATTACTATTACATCGACGGAACATCCGCGCCGAAATTCCGCATCGGCAACGACAGATATATCGAGCTGTGGTCCGACGACGATAGCAATCTTGTTAAAATAGATATTAACGGCGTTACCGCTACTGTGCTTACGTCGAATTATTTGAGCCTCCAAAAGCCGGACAGCGTCCGTCATGCGTGGAACATCCTCGGCGGGGCTGCTAATCAATTATTATATCAGGTCTCGGCGGACAGCACCGGATTTGTACCGGCGGCAGTTAATAATAAGTATCTTTACTATAATAACGGCTGGCAATGGAAGTGGGCGTGGAGCCCAGATACTACAACTGTTGTAAGAACGAACAGAACAATCTACACTACAGCTCCTCTGCAAATTGACGGATTGTCGCAGGCTGACCTTAGCGCGAACAGAACATTATCATTACTTTACAATACCACTCATTTTACCGTTACGTCAAATCAACTTACCGCTAACCAAATAAATGCATCCGTCAATAATTATGGTTTCCAAATAGGAGCGGTAAATCTTGGCGGAACATTCTCAATTACAGTGCCGCAAGATCTAAGAACATCTGCATCTCCGCAATTTAATAATATAAATCTTACTGGGATTATAAACCAGCAAGGCGCGGGCACTAATTATTTCTACGGCGACATTCAGCAATATGGCAGCAGGTCAATCTACAATAATTTTGTAAGCGGCTGGGCGGGCAGCGGATGGAGATTAGATTATGGAGTTTCGCAGGCAGGTAAGAGCTATTTAGAAGTCGATAACCTTACAGTTCGCGGCACTATGTCCGTATACGAATTGCTGCTTAACCAGATACGCGCTACGAACGGAAACGTAATAACGAGCGACGCGGCAAAAGTGGAAAGTGCGAGCGGAAATCAAATTACATTCGAAGACCCGAGCAATCATAACGTATGCCCGTTTGCGGTTAACGATTTAATAATAGCTCAATCCTGGGACGCGGCAGGAACAACTGTAAGGCAAGTGAAAGCGACGGTAACAAGCGTAAGCGGAAGGACAGTAACGGTATCTTACAATACCGGAAGCGCTCAAAAGGGCGACGTGTTCGTTCGAATCGGCAATACCTCGGACGCATCCAGGCAGGGGTTAGTATATACCGTGACGTCTGACGCATACGCTCCTTATATTGATATTATCAACGGCGTTAACAGCTGGTCGGCATGGGGCTCGTCGTCAAAAACTAAGGCACGTTATGGAAACCTTGCGGGGATAACAGACGCGAATTTTGGAGCTTTATCGGGTTATGGTCTCTACGCTCAGAATGTTTATCTGAAAGGTAAATTTTATTTAACGACGCTTTCGCAGACGGTTGAAGATGCGTTAAATACTAAAGTAAGTCAGACGGACTTTAACAATCTTAGCAGCACGGTAGCTACACATACAACTCAAATAACTCAGAACGCAAATGCAATTACTCTTAAAGCAAACAAGACGTACGCGGACAGCTTGAACGACAGATTAACAACTGCAGAAGCGAGCATCACTGTAAACGCAGATGCAATTACAAGCGAAGTGACTAACAGAACGAACGCAGACGCAACTCTGCAATCACAAATAACTCAGAACGCAAACAACATCAATCTTAAAGTAAGCAAGAACGACGTTATTAATCAGATTAACATTAGCACAGAAGGAATAGGGATTGCGGGGAGCAGACTTGATATAACCGGTACGACAACATTCTACAACGGGCAGACGCTCGCGGGAGCAATCAATTCCGGGACAACGTCAATTTCCGGGGACAAAATAAGAACGGGCAACATACGCAGCAATAACTATGTCGCCGGTTATGCCGGAACGGACTTTAATCTTACGAACGGAAATTTAACCTTCTATGGCGAGTATGGCAGCGTAACGCTCTACGGCGCTACTCAGGATTATCCGATCGGACTGAATATTATTGGTAAAACTACCGGCGGAACGCAAAAAATATTGGTGCAGGCAGGCGCATACAACGACGCGGGATATGCGCGGTATGGATTTTCGATATGGGATAATACGGCAAATGCATTCTTAATGAATATCGGGTATTCTCCCGGAGCGGCAAACTTAACGGCTAAGATAAGTAACTGGAATATAACGAAGGATTGGTTAACCGATGATAATACAAGCGTTGTTATCAATGCGACTGATAAATCGATATATGCGCGTCCTCTAGGCACAGGCACAAAAACAAAATATGTTATGCTCGGACAGACGCATGACGGAGCAAACTGGACGGGATATTACGGAATAAGCGCGGTTGACGGATTAAACAGATTTATATTCCGCCTCGACGATTACGAAACGAAAATAGCAGGATGGAATATAGATTATCAGAAACTTTATAATATATCCGGTTCGACGGGCATTGAATTAAGCACAGGAACGAGTAAAACAATTACTACGGGATTCGCAGTATGGAATCCGAGCTCGCCTAAGATGTTTATAGGAAATTCTACGAGTTCGATGGATTGGAATTATACGACGTCGAATACGTTGACAGTAAAGGGAGAAATTAAATCGTCTAAGTTTTCGACCTCAACATCATTTAACTGGGGCGATTTGGTAGGGACAAAAAATGTTATCGTTGCAAACGGAGAAATAGATTTAGTAGAAACTTATGGAGCAGTAAATTTCAATAATATTATACAAGGTTATAAAATTACTTTAACTAATTCTTCCGATGCAAATAGAAGCATATTAATCAATGCGTCAAGTGGCTCTATCTCGATAGGTGGAAAAAGTCTTTCTAAGTTCCATGGCGTTACGGATACACAGCCTAGTGGCACAGGTTTAGGTGTTGGTGACTATTATATCTCTTCAAGTGGTATACTATATATTTATGTTGGTGGTTCTACCTGGCGACGGTACCAGAACTTTTAATATAATTAACAATAGGAGACAATATGAAAAAATTAATAACGGCAATTATAATAATGTTTAACGCGTCATTAATAGCTGCTCAAACGGACAGTACGGCGGCGGCAGATTCGACAAAACTCGCAAATTTAATGCAGCAAAAAAAACAAGTGGTTGAGTTTATCGTGCAAAAACAGAGCGAAATATACGAAGCCGAAAAGCAGCTTAAAGAAGCTTACAATAAGCTGTCGCAATTAAATATAGCAATACAATTATACGAGGAAAAATTAAAATTGTACAGGGAGTTAAAAAAATAATGGCTCTGCCTAAAGAACAAAATATTATAATCTATCGCGGCGACCCGGCGCAGCTTACAATTACGCTTGACGGAGATTACTCCGGCAAGGAATTTCTTTTCGGGGCAAAGAAGGATAAAAATACAACGTCGCAAAGGTTAATTGAAAAATTAGGCGTCGATATATCCGTAACGTATAATGCGTCGCAAAACAAAAGCACAATTAATATATTGTTTGCGGAAGAAGACACACAGGATTTGACATACAATTATCTTGAATACGACCTGATTAATATTACTGATAATCGAACAGTAGCAAGAGGTAAATTATACCTGGAAGGCGACGTTATTACTCCCTATGACGGCTTTGCTCTGCCCGAGGACGCGGTAAGATTCTTGCAACTCGACGCGTCGAGCGGAGCGGATTACGACTTAGTTCAGGTGAGGGTAATCGACGGAGAAAAGAAACTCGTGTTCATTACGTTGTCCGAATTAAAGAATCAATTAAACAGTATATAGGAGGTAATTATGTTCACTGACCAGCTCGAAAAAAAAATTAACGATATGTTATTGGGCGGAGTATCCTTTACGCCTCCGGGCGTCTATTATGCCGCTTTGGCGACTTCTACCGTAGGCGAAGACGGCACATTCACGGAAGCGAATTATACCGGGTACGGCAGAGTAAGCTTAGCTAATAATAAGACAAATTTCTCGAACGCTGCGGACGATGGCGACGCTACGGTTAATAATGCAGTTGAAATACGATTCCCTGCTCTCGAAGGCGGAACGTGTACGCCAACGGCGTTAGTGCTGATGGATGCAAGCTCAGGCGGTACCGCGTGGGTGGTATTCCCGATTTCGACTCAGAAAAATTATGTGCAAGGCGACCGCCCTGTATTCGAGGTCAACAAACTTACTCATAAGATAGTGTCTATATCATAATGTTGGTATCAATTACAAATCATCTTGACGAAGCTATTGTAAATCATCTGAGCGAAGTCATAGCAGCAGAATACAGCGGAGCTAATGATATTGCGCTCGAAGGATTATCAATAGCGGCGATAGATAGCTTAGGAGTGGCTGTTAATCATCTCTATCTTGAAGGAGATTCGATTGAACAAACATTAAGCGCAATTGGAATTACACGCGACAGACTGCTTAACATGGAAGTAGATAATTCAATAATGAATGAAGCAGACGATATAATAACTAATCATTTAGGAGAGTCGATTACTGCGTCAATATGGGAATCTTATTTGAATAATTTCTCGTCAATTGAAATAACGCGCGATAAAATACTCGGCGCTTTATCGTCTGCTCATATTGAAGACGTAGCAGAAGATATTAGATACAAGCTGCTCGAAGCAGTATCTGATATAGCAATGTCCGACAATACGGAGATTACTCGTGATAGATTGTTGGAGTCAATGAGCAAATCGGGTATTGAAGATATATCGGCAATATTCAGAGCAATAGCATGGTTTGATTGCATAATCGCAAAATTTAAGGAGAATTAACTATGGCAAGAATCAAAGAACAAACAAAAACGACGTCAATAAAACCGGACGACAGTTTCATTCTTGACCGAAACGAACCGGATGAAACATTTAGAATTGAAGCGGCGGATTTAAAGAATCAATTACTAACTATCGAAGTAAATGACATCGGGAAGCCCGGAGAAATCGGTTTTGGCGTAGGTATTTGCCCGGAAGAATTATTGCCGGCTTATTTAATACCTATGACGGGAACTTATGATAAGATGAGCGAAAATTACGGTAATTATGTTAATGTTATAGACGGCAGCGTGGCAGTATATATCCCCGCTCACGCATTCAAAGTTACGCATGATCCTGCGCCGCCTTACTTTGGAAATAAAGTAGATTGTGAATCGCTTAAAAATTACGGTTACAGTGAAGAAGCGGCAAATCAGGCAGGCTATTGGGTCCCTCGCTCATGCAAAAATGGTGGGCAGATTAAAAAGGGTTACTTCTGCGACAAATATATATGGAGTCTTACTAACTTTCAAGCGGGGGTATCCGGCATTGCATCGTCAGTTAAATACGGCAATCCTATCACATCCTCAGTTGAAAGTTTACGCGATGCAGTGAATAATTATACTGGTTCTTTCTCAAACTGTATCAGTAACGGGCAGAGCCCCTCGAATAATTATGCAGGTGCAATTGCCGCGGCTAAAAGCAGAGGAAATGATTATTTTCCAAAGACTATATTCATTGATGCAGATTTAGCATTATTATCACAAGCACATGCGCAGGCAGCTGCGTCAACTTCTGCTTGTGCGTGGTATGACCCGGCGGGAATTAAGAATTACCCGAAGGGCAATAATAATTATGGCGTGGACTACGATGACCCGAGTGTAACATACCAAGCCTGCGATGACGGATATTGGTTTTCAAGAAACGAAGCGCGGAAAACAGGAAGCGCATCAAATTTCCCAAAGACAACGCACAACGGTCAACTCTGTGGCGTTGCAGACCTTAATGGAAACCTGTGGGAAATTTGTATAGGCATAACTTGTCAAGCTGTTAGCAAGACAATAACGGCAATAACGAGAGCAAATCCTGCCGTGATCACGAGCACAGGACATGGATTCATAACGGGCGATATTGTGATGATTGACGGTTCTGCGACTACTGAATGGAATAGTATTTTACAATATAGGTTCTTTGATGTTGAAGTGATTGACGCGGACACATATAAGTTAAAATATAGGACAACTGATTCAAATAATGGCTTATATGTAGATGCAACTGCCTTAACGGCAGATTACGTTAGTGGGTTGTCTGCTGTTAAAGGTACTTTTTATGTTTTGACAGAATCTGTTAATATAGCCAACGTCACATCAAAAGAACATTGGTTTAACGCAAGTTTCTTCGATGCAATTGACATATCTGATATATTAGTGAATCATTATGTGTCTGATGCTTTTGGGAATAATACAAACCCTGTCTTAGATACAAGTGGATTATTGACCGATTTAAAATTACCATTAAATATGTATTCACTAAGCAGTCAGGGTACCAATATGTTCGGGAAAGATAGATTTTATAAATTTATTCGTAATAACATGTGTGCGCTTTCCGGCGGTGATTGGGTTAGCGCTAGTTCCGCCGGTGTGTGGTGCCTCCATCTGCATAATACTAGTACAACTAGCAGTCGGACTGTGGGCGCCCGCTCGTGCCTTTATGTGTAAATGCGTAGCGAGCGATAGTGAGCGGAGCGATTATGAGCGAATATCTTCTTATTGTAAAGAAAATAAAAGACATGATAGTATATAATAACATCATGTTAAAACAGTTCCCAAAACACGAAAAATATTTATTGGCGAATAAAATACGGGAGATAGGATATGAGATATATGAATTCGCCATAACAATTAATAAAAAATTTCATAAGAAAACTACTTTCACAAATCTTAATATAAAACATGAGTTATTGAGACAATTAATTAATCTTGCGTATGAACTTAAATATATTGATTCACAGAAACATAGAGTATCCCAATTGCATATAGATGAAGTGGGAAGAATGATAGGTGCATGGATCAAAAGGGCGATGACAGACGATGAATAGCAGGGTAACACTGATTATGTGTGCGCTTTCCGGCGGTTATTGGTATAGCACTAGTTCCGCCGGTGTGTGGTGCCTCAATCTGAATAATAATAGTACAAATAGCAATCGGAATGTGGGCGCCCGCTCGTGACTCTGATATACTTGAGAACTATTATGTTACGGCATAATAGATGTAAGATAATCAAAGGGAGTGTTATCCTTGCCCTTGTTGGCTAAAATATAACTGAATAATAATTAAAGTAGTAATTACGAAATTCTGATTATTCAGGAGACATTAATGAAAAGACATGGTAATCTAAAACAAATATGGTGTAATTACGAAGCGTTAATTACTGCCTTTAAGGAAGTGAAGCGAAATAAGAGCTATAATTATTCTCTATTGGAATATGAGAATAATCTTGCGTGTAATCTTGATAGATTATTGAGATCATTAGAGGAAGGAACTTATAAAGTAAGACCCACGAGAGACTTCTATGTGCATGATCCTAAAAAGCGTCTGATACAAGCGCCTCATTTGGAAGATAGGATTGTACAACATGCGCTCATGAATGCTATTAGAGATATTCTTGTAAGGCGGTTAATTAATCAAACTTATGCATGTATCCGGGGAAGGGGGACGCACGCAGCAAGCAATAAATTAAAACAATATCTAGTCCTTTATAAAAATAAAGGCTATTACCTTAAAGTAGACGTCAAAAACTTTTTTTATTCGATAGACCATGAAATATTAAACAGGCAGCTCAATAGAATAATAAAGTGTAAGGACACTTTGTCATTATTAAAGAAATTCTATGATAATTCTGAAGGTAAAGGATTGCCTCTCGGCAGTGTAACTTCTCAAATACTTGCAAATATAGCATTATTCCCGGTTGACCATTTTATAAAGCGAAAATTAAAATATAAACACTATGTACGCTACATGGATGATCTCATAATATTATCTGACAATAAAGAAGATTTGAATCATGCTTTAATTGAAATTAAGATGCAATTAAATAGACTTAAATTGGAAATTAATAATAAAACTCATATTGGTAAAATAGCTCACGGTATTGATTTTGTCGGTTATCGTACCTGGTATAATAGAAGACTAATAAGGAAGCGTTCCTTACATAAAATAAAGAGAATACTGAAAAAACATCCTGACAAGAACAGAATAGCTTCATACTTGTCACATTCTCTTCGTACTAACTCACTCAAACGGGTAATTAAACTGATCCTTGATAGAGTACCTGATTCAGAGGACTTTATTAAACAAATAATATTTAAAAATAGAGTAGAGGTATATTATGAAATATTTTAAGAAAAAAAATAAAAGCGCTGCCTACACCGTTATTACACCTGTTGAATTGTATGCCAAGAGAATAATATACTACCATCAGGATAATGATTACGCATATATAGGGGTAGAAACCGATGACGTTAATAATTTCATTAACAGTCAGCCATCTGAATTAGAAATGATTGAATTAACTTTTGACGAAATAAAAGAAATCCTAGATAATAGCAGACTAATGAGGGAGTTTGATAATATCATAGAGGACGAAATTGCAAAAAAATATTCTATCGGCCGGGAACTAAAGATGAGAGATTTACCTCCGGATGATCCAGAACGCCTCCAGTATGAGGCGTATAAAGAATCTATAAAAGAAAAGGTTAGACTCCTAAAGATAGAGGCAGGATTAAAGCAAGGCTGACAATATGGCATACGGGAATAACAGACAGAGCATCTTATTTTCTCACGTTAACTGTAAAAAATTCCCATTTTTCGTGTAAAGTTATAATTAAACCGGGCTCAAGGGGGGATGTATGAATCAGTTCATTTCTGCCAGAGCCATTTGTTCCTTCGCCAGTTCTTTTTTCCCGTTGTTTGTATCGAGTTGGAATCTCTCGATTAAATCCTGCAGGCTTTCGGTTAACTGTGCAAGGTTATTTGTCGAATGTGCAATCTGGGATGTGCTCGTTGCAGATTGCTGTGTAACCGTGGTTATATTTTCGATGCTTTTGCTGATTTCTTCCGCGGAAATCGATTGTTCCTGGCTGGCGCTCACTATACTGTTAATAACTTCCGAAACATTCTTTGCCGATTTATAGATTTCTTTCAATACATTGTCGATTTCTTCGGTTAGTTTCATGCCGTCTTCGACAGAAAGTTTTGCATTTGCCATCGATTTATCGGCTTCCCGCACTTCAGCTTGAATCGACTTAATCGTATCGGCGATTTCTTTTGTGGCTTTGGTTGTCCGTTCGGCAAGTTTACGAACCTCGTCGGCAACGACAGCAAAGCCGCGTCCCTGTTCGCCGGCGCGCGCTGCTTCGATTGCGGCATTGAGAGCAAGCAGATTGGTTTGATCTGCAATTTCATCAATAACGCTGGTAATCTCGCCTATCTGGTCGGTTTTGTTCGCAAGCGAGGCTATTATTTGGGCAGCGCTTTCGGAGGATTCTACAATTTTGTCCATTCCTTTTTTGGTGTCCGCGGTTTTGTTTGCGCCAAGTTCTGCGGCGGAGCTCGATTGCCGGGACATCTGAGCTACATTTGAAATATCTTTCGACATATCGATAATCGACCTGGTCATTTTTTCAATCGAATATGTAATTTCACTGACCTGTTGATTTTGCTCCTGCGCGCCTGCGGCCATCTCTTCGGTGGACGAAGAAATTTGAACTGCGGCGCTGGCGGTGGCGTTAACCACTTCCCGAACCTTAATTAATATTTCTTTTAATTCGTCTATCATTCGGTTGATATCGCGTCCGAGGTCGTAGAGCACGCTGTTTCGATCGATATCGAGTTTGCGTGTGAGTTTGCCGTCGGCAATTTCGCGTATTACTTCGGCTATCGGGGCAATTTGTTCTTTTAAGTATGCTTCGTTTTTCTCTTCGATTTCCCGCATGTCGGTAAAGAATACAAACGCTCCGTCCGTCTCGCCCTTTGAGTTTTTTATCGGTCCGGATTGAGCAAGTATCGGAATGTCTTCGCCTTTATTGTTTTTAATAGCGGCTTTATCTCCTTTGAGAAAGATTCCTTCGAGCGCGCGGCGGCTGATCGAATCGGCTCCGAATACCTCTTTTACTTTCATCTTGTTTACAATTTCCTCGGGTTTTTTTGTAGAACCGATTATATCGAGAGCGGCTTGATTTATATATGTAATGGTCATATCCGTATTGATCGTAAAAAATGCGCTGGCGACTCCGTTCTGGAAACTTCTGGAGTGCGCTATTTCGTCTTTAATTTTTCTGATCATTTCTTCGAAAGAACGGCTCAGATTGCCTACTTCGTCTTTTCTGTCGGTATTTTCGAATTCGACGTTAAAATTCCCTTTCAGAATTTCGGAAGCTTTGTTTGCCAGTTTATTAATCGGTTTGACTATTAATTTCGTGATGACGGGAATAAAAGAGAACATTACAATGACTGTAATAATAATTATTAAAATCGTTAACGATTTTGCCTCTTCTATTTGAGCCAAAGTAGTGTTGTTGAAATTTTCCGCTTCCTTGTCGTAAAGTTCGACGAGTTTTTTCAGATGCATTTTAGCCGTGTCGAATTTTTTTAGCGCTTCTGCCGAAAGCAAATTATTCCGTACAACCAGTTCTTCGATTAAAGCCTCGTTATCTTCGTTATTCTCGGATTCCAGCCGGTCGATTTTCTTCTGGTTCTCGATTACCTGCCGATGAGTCGATTTCCATTTTTGCCAATCTTCTTTAAACTGATTCCAGATTTTTGCATCTTCTTCCGATTTGGGAACAGCGTCATAAATATTCCAGGCGTTATCCGCTCTTTCGAATGCGGCATTGATTGAATTATAGATTGATTCACGCACAACGGGGTCTTTCAAATCCCTGTTCAATACTCCGCGTTCGGCGCTCAGTACTGAAGTCTCGGCTTGATATAACGTAATGAGCGACTGAATCGAAGGAAGGATATTTTTGCCCAGATGATTTACTACCGCTTCTTCTTCGTTAAGATTTTGATATGCAAGGTATGCGTTGACTCCGGTCATTATAACGATCGCAGTAAAAAGGATGACGATTTTCGTGAGTATTTTCAGGTCATAAAATTTTTTGAGCATGGCTCCCCCTTACATTTTGTAAATGTAAATACAAATTAATCCCATATTTATTATCGGATATTAATCAAGGTAATTAAGCTCAGATAGAACAATAATAAACTTTATAGAACTGTGTAACTTAGGTGAGTTCCATAGGGCTAATAAATTTTTCACTTTTCGGGGTCAGTACTATCTTCAAGTAGAGGAATTTTTTATAGAGGCGTAAATAATTAATTCATAATAAAGGGTATTATTACTTAAGAAAATTTTATAAATAATTATTGGAGCGGGAACTACTTTTACGGTTGAAATCCCGCTCCTTTAATTTTATTCTACAATTGTAATCCAACCGAAACGGTCTTCAATCTTACCGTACTGAATTCCGGTAAGCTCGTCGTATAATTTCAATGCCAATTCGCCGGGTTCCGTATCGCTGAATTTAATTTCTCTATCGTGATATTTCAACTTGCTTACCGACGAAATCACAGCCGCGGTGCCGCTGCCGAAAATTTCAAGAAGTTCGCCTTTGTCGGCGGCGTTAAATAATTCATCGATTGCAATCAGACGTTCGTTAATGTTATAATCCCAGTCTTTTAATAGTTCGATAACCGACATTCTCGTAATGCCGGGGAGTATCGAACCGGAAAGCGCCGGTGTGGCTACCTCGTCTTTGATACGGATGAAGATATTCATTGCCCCGACTTCTTCGATATATTTTTGTTCGATTGCGTCGAGCCATAAAATTTGAGAGTACCCTTCTTTTTTCGCTTCTTCCTGGGCAATTAAACCCGCGGCGTAATTTCCGGCAGCTTTTGCCTCTCCGGTTCCTTTGCGTACTGCCCGCACATATTTATCCGTCGCCATAATCGGCACCGGTTTGAAACCCTGCGGATAATAAGGCCCGACCGGACTCAAAATAATTATAAACTTATAAGTGTCTGCCGCTCTGACGCCGAAACACGGCTCTGTTGCAAATATAAACGGACGAATGTAAAGAGAATGCCCCGGCTTTTGCGGTATCCAATCGGCGTCGATTTTAACAAGTTCTTTGATTGCGTTCAATGCCAGTTCCGGCTCCACTTCGGGAATGCATAGACGTCTTGCAGAACGGTTAAGTCTCTCGATATTTTTTTCGGGTCTGAAAAGAGCTGTTTTTCCGTCGACCTGTTTGTAAGCTTTCATTCCTTCGAAAATTGCCTGCCCGTAGTGGAATACCATTGCCGCAGGATCGATGTTGAGATTTTCGTATCTTTTAATTGTGGGAGTCTGCCATCCGCCTTTGTTCCTGTCGAAATCCATCTCGAAAATATGCTCGGTAAAAGTTTTCCCGAATACCAGATTCTCAGGCAATTTAACTTCTTTTTTCTTTTCGCTGTCGATTATTTTAATTTCTTTCATGGCTCTTACCGCTTTATATTTAATTTTTTGTTATTTATGTTACAAAATAATCGAAATAAATACTAATTGGCAATATAAAGGGATTTAATTAACTTGCATTTAAAATAAAAAGCAGGGGCGCAATGTTTAATAAAATCGGGCTGGCGGTTACATTTTCGCCCAACGGGCTTTCGCTTTTGAAGAACGCTCATAAATTAGCGGAATTGTTAAATCTCAATCTTGTAATTATTCACGTGGGCGAAAAAAATTCCGAAAAAGAAAAAAAAATGGATGAATTGATTCTTGAAGCCGGACTCGAAGAAGGCGGTTATTCTTTGGTCTGGCGGCAGGGAGAACCCGCCGCTGCAATTATCGATATCTGTATCGAAGAAAAGATCGATTTGTTGGTTGCCGGCGCGCTCGAAAAAGAGCCGCTGCTGAAATATTATACCGGTTCCGTTGCGCGAACTCTAATGAGGGAAGCTCCCTGTTCGGTTCTTGTGCTGGTCAATCCCGAAAACAAAATTTTAAAATTCAATAAGATTTGCGTCGATGTCGACTATACTCCGCTAAATGAAATTGCCGTAAAAAAAGCGTATAATCTTGCGCTTCTTGAAAACGCAGAAGAATTTATACTGGTCAGGGAATTTCAGGTGCCGGGACTGGCTATAACGGTGTCCGACGGGGGCGACTCCGAAGAAACTGAATCGAAAAGATTAATATGGCAAAAAGAAGAAGAAATGAAATTGAAATTATTTGCCGAAGAATTGAACCTGACCGGGATAAAGCCGAAACTGGTTTGCCGATACGGCAAGGAAGGGTGGGAATTAAAACAATACGCGCGGCAATCAGGCAGCGACTTGTTGGTGGTTGCTTTGCCGCCAAATAAACTGAAATTTTTCGATCGCATTTTCAAGCACGACCTTGAATTCATCTTCAGTCAATTACCTTGTTCGTTGCTGATAATTCGTTAAAAAATCTATGTCGATGAGCGCTTCTGAAATAACGTTATTTCTGGTCGGATTGAGTATAATCCTGCTATTTGCGAGGGGATTCGGCGAATTGCTCCGATTAATAAAGCAGCCGATTGTAATCGGAGAGATTATAGCCGGAATTGCGCTGGGTCCGACAATCTTCGGATATATTTTCCCCGGTGCGTTTAATAAGTTGTTCGTAGAATCCGAATCGATTTCGATAGCGCTTCATGCCATAACGCTTTTGGGAATCGTAATGCTGCTGCTTGTATCCGGAATCGAAATCGATTTATCCCTGTTAATCAGGCAGAGCAAAAAAGCTCTTTTAATAAGTGTTCTTGGAGTGGCTTTTCCGTTCATTCTCGGTTTTACATTCGCTTATTTGTTCCCGCATAAATTCGATATTCTCAATTACGAGGACAGATTAATCTATGCTCTGTTTATCGGAACCGCGCTTTCGATTACCGCGTTGCCGGTCGTGGCAAGAACTTTAATGGACTTGAATATATTCAAATCGGAAATCGGTTTTTCGATAATCACTTCGGCAATGTTTAACGACCTGGTCGGATGGATTATTTTCTCGATTATACTCGGTATGCTGGGCACAAATATCGGGCACGGAATGAGCGTGGGAAATCTTGTAGTTCTTTTATTCGCGTTTATAATTGTATCTCTGGTGTTTCTTCGAAAAATTTTCGATTACATTCTCGGCTTTGCCAAAAAATACTTGTCGAATCCCGGGGGCATTCTTAACATTATATTCATAATCGGATTCAGCGCAGCGGCATTTACGGAATATATCGGAATACACGCAATCTTCGGTGCGTTCATAATCGGCATAGCAATCGGCGACTCGGTTCATCTTACGGAAGACGTTCGGGAAATTATTAATCAGTTTGTTACAAATATTTTTGCGCCTCTCTTTTTTGTTTCGATCGGGCTGCGTATTAACTTCATACAGAATTTCGACCCGGCGCTCGTCATTATTCTTCTGGTTCTGTCGGTCGCCGGTAAAGTATTCGGTTCAACGTTGGGAGCCAAACTCGGAGGATTCGATAAATACGACTCGTGGACTATTGGGTTCGGTTTGAACACTCACGGCACTATCGAACTCGTCCTCGGTACTGTCGCTTACGAAGCGGGCTTGATTAACGAAAAGGTTTTTGTGGCGTTGATTATAATGGCGCTTACGACCACGCTTACCAGCGCTCCTTTAATGAGTTACTTTATTAAAAAGAGCAAATTCAGATTTACATTGCCCGGAATCCTCCGGAAAGATGCGGTTTTTATTTCGGATGACTCCGTAGCCGGTAAAAAAGATTTAATCGAAAAACTTACAAGCGTTGCGGCGGAAATTCACGGTCTTAACAAAGATGAAATATTTAATGAAGTATGGAAGAGGGAAGAGTCGTTATCGACAGGATTGGAAAATCATCTGGCTTTGCCTCACGCGCGATGCGACGTGAAAAATCCCGTTGCGGCTCTGGCTGTGCATAAGAAAGGCATCGATTTTGACTCTATTGACGGAAAGCCCTCGCGCCTGATTATTTTATTGATTACTCCGAAAGACAAACCGGAACTCCAGTTGGAACTCCTGTCGGCAATTGCGCGGAAATTAGGCAAAAGCGATATTATCGATTATATTGCCGGTCTTAATTCAAAAGAAGAAATAATAAAAACAATTAACCGGTTATTCGCATCATGAAAATTTTTCAAAACATCGGAAGAGCGACTTTAAATTTTTTTCAGGAAAGCGGACATGTTTTTAAGTTGACCGGCGAAATTTTCCGTTACGCTCCTTCGCTTATTAAGGGCAGAAAGAATTTCTTGTATCAAATGGAACATATAGGGGTGAATTCGATTCCGCTTGTTTTTATTATTGCGGTTTTTACCGGAGCGGTAGCCGCCTGGCAGGCTGCGTATCAATTGAAAGGAATCGCTCCTCTCTCTTTTCTGGGAGCGACGACCAGCCGCGCAATCATCACCGAGCTGGGACCGGTTTTGACCGCTATTGTTATTGCGGGCAGAATCGGAGCTTCGATTGCAGCCGAACTCGGTTCTATGAAGGTTACAGAACAGATTGACGCGCTCGAGACTATGGGAATAAGTCCGGTGCGCTTCCTTGCCGCTCCGCGTTTCTTTGCCGCGGTTTTGATGATGCCTGTGCTCGTAATTTTTGCGAATATAATTGCAATTTTCGGGGCTTATTTTATATCCAACTTTTTCCTCGGGGTTTCTTTTTCCGTTTTTTTCGAATCTGTAAGAAGATATTTTCTCTTCGGCGACTTTGCGTTCGGATTGTTCAAAGGCATGATCTTCGGCGGAGTTACTTCTCTGCTCGGCTGTCATATCGGTTTCAGTACTGAAGGCGGAGCGGAAGGCGTCGGGAAAGCAACAATCCGTTCGTTTGTATTAAGCGCGGCGATGATTCTTATTCTCGACTACTTCTTATGGACCCTGGTATTCTGAAAATACTCCTTGCATAATTGTCGAGCTAAACTTAATTTTAGTAAAGGTTATCTGAATAAAAAAGATAGATGACGCAAAAAGAGGGGCAAAACCCCTTAATATCAAATACCATTTTTATCCAACCGGTACAAAGACTTACCCCTTGTATCAACCGAAAAAAACAAAATTTTTTTCATTCAACCAATCTAAAACAATGGAGAGGTAGCCATGTCAGAATTTGTCAATTATCTAATGAATCTGGTTAAAACCAAAAATCCGAACGAACCGGAATTTCATCAAGCCGTTTACGAAGTAGCAATCTCACTATCTCTTGTAATGGAAAGGCATCCCGAATACAGAAAAGAAAAAATACTCGAAAGAATGGTCGAACCCGAACGGGTTATTATGTTCCGCGTGCCGTGGGTAGACGACCAGGGCGAAGTTCAAATCAATCGCGGTTTCAGAATCGAAATGAACAGCGCAATCGGTCCTTATAAAGGCGGTCTGCGTTTCCATCCTTCGGTCAATCTGGGAATTCTAAAATTTCTGGCATTCGAACAGGTTTTCAAGAACAGTCTGACTTCGCTGCCGATGGGCGGCGGAAAAGGCGGCTCGGATTTCGACCCGAAAGGGAAGAGCGACGCCGAGGTAATGAGATTTTGCCAGAGCTTTATGAACGAGCTTTACAGGCATATAGGCCCGAACACGGACGTGCCTGCAGGCGATATCGGCGTCGGCGGAAGGGAAATCGGTTATCTCTTCGGTCAATATAAACGACTCAAAAACGAATTTACAGGAGTATTGACGGGCAAAGGTTTGAACTGGGGCGGTTCGCTTATAAGACCTGAAGCTACTGGATACGGATCGGTCTATTTTGCTTCCGAAATGCTCGCTACGCGCGGCGAAACGCTCGAAGGCAAAAAATGCCTTGTATCCGGCAGCGGCAACGTCGCGCAGTATACGGTTGAAAAAATATTGGAACTCGGCGGTAAAGTATTAACGCTTTCGGATTCTAACGGTTATATCTATGATGAAGAAGGGATTGACCGGGAAAAACTTAACTTCGTTATGGACCTGAAAAATAATAGAAGAGGAAGAATAAAGGAATACGCTGAAAAGTTTAAAAATGCGGTTTATACCCCCGCAGATCCGAATCTGGACCATAATCCTTTATGGAATCATAAAGCCGACTGCGCTTTTCCTTCGGCGACTCAGAATGAAATTAACGGCAAAGACGCCCGGAATTTACTGAATAACGGGGTTTATCTGATTAGCGAAGGCGCAAATATGCCGTGCACGCCCGAAGCCATCGACTTGTTTCTCGACGCTAAAATTCTTTACGGTCCAGGCAAAGCAGCTAACGCCGGCGGCGTTGCAACTTCGGGTCTCGAAATGGCTCAAAACAGTATGAGATATTCGTGGACGCGCGAAGAAGTCGACAATCGATTACGATTAATCATGAAGAACATTCATAAAACCTGCGTGGATGTGGCTGAAAAGTACGGCACTCCAGGAAATTACGTTAACGGCGCCAACATAGGCGGGTTTATCAAAGTGGCAGACGCCATGATCGATCAGGGAATAGTATAAACCCATTTTTTCTTTAAATGACTTTTATTTATGAGCGATGTGATTAAATTCAATAAAGATTTAATAGAAAAAAGCAGTTTCTCGAAAATACAGGATTTTCACAGCCTGATGCGCTACAGGATTCGAGACATTCTGCTTGTATCGAGTCTTTACGATCTTTATATACTCGAGGAGGACAACCGGCTCTATGAATATATCCGCCACGAATACGAAGGCTTAAGTCTCAGTCACGCTCCGGAACTGGTTCATATATCGAGCGGCGCCGAGGCAATAAGAACCGCTCTCGACGAAAGAAAATTCGATTTGATTATTACAACGCTTCATATCGAAGACATGTCGCCGATCGCATTCGCCAGACGCGTTAAAGAAGCCGGTTTGGACATACCGGTCGTCCTCCTCGGGTACGACAACCGTGAAATGAGCGAACTTCTGGCCACAAAAGATTTCTCCATCTTCGATAAAGTGTTTATATGGCAGGGCGACTACAGAATTGTGCTGGCTATTATTAAATTTCTCGAAGACAGAAACAACGTCGAAAACGACACAAAAAAAGTCGGCGTCCAATCGATTATTTTAATTGAAGACAATGTTCGGTTTTATTCTTCATATCTTCCAATAATCTATACGGAAATATTAAAACAGTCCCAAAATCTGATGGCAGAGGGACTCAATCTTTCGCATAAATATCTGAGGATGAGAGCGCGCCCTAAAATTTTGCTCTGCGATACTTTTGAGGAAGGCTGGAACTATTTTGAAAAGTACGAAGAATACGTGCTCGGAGTCATATCGGATGTAGATTTCAAAAAAGAAGGCAGGCACGATCCGAATGCGGGAATTGAATTTGCCAGAAAAGTTAAAGAACGCCATTCGGATATTCCGATTCTTCTCCAGTCTACTATCGGAGAAAACGAAATTAAAGCCGGGGAAATCGGCGCGGATTTTTTGATTAAAAATTCTCCTACTTTACTTGAAGACCTGAAAAAATTCATGCTGAACAATTTCGGGTTCGGCGATTTTGTTTTCAAAACTCCCGACGGCAAGGAAGTAGGCCGCGCAAAAAATTTACTGGAACTCGAACACCAGTTGAAGAATATCCCGGACGAGAGCCTTTTGTACCACGCTTCGCGTAATCATTTTTCGAATTGGCTTAAAGCCAGAACTGAATTCTGGCTGGCTCACAGATTGAGACCGCAGAAAGTTACCGACTTTGCAACTCCTGAAGAACTCCGCCAAAGTTTGATTGACTCTTTGAGAGAATTTAGGAAATCGAGACAGGTAGGGATCATTTCGGATTTCAATAAAGAGTCGTTCGATCCGACGATTACTTTTGCGCGAATAGGAGGCGGGTCGATGGGAGGCAAGGCGAGAGGGCTGGGATTCGTAAACAGACTGCTCAGCGATTTCGACGTGCGTTACCATTTCAAAGGAGTTAAAATTTTTGTGCCTTCCGCCGTAGTTATCGGAACGGAAATTTTCGATTATTTTATGAACAACAACAATCTTCTCGACTTTGCGCTCCGTTCGAACAACGACGCCGATATCAAAAAGAAGTTTCTGAATGCAAGGAAATTACCGAAAGAAGTTAAGGAAGCGCTGAAGGATTTTCTGACAATAGTAAAAACGCCGATTGCAGTCAGGTCTTCCAGCCTTCTGGAAGATTCGCAGGATCAACCGTTCGCGGGAGTTTACGATACTTTCATGCTGCCTAATAACGAGAAATCGCTCGAATTGCGTCTCGAAAAACTTCTTAAAACAATCAAAAGAATTTACGCGTCCATCTACTTGAAAAAGTCGAAGGATTATATCAGAATGACTTCATACCGTCTCGAAGAAGAAAAGATGGCTGTGATAATCCAAATGTTAGTGGGCGCGGATCATAACGGCAAATTTTATCCCGAATTTTCAGGCGTTGCAAAGTCGTATAATTATTATCCGATATCGCCTTTAAAAAGCTCGGACGGTATTGCGGCTGTTGCGCCGGGGCTGGGCAAATACATTGTCGACGGAGAAATGCCGCTGCGGTTTTCCCCAAAGCATCCGAGCCGGTTAATACAGTTTTCGACAATAGACGATATGTTGAATTTCACGCCCAATCATTTTTACGCTTTAGACCTGAATTCAGAGTTTAAAGTGGAAACCCTCGACGAAGAGAGAATGATTAAAAAATACTCGCTTCAGTCGGCTCTGGAAGACGGCGCTCTTAAATTTACGTGTTCGACATATTCAAACGACAATAATCGAATTTATGACGGAGCGGAACGTACGGGACCGAAGATTTTTACGCTTGCTCCGATTCTAAAATACAATTTGTTCCCGTTGACGGACATTTTGAATCTTCTGCTGGAGATGAGCAATTGGGGTACGGCTTCTCCAGTAGAAATTGAGTTTGCTGTTAATTTGAGCGTACCGCAGGGCAAACCGGCTGAATTCGCGCTGCTTCAAATGCGCCCGATGGTTATCGATAGCGAATTGGAAGAATTGGACGCCTCCGATTATTCGGAAGGATCGCTCCTTTGCAAATCGAACAGGGCGCTGGGCAACGGAATAAAGAACGATATCAGAGATATTGTTTACGTAAGCAGGGCAAAATTCGAAACAAAATATACGGGCATTATGGCTGAGGAAGTCGAATATTTCAACAATAAACTGATAGGTATGCGAGCTCCTTACCTATTGATTGGCATCGGCAGATGGGGAAGTCTCGACCCATGGCTTGGCATTCCTGTTAAGTGGGAGCAAATAAACGGCGCCGCCGCCATTATCGAATCTAATTACGGCAATACCAATATAGTCCCTTCGCAGGGCTCTCACTTCTTTCAAAACCTGACATCATTTAAAGTCGGCTACTTCTCGGTCAATCAAATCGACGAAGATAATTATATCGATTGGGACTGGCTCGATAATCTGGATGCCGAAGAAGAAAAAATTTATACGAAACACATACGTATGGAAAAACCTCTGATTATTAAAATTAACGGTCAAAAAAACTTCGGCATTATTCTAAAACCCGAGTGAATTGGAGATGCCGACAAAAAAAATTATCTTTATTTTTCAGAAAAATAACGGTGATTTATGTCTCAAATAATAATCAAACCCGCGGAACGAACCAACGACATTAAATACGCAGTGCGAGATATTGTTGTTATTGCAAACGAAGTCGCCAAATCGGGAAAAGAAATGCTCTATCTTAACATTGGCGATCCGAATTTATTCGATTGGCAGACTCCCCGCATATTAATCGAAGAAACTTATAAAGCCATGCTGAATAATTATAACGGCTATGCGCCGTCTTCCGGAATTAAACCGGCAGTGGCAGCGATTGAGAAGGAAGCCGAAAGAAAAGGCATTAAAAACATTCAGGATATTTTTATTACGACCGGAGCAAGCGAGGCTATCGATATTTGTCTTACCGCGCTCGTTAACGAAGGCGAAAATATCCTTACTCCCACTCCGGGCTACCCGCTTTATACGGCTATTCAAAGCAAATTGAAAATGTACGAGAACCCGTATTACCTGAATGAAGAAAATAACTGGCAGCCGGACATTGAGGATATTAAAAGAAAAATAAACGATAAAACGCGGGCAATCATCATTATAAATCCGAACAATCCAACCGGAGCTCTTTACAGCAAAGAAATTCTGGAAGAATTGATCGAACTTGCAATAAAACATAATCTTGTCATCTTTTCCGACGAAATTTACGACAAATTAATAATCGACGATAAAGAGCATATTTCGATTGCCTCTTTGAATTCGGAAGCGCCCGTAATAACTTTCGGCGGATTGTCGAAAAACTATATGGCGCCCGGTTTCCGCATCGGATGGGGAATTGTAAGCGGCAATCGTACTGTATTGAATGATTATATCGAAGCTATAAATAAACTGCTAAGGGCAAGGCTTTCCGCAAATCACCCGGAACAATACGGAATTGCGCCGGCTTTGCTGGGCGATCAATCGCACCTGAAAGAGGCAAAAGAAAAATTGAAAAAAAGAAGAGACTTAACCGTGGAAATGCTCAATGCGATTGACGGTATAAGCTGCGTTAACCCCGAAGGCGCCTTTTATGCTTTCCCGAAGCTCGAGTCAATTAAAGACGACTACAAATGGGCTAAAGAATTGATTAAAGCGGAAGGCGTGGTTACTGTGCCAGGCAGCGGTTTCGGACAGGTTGAAGGAACTAGTCATTTCAGGATTGTATTCCTGCCGCAGGAAAATCTGCTCGATAAAGCTTACAATGCAATCCGGCGTTTTATGCAAACATACGAGGAATAAAAAAAAGCTGCCTCGAAAGAGGCAGCTTTTTTATTGGCTGCGCTTAAATATACATGTTGATCAACTGTTCGAGGTATTCCTGTTTCCCGCTGATCAATTTCGGTTCGCCGTTTTTAATTGCAATCTCTCTTAAATCTTCGAGAGTAAGTTCGCCTTTTTCAAAACGCGCTCCGTCGCCCGAATCGAACGAAGCGTAACGTTCCTGTCTTATTTTCTTATAATCCGATTCGTTAAGAATTTTTTCCGCGACCAGTAAAGCGCGGGCAAAAGCGTCCATGCCGGCAATATGGGCAATGAACAAATCTTCGATGTCGGTCGAATTTCTTCTTACTTTGGCGTCGAAATTAACGCCTCCGGTTCCGAATCCGCCCGCTTCTGCAATTACAAGCATCGCTTCGACCAGTTCGTAAATGTTAATCGGGAATTGATCGGTATCCCAGCCGTTTTGATAATCGCCGCGGTTTGCATCGATACTGCCGAACAATCCCGCGTCGACGGCGCATTGAATTTCGTGCTGGAATGTGTGACCGGCAAGCGTGGCGTGGTTAACTTCAATATTCAATTTGAAATCTTTGTCGAGTCCGTAGTGTCTAAGAAAACCGATAACTGTTTCCACGTCGTAATCGTACTGGTGTTTCGAGGGTTCCATCGGTTTCGGTTCAATCAGGAATGTGCCTTTGAATCCTTGTTTGCGGGCGTAATCTCTGGCGAGCTCGAGAAATTTAGCCATATGTTCTTTTTCCCGTTTCATATTTGTGTTCAGCAGCGTAAGATATCCTTCCCGACCGCCCCAGAAAACATAATTTTCGCCGCCGAGTTCAATTGTTGCGTCGAGCGCGCGTTTGACCTGCGTGGCTGCATAAGCTACTACGTTGAAGTCCGGATTCGTTGCGGCTCCGTTCATATAACGAGGATGCGAAAACAAATTTGCAGTGCCCCAGAGCAGTTTAACGTTCGAAGCTTTTTGCTTTTCCTTTGCGTATTCGACCAATGTTTGTAAACGCTTGTCGGATTCGGCAATGGAATCGCCTTCTTCAACTACGTCGAAATCGTGAAAACAATAGAAAGGGAGACCCAATTTGGTCGTGAATTCGAATGCCGCGTCCATTTTGCCTTTGGCTCTTTCAATCGGGTCTGATGCCTCGTTCCACGGAAGATTACGAGTGCCTCTTCCGAAAGGATCGGACAGTTCCGAACAGAAAGTATGCCAGTAAGCCGCAGAAAAACGAAAATATTCTTTCATCGTTTTTCCGAAGACGACTTTGTTTTCGTCGTACCATTTGAACGCAAGCGGATTTTTGGAATCGGGTCCTTCGTATTTAATCTTTCCGATTCCGGTAAAATATTCTTTGTTGCCTGTCAAATAATCCATTTATTCCTCCTGTTTATGTTAAATAAATTTTTTCAGGTTTGTCAGCCAGTTATTATACGCTTCGTTTGTAATTTCTTTTTGGGATGCGTCCGGTTCGATTACTTCTAGTTTGGTAAGATTACGAAACGCTTCTTCAGGCGATTTGAAAAGCCCGGCGCCTAATGCGGCTCCGCGCGCTGCTCCCGCCGAGCCGTCGGTATCGTATAATTCTACCGAAGCGTCGATAATATTTGTAAATGTGGATTTGAAAATAGGACTGAGGAACATATTTGCCTTACCGGCGCGGATAACGTTTATGTCGAGTCCCATCCTGCGAATTATATCGATTCCGTATTTGAAAGTGAATGCAATCCCTTCCTGCGCAGCGCGGAAAAAGTGCGCTTTGCCGTGACGATTTAAATCGACATTGAGAAATTGCGCTCCGATATTTTTATTCTCGAATACTCTTTCGGCTCCGTTTCCAAAGGGCAGTATAACTAGACCTTCGCTCCCGATCCCGATTTCCGAACTCATTTGATTCATGGTATCATATGAAAGACCTTCGCCCATATTTTTTCGCAGATAAGAATTCATAATTCCGGTTCCGTTAATGCAAAGCAAAACTCCGATGCGGGGATTTTCGGGCGAGTGATTGACGTGGGCAAATTGATTGACCCGCGATAATTTATCGTAATTGAGCCTGTCGATAACCGCGTAGACCACGCCCGACGTGCCTGCGGTAGCTGCAATTTCTCCCGGATTAAGAACATTGAGCGAGAAAGCGTTGTTAGGCTGGTCGCCTGCGCGGTAAGAAACTACTGTCTCTTTGTTCAGTCCGAGCTCATCGGCAACTTCCGGAAGAATTTTGCCCTGAACTGAAAATGTCGGAACAATGTCGGGCAATAAATTCTTGTCGATTCCGTAATACTCAAATATCTTTTCCGAAATTTGGTTTTCTTTGAAATCCCAGAATATGCCTTCGGAAAGTCCCGATACGGTAGTGTTTATTTCTCCCGTTAATTTCATGGCAATAAAATCGCCGGGCAGCATCGCTTTGAAAATCTTTCCATAAATCTCCGGCTCGTTGTCTTTTACCCATTTTAATTTAGATGCGGTAAAATTTCCGGGCGAGTTTAATAAGTTATTCAGACAATATTCTTCGCCTATTTCCTTGAATGCTTTATTGCCGATTTCGACCGCGCGGCTGTCGCACCAGATAATCGAGGGCCGCAATACATTTCTGTTTTCGTCGACCAGAACCAAACCGTGCATCTGATACGAAATACCGATCGATTTGACCGCTTCCGGTTTAATGCCGTTTTTTGCAATTAATTTTTTGGTCAAAAGTTTTGCGTATTCCCACCAGGTTTCCGGTGATTGTTCCGCCCATCCGGGTTTTGGCGAAGAAATTTTCATCTCTTCTTTGGGATGAAAATCGCTGTCGATTGTTCTGCCTGTTTCAACGTCGAAAAGCGAGCATTTAATGGAAGAGCTGCCGATATCGAATCCGATTGAAACCATGTTATTACTCCCCGAAGATAATTTTAAAGTTATGTGTAAAAAATACACTTTTATTTTTAAAAAATCACCAGAATTTTGTTAAACGGTTACTTTGAAATTTTCATCGGATTCCCGTTTTTAATCTCTCAACTTTTCTTTAGATTTAAATACTTGCTTGAGCATTTTGGAGAAAAATAATGTCGCATATCTTAAAAGACGTAATTAAAAACATTTCAATCGATTGTGTGATATTCGGATTCGAAAATTCGGAGCTTGAGGTATTGCTCGTAAAGCGCGCAATCAAGCCCGCAAAGGAAAGGTGGGCTCTGCCGGGCGGATTTATTAAAAAAGACGAATTGATTGAAACAGCGGCGCAAAGAATCTTAAAAGAGACTACGGGACTCGACAATATCTATCTGGAAGAATTCAAGATTTTCGACAAAGTCGACAGATATCCCCTGAGAAGAGTTTTCACGCTGGGACATTATGCGCTGGTTAAACCGGAACAGTACGTGCTGTCGACCGGGGCGGATACTTCGGAAGCCAAATGGTTTAAGCTGGACGAATTGCCTGAATTGCCGTTCGACCACCTCGAAATAATTCGGGAAGCGATGGAAAAATTGAGAGCCCGGATTCGTTACCGCCCGATTGGTTTCGAATTGCTGCCCGAAAAATTTACTCTGCCTCAACTTCAAACCCTCTACGAAGTGATACTCGGCAAAAAACTCGACAAACGGAATTTCCGCAAAAAATTAATGAAAATGAATCTGGTCAAAAAATTGAAAGAAAAAGACAAAAACAGCACCAGACGACCGGCTTATCTCTATCGCTTCGACAAGCGTACTTACGAAAAACTGAAGAAGAACGGATTTAATTTCGAGCTGTAGATAAATTTCATTTCTGTTTTGAAAACAAGCGGGGCTTTGTCTATATTTGTTTATTATTTTTAGGATAAATTGCGGTTAAATCTTCTTTGGCAACTCATAATTATTTGAAAAATATAAAGATATCGCGACTCGACAACGGCATTACCGTGGTCTCCGAAAAAATAGACCATGTCGACTCGTTTTCGCTCGGATTCTGGTTTAATGTCGGCTCGCGCGACGAGAACGAAACGAATAACGGAATCAGCCATTTCATCGAGCATATGTTCTTCAAAGGCACTCGAAAAAGAAACGCCAGGAAAATTGCCGAGGATATCGAATCGCTCGGCGGATATCTGAACGCCTTTACGTCCAAAGAACATACTTGTTACTACGGCAGGGGATTGAAAGGCAATCTGGAACAGACTTTCGAAGTCCTCTCCGATATGCTTCTAAATTCTGTTTTTTCCACAAAAGAAATCCGTAAAGAAGCGCAAGTGGTTATCGATGAACTTTATGATATCGAGGATTCGCCCGAGGAATTGATATTCGACCGCTTCGAAAGCGCGGTTTTTAACGGATCTTCGCTCGGACTTCCGATAATAGGAACCGAAAAAAACATTAGGAATTTTACGAGAAAAGACATTAGGGAGTACGTCCGAAAAAATTATACATTCAACAGAATGTATATCGTCGCTTCGGGCAACCTGAGCCATAACCGGTTGATAAAACTTGCGGAAAAATATATTGATGATTCATTTGAAAAGTACAGCGCTTCCGAAAGAAATTTGGAGCTTAATCCTGCCGGCGACCTGTTTATAGAAAAAGATTCACAGCAAGTTCACTATATTGCAGGAACTACCACCTACGGATTTAATAGCAAAAAGAGATACGCAGCCAGGCTCTTGTCGTATGTGCTGGGCGAAGGAAGCAGCTCCCGGCTTTTTCAGCGATTAAGGGAAGAAAACGGCATCGCTTATCAAATTAATACTTTCTTGAATTCTTTTTATGATGTCTCCACGTTTGGCGTCTATCTGTCGACGAACGAAAAATCGATACATAAAGCCCAAAAATTGATTTTTGAGGAAATCAATAAAATCCGGAACAGAAAAATAAGCGCAAAAGAATTGGAGAGAGCTAAAAAGTATATGATCGGCAATATGATGATGAGCCTTGAAAACACAACGAACAGAATGACAAGAATGGGACAGTCGGTAATTTACTTCGGAGATATAAAATCCCCTGCAGAAACTGTGAAAGAAATTAATAAAGTCGATGAAGACGACATAAAAGAAATTGCCAACGAAATATTCGGAAACAATAAATTAATTCGCGTACTATTGAGTTCAAAGAATTTATTAATGCAGCGTGTAGCATAAAATAAAGGAAAGATTATGCCACAAATTACTATCGACGGAAAGCAGATAGAATTCAAACCGGGACAAACAATCATTCAGGCGGCTCGCGACGCCGGTATCGAAATACCGCATTTTTGCTGGCATCCGGAATTATCGGTATCGGGCAATTGCCGCGTTTGTTTGGTAGAAGTGGAAAAAATGCCGAAGCTCGTAATCGCCTGTGCAACGATTGCATCTGAAGGAATGGTGGTTCATACGAAGTCGGACAAAGCGCTCGAAGCCAGAAACGCGGTGATGGAATTTATTTTGATCAATCACCCGCTCGATTGTCCGATTTGCGACGAAGCCGGCGAATGTAAACTTCAGGAATATGCTTACGCTCACGGCAAAGGTGAAAGCCGTTTCGAAGAAATCAAAAACAGAAAAGAAAAACGCGTCCAATTAGGTCCTTATGTAAAGTTCGACGGAGAACGTTGTATATCGTGCTCGCGCTGTATCCGTTTTTCCGATGAAATAGCCAAAGCAAATCAGCTTACTTTTGTCAAAAGAGGCGACAGCGTTACAATTACAACTTTCCCGGGCGAGTCGTTCGACAATCCGTATTCGTTGAACGTGGTGGATATATGCCCTGTCGGAGCATTGACAAATCAGGACTTCAGATTCAAATCGCGCGTCTGGGAAATGTCCCATACCGATTCGGTTTGTATCGGATGCTCGCGCGGATGCAATATCGATATCTGGGTAAGGAACAATCAAATACTCAGACTTACGCCGCGTTACAATCCGGAAGTAAACAATTACTGGATGTGCGATAACGGCCGACTTAATACTTTCAAACATGTAAACTCGGATACGCGAATCGACGGAGTTTATGTGCGGGAAAACGGCGAGCTGACAAAATCCGATTGGGATACGGTTTATAACCGGGTTGCGGCGGAATTGAAAAAATATAAACCGGATGAAATTTTATTCTTGGGTTCGCCTTTTGCGACCGTCGAAGATAATTTTGTTTTGAAAAAGCTGGCATCGCATTTTAATTCCGCTCCGTATTATCTGGCTCATATCAAACCGGGCGATCAGGACGATATTTTAATACGCGAAGATAAAACGCCTAATTCAACGGGCGCCGAATTGCTCGGACTGAAAAAATTGAACAGTCCGGAAGAACTGCTTGCGTTGCTTACAAACGGGAAAGTAAAAGCCGCTTATATAGTCGAGGACGATCCGGCGGGAATGAACGACGCTCTGAAAAACGCTCTGGCAAAATTGAAATTGTTGATTGTTCACGCTACAAACAAAAACGAAACTTCCGAATTGGCGCATTATTTATTCGCTGCCGCCACTTATGCCGAAAAACACGGCGCTTTTGTAAACTTTCAAGGCAGAGTGCAAAGAATTAAACCCGCAGTCGAAACAGTCGAACTCGACAGAGCTCTCGACGGCATGAACATGAGCAGGTGGGATAAATTCGGAACCAAATTCGACAGGTGGAAACAAGGACATAAATACGACGCCCTTCCATCGTGGAAAATATTATCCCGTTTAACTTATGCCGTTAACGAGAAAGCGAAATATAGCATGGCGGAAGAAGTCTTTAACGAAATTTCGAATACCGTGGAAGCGTTTAAGGGAATCGATTACGACAGCATCGGCGAGATGGGAACGCAAATTAAATACGAACTTGCATAATACAGATACTTGGGTCGTACTGATAAATTATAAGTCGACATAAAAAGAAAACAATCGGAGCTTTTAGTAATGACAATTTGGGAAATAATAATAGCTTCTGTAATTAAGATTGCAATTGCGCTAACGGCGTTGTTATTGTCGGTCGCGTATATGGTCTATTTCGAAAGAAAGATTAGCGCATGGGCTCAGAATCGTCTCGGACCAAACCGCGTCGGCTACAAAGGACTGCTTCAGCCGTTTGCGGATGTTTTTAAACTGCTTTTCAAAGAAGATATAGTGCCGAACGCAGCGGATAAAACCCTGCATACAATGGCGCCGTTTATCTCGTTGTTTGTCGCATTTGCCACATATGCCGTTGTGCCGATCGGACCGGAAGTGAATTTATTCGGTTATCAGATTAAATTGGTCGTAGCCGACGTAAATATCGGAATTCTGTATGTGCTTGCTCTTACATCGCTCGGCGTTTACGGAATCACTCTTGCAGGCTGGTCTTCCGGCAGCAAGTATTCGTTGCTGGGCGGCATTCGTTCTTCGGCTCAGATGATTTCGTACGAAGTTTCGATGGGATTTTCGATTGGCGGAGTTTTATTGATGGCGGGTTCGCTGAGACCGATAGACATAGTAAATGCCCAATACGGATGGATGTGGAATGCAATTGTACAGCCGATCGGATTTATTACTTTCGTAGTATCCGCGTTCGCTGAAACCAACAGGCTTCCTTTCGATTTGCCGGAAGCTGAACCCGAATTGGTCGGAGGATATCATACGGAATACAGTTCGTTCAAGTTTGCCGGTTTCTTCCTGGCCGAATATGCCAATATGATAATCGCAAGTCTGCTGATTGTAACTCTTTATCTGGGCGGATGGCAAATTCCTTACATCGACAAATTAGGACTAAGCGAAGGCTTGACAACTGTTCTTCAGATTGCTGCGTTTTTATTGAAAACGGCATTTATGCTCTTTGTGTTTATATGGGTAAGATGGAGTATCCCCCGATTCCGTTACGATCAGTTGATGAATCTCGGATGGAAAGTGATGTTTCCGCTGGCGTTGCTCAATATAGTTTGGGTTGCTCTGTTAATAATGATTTTCAAATTATAGTTTTAAGGTAAGCAATGGCACAGAAGAAAAGAAAAAAAGACCTGAATTTTTGGGAGAGAATCTATATCGTCGAAATTATCAAAGGGATGATTCTCACCTTAAAAAATATGCTCCGTCCAAAATTTACAATGGAGTATCCGGAGGTTAAATTCGAACCGCCCGCTTCATACAGAGGCAGACCTGTGCTCGTACTCGAAGATAACGGCGTCGAAAGATGCGTGGCTTGCGGGCTCTGTTCGAGAGTTTGTCCCGCTCTGGCAATCGAAGTGCAGGCTTCGGAAACCGAGCTGGAAAAAGAAAGATATCCCGAAAAGTTCGAAATTAATATGCTCCGTTGCATCTTCTGCGGCTTTTGCGAAGAAGTTTGTCCCGAAGAAGCAATCGTAATGAGTAAGGAATATGAACTCGTCTTTACTAACCGCGACGACGCTATCTTCGGAAAAGATAAATTATTGATTCCCGTCGACCAGCTCAGAGATCGAATAGAATTCTTAAGAAAATTCAAATAAACCTCAAAATTATCGTACAGTTGAAAGCGCATTCAATTTTCGGGATGCGCTTTTTTATTTTAAATAACGACTTAACGATTTTGAATTACAGATAAATTTTTATAAGTTTATAAAAATCCAAAAGCGGGGGATTACATGTTTTCGAGGGTAATCTCCGCTTCTACGTTCGGTATCGACGCTTATAAAGTGGAAGTGGAAACTCACAGCGAGAGACAGCTTCCGTCGATTACAATTGTAGGGCTGCCCGACAACGCAGTTAAAGAAAGCAGGGAGCGCGTCAGCGCTGCTCTGAAAAATACCGGCATCGATTACTCGTTCAAAAAAATCACGGTCAATCTTGCCCCCGCCGATATTAAAAAGGAAGGAAGCGCTTTCGACCTGCCGATTGCTGTAGGAATACTCGCCGCCAACGAACTGGTTGATACGAATCAATTGGATGAAACAATGATACTGGGAGAACTGTCGCTCGACGGTTCTTTACGTAAAATAAAGGGCGGTCTGCCGGTAGCTGTCGAAGCGCGTCGTTTGAAACTTAGAAATCTGATTCTGCCTGAAGATTCCGTTAAAGAGGCATCGATTGTCGACGGCATTAAAGTTTACGGTTTGAAAAACCTGAAAGAAGTAATCGATTTTTTAAATGGCGGCGACGGATTCGAACCGACGTACACAGATAAAGACGAGGTGTTTTCACAAATAAATAAATATCATCTCGATTTTTCCGACGTAAAGGGACAGGAGAATGCAAAAAGGGCGCTCGAAATTGCAGCCGCCGGCGGTCATAATATAATTATGATCGGACCGCCCGGTTCTGGTAAAACAATGCTTGCCAAAAGACTGCCAACCATACTTCCGCCTCTTACTTTCGAAGAAGCTTTGGAAACTACGAAAATACATTCCGTGGCAGGAATTCTGCCGAAAGAAAAAGCGCTGATAACCGAAAGACCATTTCGCAGTCCCCATCATACGGTTTCGGATGCGGCTTTGATCGGCGGCGGCAGCATTCCGCGTCCGGGCGAGGTTTCTTACGCGCATCACGGAGTATTGTTTCTGGATGAACTGCCGGAATTTAAGAAGAACGTTCTCGAAGTAATGCGCCAGCCGCTGGAAGATGCAAAAGTAACAATAAGTCGTTCCAAAATGTCGGTTGAATTTCCTGCTAACTTCATGCTTGCCGCTGCAATGAATCCCTGCCCGTGCGGATATTATACCGATCCTTCAAAAGAATGCACTTGCAGTCCGGCGCAAATTCAAAAGTATATGGCCCGCATTTCCGGTCCGCTGCTCGACAGGATCGATATTCATATCGAAGTGCCTGCGGTAAAATACAAAGAATTATCGTCGGAAATTCAGGGAGAAAAATCGGAAGAAATAAGAAAGCGAGTCGTTGCGGCTCGTTTAATACAACTGAAAAGATTCGAAGGTCTTAGAAATGTCTATTGCAATGCGGATATGGGAAGCCGAGAACTCAGAAAGTTTTGCCGACTCGACAGTCAATGCAATGATTTGCTCAAAATGGCAATGACCCGGCTTGGATTCTCGGCGAGGGCGTACGACAGAATTATCAAAGTAAGCCGCACAATTGCCGATATCGAATCTTCGGAAAATATTTTGCCTCAGCATATCAGCGAAGCAATCCAATACAGGGCTCTCGACAGAGAGTTATGGGGACATTGATTACCAGCGGTTTGGAACGCTACTTTAAATAATCTAATAATTAAAATCATTCCGGTAAGCTGTTAGCCTGCAATCTTAAATAATTTTTTTATTGACTGTAAAATTATTTTTTAAGATATATCAACCGCGAACTAATTAAAAAACGGTAATAATATGAAATCGAGACATATAGTTTTTTGGGCAGCGGTCTTAGTTTTTTCTGTTTACTGCAATAATTATGCGGTAACGGATTCCGTCAATATAAAAAAATATCCGGTGATTCTGGATTCGGATACTCTGTTCTACATTGGCAAAGGAATAGGCGCTTTTAATGCCGAAAAACGAGCCGGTGAAATTTCAGCGGAGTTGAATAATCTTTTGCGGGACGAATCCTTTTCGCCCGACTCGCTTAAGTTGAGAAAAGGGAAGGCATATTGGAATATAATTGCCGGGGAAAACGTGATTATGTCCGTAACGGCTGAAGACGCGGATTTAGCCGGCGTGTCGGACTCTCTTCTTGCTTCGGAGTATCATTCCTTAATTATTAACGCAATTAACAAGATTAAGTCGGTAAATAAAACCAAATTATTAATCTATAATATCATTTATAATCTCGTTTATTTGATTCTCCTGGCGCTCTTCTTCTGGGGAGCGAATAAAATATTTCCGAGAATATATAAATTTATCGGAATTATTGGTCCGAAGATTTTGCCTACGATAAGATTTAAAGAACGGGATATCGTTAAGAAAGAAAGTCTGGTAAAAGCGCTTGATTTTACCGCGAAAGGTATTCGTTTTGTATTATCGCTATTTGTTATCTACCTGTTTATCATTTATACGCTTCAGTTATGGCCTTTAACGAGAAGCTGGGACTTGCAGCCTATTATCAAAAGCGTAGCTTTGCTGATTTTTTATTCGGTTCTCTTTTATGCTATTTTGAGAGGAATCAATTCGCTCTACAAAATTGCTTCGGCGAAAATCGGCGAATGGAAAGGCACAAAAATCAAGTCGCTTAAAATCAAGAACATCGAAGTGCTGAATGAAGACCGTATAATAGAAATATTATTGCTCGTCAACAAGATTTTTAAATTTGCCCTGCTTCTGTTCTCTTTCTATACTTTTTTAACTATAATTTTCAGTTTGTTTACTTTTAGCAGTCACTGGGCTGACACGCTCTTGGGATACATACTGAATCCGCTTAAAACCGTATGGACGTCTTTTATAAATTTCCTGCCGAATCTCTTCTTTATTATAGTGCTTGTTTTTGTATTCAATTATTTGATAAAAGCGGTCAAGTTTATATTTAATGAAATCGACAAAGGCACGCTCGAGATTCCCGGTTTTCATAAAGATTGGGCTATACCTACATATAAAATAGTTCGCTTTTTGATTTTGGTTTTGGCGGTAATAATCATCTTTCCGTATTTGCCTGGGTCGGATTCGCCGTTCTTCCAGGGAATTTCGGTTTTCCTCGGTATTTTATTTTCATTAGGATCGTCTTCCGCAATTTCGAATATGGTAGCCGGCGTAGTGCTTACATACATGCGTCCTTTTAAACTTGGAGACAGAGTGAAAATTGCAGATACGATGGGCGATGTGGTGGAAAAGACTCTTTTGGTAACAAGAATCAGAACTACAAAAAACGTTGATATTACAATTCCGAATTCGATGGTGCTCGGCAGTCATATTATTAATTTTAGTTCGTCTTCCGAAGATAAAGGTCTTATACTCCATACGACTGTGACTATCGGTTATGATGTTCCGTGGAAGCAAGTGCACGAATTGTTGATTTCCGCAGCCGCCGAAACTGAGCATATCAAAAAAGAACCGCGTCCGTTTGTATTGCAGACAAGTCTGGACGATTTTTACGTTTCGTATGAGTTAAATGCCTACACAGATAAACCTCAAATGATGCAAAAAATTTATTCCGAGCTTCATTCTAAAATTCAAGATAAATTCAATGAAGCGGGAGTCGAAATATTGTCGCCTCATTACAGCGCTATAAGGGATGGTAATCAAGTCACAATCCCACAGGATTACTTGCCCAAATCCTACCAGGCTCCTCCCTTTAAAATCTTCGGAGTAAATTTATGGGGCACCAAGGACAACAAGGAGTAATTTATGGAATTCGAAAAAATCCTATACGACCCGGTTATCGGAAAGTTTGTAACCGCATTTGTTCTTACTCTTATTATTATTTCGATATCGAGGTTTATCCGTTCGCGCATTACCAGAGTAACAAAAGATATCGATCTGCGTTACAGATTACGGAAAATAGTAACCGTAGCAAGCTATTTGATAGTTATATTCGTTCTTTCGATTGTATTCAGCGATAAACTCGGCGGGCTTACGGTCGCGCTTGGAGTCGCAGGCGCAGGTATTGCATTTGCTCTTCAGGAAGTTATAGCAAGCATAGCTGGATGGTTAGCCGTTTCATTGTCCAATTTTTACAGAGTAGGCGACAGAGTCCAGCTCGGCGGCAATGTCGGCGATGTAATCGATATCGGAATTTTAAGAACGACTTTGATGGAATGCCGTCAATGGGTAGACGGCGACCAATATACAGGCAGAATTGTAAGAGTCGCAAACAGTTTTGTATTCAAAGATTCGGTGATTAATTATTCGGCAGATTTCCCATTTTTATGGGACGAAATAAAACTGCCTGTCAGATACGGCAGCGACGTGGAACTTACGCGGAATATTATCAATCAGGCGGCTAATGAAATCATCGGTCCTTACGTGCCGCAGGCTCAACAGCACTGGGATCGTATGCTCGACAAATACAGAATTGAAAACGCAAACGTCCATCCGATGATTTTTATGGTTGCCAACGATAACTGGCTCGAATTCTCGCTACGGTACGTTGTCGATTATCAGGCAAGGAGAACTACAAAAGACAAGCTGTTTACAAAAATTTACAGCGAAATATTAAAAACGGATAATAAAGTTCAACTGGCTTCGGCTACTTTCGAATTAACCGCCGTACCTCCTTTCAATATCAGTTTAAATAAATCATAATAAACGATTTATTTCGTATATTGTAAATAAACCGATATCGGAATGAGAAAGAAATTATACGAAGTTATTTTCGAATCGAATACCAGAGCGGGAAAAATATTCGATATATTCCTTCTCTGGATAATTATTACCAGCGTTTTCCTCGTCTTTTTAGAAAGCATTCCCGAACTTAGCCTTTACCACAAAAAGCTCTTTTACTATGCCGAATGGTCGGTAACTGTCTTATTTACTATAGAATATCTGTTGAGAATTTACGTTGCCCCAAAGCCGTGGAAATATATAATGAGTTTTGGGGGACTTATCGACTTCCTTTCGATTGCTCCCACTTATATTGATTTGCTGGTGCCCGGTTACCACTATTTACTAGTCGTAAGAATATTCAGACTTTTGAGAGTATTCAGGGTTTTGAAGCTGGCGCGTTACATTAAAGAATCGGAAATATTATATGCCGCTTTGAAATCAAGCTTCCATAAAATAAGCGTTTTCTTTATCGCAGTTATTACGATTGTAATTACAATGGGAACAATTATGTATGTGGCGGAAGGAGGAGAGAACGGATTCGAAAGCATTCCCCAAAGCATTTATTGGGCTGTCGTAACAGTAACTACCGTAGGTTATGGCGATATTGTGCCTAAGACGTTTGCCGGTAAATTGATTGCTTCTCTTTCTATGATTATCGGATACGCTATAATCGCAGTGCCTACAGGAATAATTACGGTTGAAATATCACGCGCGGGTTCAACCGGGAAAAAATGCAACAATTGCGGAAATACCAATCCTAACGAAGCGCTCTACTGTTTTAAATGCGGCAATAAAATTTAAATAAGGGAGAAATTATATGCATAAATATTTATTAATGGTTGCGGCAATGTTGTTTTTGATAAATTCGAACAAAAAAGCTCAAACAATTATCACTGACCGACCGGATTTTACCGAAAGCGCATTCACTGTGCCGGCAGGTACCGTTCAATTCGAAGGAGGGGTTTCATTCGACAATAATAACGACGTCAATAATTTTATCTTCCCTTCCGTTTTAACCAGACTTGCTTTGCATAAATCTTTTGAGGTAAGACTGGGTTTTAACGGGTGGACATACTCGGAAAAAGATTCGAAAACATATCTGAACGATTTGATTCTCGAAGCCAAATATCAGTTATCAATAAATCCGGAATTCCCTCTGGCGATTTTACTGGTAAGCAAGCTGCCTACCGGGAGTGAAGAAATCTCTGTCCAAAATCCCGAATACGGATTAAAACTCGCCGCGTCTCATCCGGTTACCGACTATTTCTCAGTCGGTTCGAATGCCGGCGCTATTTCATTCGAATCGGATTCAAAAAGGTAAATCCTCTATCTGTTTTCTTTAAGCATGGGATTTGCCGTTGCGGAAAGAACGGGTTGGTTCCTGGAATTTTTTACGCTGATGCCGGAAAATCGCCAATGGCAGCCTTCAATCGACACGGGATTTACATACTTGATAGGAGATAATTTTCAGTTCGATCTGTATGCGGGATTCGGGCTTAATAAGTATGCGTCCGATTTATTCGGCGGGCTCGGGCTCTCCTACAATCTCAAATACTAACGAAAAATGTAATACTTTTGTGATGAATTTATTTATCGGGCAAACTAAATTGCATTTAAAAACAAATTCCAAATGGAAAATCTAAAAGTATTGCTCATTGAAGACGACCCCAACATTGCGGAATTGATCGATATCCATCTGAAAGACCTCGGTTATGAACTTGAGCATGAAACAAACGGAAATAGCGGATTAAAGAAAGCGTTGAATGGGCTCTACTCTTTAATAATCCTTGATTTAATGCTTCCGGGTAAGGACGGTATTGAAATTTGTAAAGAATTGAGAAAATATAATAAAGAAGTGCCGGTGCTGATGCTGACCGCAAAATCCGAAGAGATCGACAAAGTGATCGGTTTCAATACCGGCGCGGACGACTATCTGACCAAGCCGTTCAGCATTGCCGAATTAATCGCCAGAATTAAAGCGCTCTTTCGTAGAATTGAAATCGATAAGCATAGCGGAAAGGATGTTCAAGAAAAGAAAATATTACAATACGGAAAATTATTAATCGACCTTGAAAACCGGAGAGTAACTATCGACGGCGCCAAAGTTGACCTTACAGTCAAAGAATACGAACTGCTCGTTTTGTTTGCAGGCAAACCGGGCAGAAGCTTCAGCAGAATGGAATTGCTAAACTTAATTTGGGGCTATCAATTCTCGGGGTACGAGCACACGGTTAATTCCCATATTAATCGTTTGAGGAATAAAATTGAAAAAGACCCGGCAAATCCTCAATACATAAAAACTGTATGGGGAATAGGTTATCGGTTTGCCGAGCCTGAGGAACTCGAAAATGATTAAACTGCTAAGATCTTTTTATGTTAAGTTATCGGCGGTATTTTTAATATTACTGCTTGCGCTGGGAATAACGCAAATATATCTTATATTAAAATCCGCAACCGACCTGCGCTACGAAATCGATCAAAAGCTAAATTTGAACCTCGCGCGGGATTTTGCCAACGAGTTAAAACCTTTACTTGAAGACGAACCCGATTTTAATGAAATAGGGCATCGCATTCATTATATGATGGTTATCAATCCTAAAATCGAAATTTATATCGCCGACGAGCAAGGCAAAATTCTGGCTTTTTTTGCCGAACCCGGGAAAAAAATAGTTTCCGATTATATTGACGTAGAGCCCGTAAAAGATTTTATAAAAGGGGAATTTAACCTGCCTCTTCTGGGATTCGATCCGCGTAATCCCGAAGTAAATAAACCCTTTTCCGCCGCTTCTATCCGCTTGGGTAAAGAAAAGAAAGGTTATCTTTACATTATTCTCGGAGGCGAAGAATACGACTCGGCGGAAGAAATGTTAAAGGATGATTATCTGTTGAGTACAATCGTGCAAGCGCTTTTGTTTTCGCTGGCAGGAACCGGCATCGCAGGTTTAATCCTTTTCTTTTTTATGACAAAGAGAATACACGGCATTGCCGATACGGTTAAACAATTTACGAACGGAAATTTCAAAACCAGAATCAACGAAAAGCATAACGACGAAATCGGCGAACTTGCCGCTTCGTTCAATAATCTGGCTGATACGATTGTTGAATACACCGAAGAGTTGAAAAAGAAGGATTCGTTACGCAGGGAATTAATCGCAAATATATCGCACGATTTAAGAACGCCGCTGGCTTCAATTCAAGGTTACCTGGAAACTATTTTTATAAAGGAAAGCAAAGGCTCTCTCTCTGATAATGAAAGAAACAAATTTTTGCAGATAATAAACAAAAATGCTGAATTGCTTAATAAAATGGTATACGATTTATTTGAGCTTTCGAAGCTCGAAGCCCGGCAAGTGGAACAGAAACCCGAACGATTTTCGATGGCGGAATTGATTAACGATATAACTCTCAAATTTAAGGACAGAGCCGTTAAAAAAGGCATTGAACTTAAGTTTGATATTAATGCCGATAAAACAATTGTTCACGCGGATATAGCGTTAATGGAACGGGCTATTTCCAATCTGGTCGAAAATGCTCTGGAACATACCCAAACTAACGGAAGCGTTACGATTAATTTATTTAATGAAAACGACATGCTCAGAATTGAAGTATGCGATACGGGAAGCGGTATTCCGGAAGAAGAACTGCCTTTTATATTCGACCGTTTTTACAAAAATCATAACAATCGAAAAGGAAAAGTAGGCGCCGGTCTGGGGCTTGCTATCGCTTTCCAGATTATTAATCTCCACAAATCGACGTTGAAAGTGAAAAGCAAATTGAATCGCGGCTCTACTTTTTATTTTGACCTGCCTCTAGCGAATAACTGATATTAATCATTCTTTATTCTTTCGTGATAGTTTCGTGAACTTCATACTGTAATTTTACTCCCGACATCATTAATAAAAAGGAGTAATAAAAATGACCAAGAAACTATCATTATTAATATTAATCGCATTGACAGCTTTGCTTGCCGCGGCTTGCGACAGCAATTCCACTGAAACATTGGAAAGAAAAATGTTTAAAGTGAGAATCGAAAATATCGCTAAAGAGTATAAATTCGTCGACAGCGGAGTTTTTAATACGCCGGTAAATTCATCTTCGCCTGCGCCTTTGGCTCCGGGCGGCACATATGAATTCTCGATAAAAGCTTTTCCGGGAGCCAAATTGTCGTTTGCAACGATGTTTGTGCATTCGAATGATTTGTTCTATGCGCCGGACGGAAACGGCATAAGTTTGTATGATAATAACGGCATGCCTGTTTCGGGCGATATTACAAGCCAGATTAAATTATGGGACGCCGGGACTGAGATTAATCAGGAGCCGGGACTCGGAGCCGATCAGGCGCCTCATCAATCGGGAGCTAATACCGGTGCTGCCGACCCTAATGCAAATGTGCGATTGGCGGAAGACGAATTTTCAAATTTACCTTCAGTAAATGAAGTACTGAAAGTTACAATCGAACCGACTTCCGCAAACAGTTTTAAGGTAAAAATAGAGAATGTTTCTTCGGAGCATGCAATTCATACCTCGGACGGAAATGCATTGGCGGCATTGATTGCGCCGGGTGTCTGGGTAGTCCATTCCGGCAATAATCCGTTGTTCGAAGAAAATATGCCCGATTTCGGAGAAGGATTGGAAGCGCTGGCTGAAGACGGGAATCCCTCCGTGCTATATGAAAATCTCAAAGATGAAACAGGCATTACGCATTTGTTCGCTCCCGGAGTTTTTGTTTTACATACAATCTCGTCGCCTGTATTTAGAGCCGGACAGCCTGACAGGGGCGAAGGATTGGAAGCGCTTGCCGAAGACGGCGACCCCTCGCTTCTGGCGGGTAATTTGAACGGTAAAGATGGAATATCGTTAGTGGGTGTGTTTAATATGCCTGCAGGAAGCTCAGCTCCCGCTCCTCTTGCGCCCGGCGAAGTTTACGAGTTTGAATTTGACGCCAACGAAAAAGATTATCTTACGTTTGCAAGTATGCTCGTCCAAACGAACGACCTTTTTATCGCTCCTTCGGACGCGGGGATTAAATTGTTCGAAAGTTCCGATCCGTTAAGCGGAGATATAACGGATTTAATTATGCTCTGGGATGCCGGAACGGAAGTAAACGAAGAGCCCGGTTTCGGAATCAATCAGGCGCCGCGCCAATCCGCCGCCAACATGGGCGCGGCTGAAAACGGCGCAGTAAGAATAGTCAATGACGGATACGTTTATCCGAACCTTTCGGATATTGTGCGCGTTACAATAGAAAGTAATTAAATAATTGGAAACAAGCGCTCCGGCTTTTGTCCGGGGCGCTGATATAAAAGAGGTAAATTATGTTGAAATTGTTTGGAATTTTCGGACTGGTATCGTTGTTATTGACTTTAATGGCAACAAACAGCGAAGAAACTAAAATGAATGATAATACGGAAACGGCTATTTTTGCCGGAGGTTGCTTCTGGTGTATCGAAGCGGCTTTCGAAAATTATGAAGGCGTAATCGAAGCGGTTTCCGGCTATACCGGCGGAAGCGTTGATAACCCTACATACGAAGAAGTTTCAACCGGACGCACCGGGCATTACGAAGCAGTGAAAATAGTCTTTGATCCCGAAAAAGTATCGTACAGCGAGCTTCTCAATCATTTCTGGCTTCAAATTGATCCGACGGATGATTACGGCGCTTTTGTGGACAAAGGTTCGCAATACAGATCGGCAATTTTTTATACAAACACAGACCAAAAATATATAGCTCATTTTTCAAAAGAAAAATTCGAAGCTTCCGGAATTTTCGACGCTCCGATTGTAACCAAAATTTTGCCCGCTAAGAAATTTTATCCTGCTGAAGATTATCATCAGGATTACTTTATTAAGAGTTCCATGAATTATAAAAGATACAAAAATCACTCCGGCAGAAATGAATTTCTCGAGCGTATCTGGGCTACGCGTATGAACAACGACCAAAAATATATCGAAAGGATGAATAAATCCGATCTGTCGCCCATGCAGTATAAAGTAACGCAGCAATGCAGTACCGAACCACCGTTCCAAAATGAATATTGGAACAATAAAGAAAAAGGAATTTATGTCGACGTGGTAAGCGGCGAACCTCTTTTTATTTCTGCGGATAAGTATGATTCGGGAACCGGATGGCCCAGCTTTACAAAACCTTTAGAGCCGCAAAACATTCTGGAATTTGTTGATGATTCTTTCGGAATGACAAGAATCGAACTCAAGAGCCGTATTGCAAAGAGTCATCTCGGTCATGTGTTTCCCGACGGACCAAAACCGACCGGTTTGAGGTACTGCATAAATTCAGCGTCTCTGAGATTCATACCATTAGAAAAATTGAAAGAAGAAGGATACGAAAACTATATCGAGTATTTTAAATAATAAGGAAAGTTATGCTAAAAATAAGAAAGTCCCATGAAAGGGGAGTAACAAGGCTTGATTGGCTCGTCAGTTATCATACGTTTTCATTCGGCGGTTACTTTGACCCGGACAATACGAATTTCGGCGACTTGCGCGTAATTAATGAAGACCTCGTAATGCCTTCAGCCGGATTTCCGACGCACCCTCACAATGATATGGAAATAATTACGATTGTTTATGAAGGGGCGCTGGAGCATCGCGACAGTATGGGCAACGGCTCAGTCATTAGTGCTAATGACGTTCAGATAATGAGCGCTGGGAGCGGAGTTATGCACAGCGAATTCAATCATTCAAAAGAAAAGCCCGTAAGGTTGCTGCAAATATGGATCTTCCCGAAGCAAAAGGGGATAACTCCGCGTTATGACGAAAGGAATTTCCCTGAAGAAGACAGAATCAACCGGTTACAACTTCTGGTTTCTCCTTCGGAAGACGACGGCGCTCTTTTTATTAACCAGGATGTTAAACTGTACCGTTCGTACTTAAAAGAAAACAATAATATAGATTTTAACATAGCGCCCGGAAGGAAAGTCTGGCTGCAATTGATTTCGGGCAGTTTGAAAATAAATGAATCTTTAATTAGCGACGGCGACGGGCTGGCAGTTGAAAACGAAAGCTTATTAAAAATTAGTTCGCTGGCCGATTCGGATTTTATACTTTTCGATCTACGATAAACGCGAGATTTTTTCCCACTCGGCTATAGCTTCCGGGAATGGCTCAAGCGCCCGCGGTACGGCTCCGTGCATATACGAAATTGCAACTCCGTAATTTACAATCGGCACGCCCGTATATTTTGCTTGCTTTATACGGGTTTGCATCATCTTCCTTGTAAGAGTGCATCCTCCGCAATGGATTATCAGTTTATAATCTCCCAGATTATCCGGGAAATCGTGTCCGCTGACGATATCTATTTCGAGGTTTTTTTTCGTATGAAGTCTAAGCCACCTCGGAATTTTTACCCTGCCGATATCGTCTTCCTGCGCATGGTGCGTACAGGCTTCGGCGATTAATATTTTGTCGCCGTTTTTAAGTTCTTCGATTCTTCGAAGACCTTTTACGTATTCGGTCAGGTCGCCTTTGTATCTTGCCATCAGAATCGAAAAAGTAGTCAATGGAATTTCGTCGGGCACGTCGGCTACAACGCGCATAATTGCCTGGCTGTCGGTTACAACCAGCTTCGGATGTCTGTTCAAACCGGCAAGAGCGGCGCGTAATTCCTTGTCTTTGGCGACTACAACAATCGCGTCCTCGTCGAGCGATTCCCTTATTGTCTGCACCTGCGGCATTATCAATCTTCCTTTCGGCGCTCCCAGATCAATAGGGACTACAAGAACAATAATATCGTGTTGTTTTATTAAATCGCCTACGAGCGGTATTTCATCTTTCCCCGGTATCTCCCTCGCAAGTTTTTCTTTCAGCTCATAAATGCCTTCGTCTTTCAGACACGAGACGGTATGGAATTTTATCTTTAAGTTGTTGAGTTCTTCAATTAACTCGTAATTTACGCCGAGGTCGGATTTGTTGATTACTACGGCGTATGGAATTTCGAATTTATCAAAGCGCTCAATTAAATTTCTTTCGTATTCGGAAAGCTTTTTCTGCGAGTCGAGGACAAGTACGGCATAATCAGCCTCGGAAATAATTTTAATTGTTTTGGAAATCCTTTTTTCTCCCAGCTCGCCGATGTCGTCGATACCAGCCGTGTCGATTAATACCACGGGACCGAACGGCAGCAATTCCATGGCTTTTCGCACCGGATCTGTGGTTGTGCCGGGAATTTCGCTTACTATAACGAGATCCTGTCCTACGAATCTGTTCATCAATGAAGACTTGCCTGCGTTGCGTCTGCCTACGAAGGCTATATGAATCCTCTCCGAGTACGGCGTTTTACTCAATGTTCAGCCCCAGGTCTTTCGATATAATTTCATAAATTTGATCTTCGCTCAGCAGCTTGCTTTTCATCAATGCTTTTACAAAAGGAATATTGTTGTTGTAAGCGTATTTAACCAGTTCCTGAATAGTATCGTATCCAAAAGTGGAAATAAGCGAAGCGGCAACTGCCGAGCTGTTGATTAAATTCAGTTTGCATCTTTCTTCGTTAGCGGTGATTCCATCGATACAATTTTTTACGAGATTCCGGTTCGATTCTCTCAACAATTCGAGAGATTTCAGAAAAAGATGAGCGAGAAGGGGACCAAAGGGATTCAATTCCAGATTGCCTCCGCCTGCAATATTAGAGATAACAACATCGTGTCCTTTTACAAGTTCGCAAATTTGAATGGCGCTTTCGAGAATAACCGGATTTACTTTGCCCGGCATAATGCTCGACCCGGCTTGTTTAGGCGGCAAATTGATTTCCCCGATACCTCCGTTCGGACCGCTCGACATGAATCTAAGATCGTTGCATATTTTTATTATGCTTACTGCGCCGGCTTTTACAATGCCGTGCACTTCCACGAACACATCCATATTTTGCGTGGCGTCTATTAAATCCTCGCTTTTTGCCACGGGGAGTTTGGTGATTTTTTTGAGTATTGAATTAACATTAAGAACGTATTCTCGCGTTGTGGATACTGAATTGCCTACGGCGGTTCCTCCAAGGTTCACAGAGCGAAGCCGTTCTTCGGCGTTGTAAAGCCGCCAACGGTCTCTTGCAATTGCCTGAGCGTATGCGCCGAACTCCTGTCCCAATGTAATGGGCACCGCATCCTGAAATTGAGTGCGTCCGAGTTTAAGTATGTTTTTGAATTCTTCTTCTTTTTTTTGCAGACTGTTTTGCAGAAGCGCGAACGATTCCTGCAATTCCCTCAAGAGCGTAATCGATGCAATTTTAAGCGCCGTCGGGAATGTATCGTTAGTGGATTGGCTCATATTCACGTCGTCTATCGGATGAATATAATCGTAGTCGCCGTAATCTCTGCCTGCAATTTCGAGCGCCGTATTCGCAATCACTTCGTTAACGTTCATATTTAACGAAGTGCCCGCTCCCCCCTGATAAGGATCGACTATAATTTTTTCGTAAATGCTCGACATGTCGCCTTTGATGCAAGAATCGGTTTCGTGTATCAGTTCCTCGATTGCTTCGGAAATCGGGTCGTATTTTTCCTTAAGAAGAAGCCCGCATTTATAATTGGTTTCGGCAGCCGCCAGTTTAACCTGAAAGAAGGCTTTTATTAAATGAAGATTAACTTTCTCGCCGCTCTTTGGAAAATTATTAAAACTTCTCAATGTATGGATGCCGTAAAGCGCATCGGACGGGACTTCCATCTGTCCCAAAGAATCTTTTTCTATTCTCATAATAAATCGTAAAATTATTTCTCACAAAAATAGTAAAGAAGGGGGAGATAACATAGGAACAGACGGGTTATAAAAAAAACGGCGGTTATATTTCAAACCGCCGTTTCGTGGAATTTTATTTTACGAGTAACATCTTGTTAACCTGAACAAAGTCGCCTGCTTCGATTCTGTAGAGATAGATGCCCGAAGCCAGGTTGGAGCCGTTAAACGCAATAATGTGCGTTCCGGCTGAAAGTTGGTTGTTAACGAGTGTTTGAACTTCTTTGCCCAATACATCGTAAACAGTAAGTTTAACGTGCGACGCTTTCGGCAGAGAGAATTTAATGTTAGTTGTCGGGTTGAACGGATTCGGATAGTTCTGATAGAGTGCGTAATTTGTCGGAACTTCTTTCGATTCTTCAACGCTGACAACGCCGCCGAGAGCTTTGATTGTGCCTTTCAGGAGCGTAACGGTAAATTTCGGATTGTGAATGCCGTAGCTACCGTCGTAATAAATCACTCTCATATTGTATGCAGCCTGGATCTGTGCTTTTGTCCACGTAGTATCGGGGTCTGCATGAGGATCGGGATTCGGTAAAAGGGAGCCCAAATAGTCGAGCAATCCGTGAACTTCGTCCTGCAATCCTTCGACGACTCCGTCGCCGTCATGGTCGCCGCTGCCGTTCAGGAAGAAGCGAACGTCTTCAAAGCTGGCGCCCAACGAATATCCGTGGCACTTAGCGCAGGCTTTCATGTTGTCAACTCCGGTCGGAGTACTCATCGAGAACGTATGTTTACCGACCAATTGAGCGTGACCGCTTGCGTCGGTTTCGCCTTCAGCCATGTGGCAGTCGACGCATCCGTTTTCTGTAACACCGAGGTGATTTGTGCTTGCAAGCGTAAAGAGAGTATCTCCAAAAGTTACAACGTTGGCGGCATTAAGAACATCTGCGGCAGTTGAATAGTGAGGTCCGTAATGTCTGCCTGGTGTTTCCGTGTAGCTGCTGTTTGCAACTCTGCGGCTTTGATGACAATTCATACAAAGTTTGCCGAGTCCGCCTTGTTCAATGACGGTGCCGTCTGCAAGAGAAGCGTTAACGGTTCTAACCTGATGCATATTGGTTGCATCGTGAGGATCGTGGCAGCCTGCGCATGTAATCGGTTGGTAAGATGGATCGAAGTAAGGATCATTAGTTGCAATGCCTTTAACAAACTGAGCGAAACCTTTTGCCGTATGGCAGCGTACGCAGCTTTCGCGTCCTGGACCGGTAGGATAGCTTGTAGCTTCTGCGTGTCTCGAGACGTCCCATTGTTCGGGATATACGTGATAATGTCCGTCGTCATGGCACAGTGCGCAATTGTCGGTCGAGTAACTAACAACAATGCGCGAATCTTTTGTCGAGCCGAAGTGCCCGCTTGCCGGACCGTGGCAGCTTTCGCATTGAATATTTGCTCTTTTCATTGCGTCGGGATATTGGTCTACCAGCGTCTGATATGTGCCTTCCGTCAATGTCTCGGGAAATACGAATTCGAAATCGTCAAAACCGTCGTTCTCGGCGTTAACGTCGTAACCTGTCGTATGACACGAAATACAATTTGCGTTGTAATGGTCGCTGAGAGTGCCTTCGACGCCGCGGAAGAGCATCGAAGCGTGTCCGGTGCCTTCCCATTTTTCGACTACCGACGGGTGGCATGTCTGGCAGGTTACATTTTCAACTTCGTTATAAACGCCGATGTATTTTGCGGCGTTAATTACGATTGACGCCGTATAAGGACCATCGGAAACCTGTACTACATATTTACCTGGTTTGTCGGGAGTAAATACAATAATTTGCGAAGAAGTGTCTACGTCGAGAACTCCGCCGAATTCAGGGTTTGAACCCGGAGCGCGTTCTGTTGTACTCCATTGCGGGTCGTTAAGACGACCGCCTGCGAGCGTAGCTTTAAGGTACATTTTTGTACCAACGCCTACGTTTGTCAAGCCGTTATAAGCGGAAGTGAATATGTCATTCTCGCTCAATCCGGCCTCGCGGGGCGATACTCCATAGGTAGTGATCTGCATGGTTTGCGCAGATACTAATCCCGTAACGACAAATAGGAGCAGAAATAATACGGTAACTTTTTTTTGCATATGTTCCTCCTATGGTTAGAAAGTAGTTAATTTAGATAATCGGATAAAAAAACTTTCTTTTCCGTTTTTTATAATCGGAAAATATAAAGAAAAATCAAGATGTCAAAGTCCAAAAAAATATTATGTGTATTTTTATCTTATTATCTTTTTCTTAATCAATAACCGTTCCACCTTCAAAATTGGAAAAAAGAGAATACAATTAGTATATTTTTTCCTAAAATTTGGAATACTAATGAAAATTTATAATACTTTTTCTAAAACTAAAGAAGATTTCCTCCCCCTTAATCCCCCTAATGTTACCTTCTACGTATGCGGACCTACAGTTTACGATTATTTTCATATCGGCAACGCCCGTTCTTTCGTAATGGCTGATATTGCCCGAAAATATCTCGAATTCAAAGGCTTTGTAGTAAAATTCATTATGAATATAACAGATATTGACGATAAAATCATCAAAAAATCGTTCGAAGAAAAAAAATCGACGCGTGAAATCGCCGATTTCTTTGCCGCGGCTTTCAAAGAAGATTTGGAACGGCTTTACGTAAAACCGGCGACGCTTCATCCGAGGGCGACGGAACATATCGACGATATTGTGCGTATGATCAGCCAGTTGGTCGAAAAAGGATATGCGTACGAAGTTGACGGAACCGTTTTTTACGATATCTCGAAATTCAAAGATTACGGTAAACTGAGCGGGAAAAATTTGGAAGAACTCGAAGCCGGAGCCAGAATTGAAGTCAACGAAAATAAACGGAATCCGCTCGATTTTGTGCTCTGGAAAAAAGCCAAAGAAGGCGAGCCGGCGTGGGACAGCCCCTGGGGCAAAGGCAGACCGGGATGGCATATCGAATGTTCGGCTATGAGTTGCAAACATCTTGGCGAGACTATCGACATCCACGCAGGAGGCAACGACCTGATCTTTCCGCATCATGAAAACGAAATAGCTCAAAGCGAAGCGGCTAACGGCAAAAAGTTTGTCAGATACTGGATGCATTTCGGATTCCTTAATTTTCAAAATGAAAAAATGTCGAAGTCGCTCGGAAATTTTTTTACTACGCGCGAAATTCTGGCAAATTATACTACAGAAGCTATTCGGCTTTTCTTTTCGCAGACTCATTACAGAGGACCTCTCAATTTCAGCGAAGACCTGTTATCGTCAGCCGAAAAAGGAGCCGAGAAAATCAGAAATTTCGCTCTTAGAATTAACGAAGAATTATCAAAGGATTTGCAAAAAGGGGAATATCCTGATTTCAGTATAAAATCTTTTTATGACGAGTTTACGAATGTAATGGACGACGATCTTAATACGCCTCAGGCGGTCGCCGTAATTTTTAATTTCATACGCGAAGTAAATAAAGTTCTGGACGGCGGAGCGAAAGTGAATTCAAAATTTCTAGAGGATGTCAAGAAATTCATGACGGATACGGCGCAAAACGTTTTGGGAATAATTAATTTTGAGAAACTCGCAGGCAATAAAAAAGAAGCTCTCGACGATAAATTGATTGAACTTTTGATCGAAATAAGGCAGACGCTCAAGAAAGAAAAAAATTATAAGCTAGCCGACTTGATAAGAGACAGACTAAACGAGCTTGGAATTGTTCTGCAGGATAAAAAGGAAGGAACGAGTTATATAAGAAAATAGATGTTCTTATTTAATTAAATATTTTCTAATTTTAGATTGTCAATTAACCTGCGGGAAAAAAATGAAAAAATTTATCGTCCTTTTTACGTTTTTATTCAGCGGCGCGCTTTTTTCACAAGGAACTTCGGGCACGGCAGCCAAGCACGAATACAGAAATTTAATTGATCTGCCGAGCGCGGGAATCCTCGAAAAAGGTTTCGCGGGAATTTCGTTCGATATCATGCCTTACGGCGTAGTTATTTCCAAACTTGAAGTCGGAGTCTTCGATAATTTCAGTTTCGGAATTTCTTACGGGGGTTCGAATATTATCGGAGCCGGAAAAGTCGACTGGTATTCGCTTCCCGCAGTAAACGTTCGGCTCCGGCTGGTCGACGAAACCGAGAATATGCCCGCTATTACAATAGGTTTCGATTCGCAGGGAAAAGGTTTATACAATAAATCATTGGAACGATATCAGATCAAATCCCCCGGATTCTTTGCCGCCGTATCGAAAAACTATCAGTTCATGGGATATCTTAGCGTTCACGGTATTGTCAACTATTCTTTGGAAAGGGAAGATGACGATAAAGACCTGAATCTGGGCTTCGGAATCGAAAAAACATTGGGCGCCAATTTCTCGTTGATAGGAGAATACGATTTTGCTATTAACGACAACACCGGCAATTCATTGGGCGACGGAACCGGATATCTGAATATGGGAGTACGCTGGTCTGTTGACGGCGGGCTGACGATAGGCGTAAATTTGAGAGATTTGCTCGATAACAAAAAATTTACAAGCAGTAAAGCCGACAGGGGAATCTACGTAGAATTTATTAAGTCGCTCTTTTAGTGTATTTTTTTTAGTACGACCAGTCTATTTAAATAAACAGACATTCCAGCCTGTCATTAATTATTCCGTTTATTTTAAACTTTTTGAGGCATAAATTTTGTCAAATCAATAGAAAAAGAGGTGAGGTTATGAAACGATATTTAATGATACTGATACTGGCAGTCAGTTTCACCGGTTGCTACACACAATTGGCTCTTCGTGAAACTTACCGGGAATACGATAACGAAGAAGATTATGTTTACGAGCGGGAAGATACTCTTTATGACGATTATGCTTATGACGAAGAACCTGCCATAGTCAATAATTATTATATAGACGGCGGATGGTACCCGAATTACAGAAGATATTTCTGGGGCTATTATCCAGGCTGGAGCGTTACTTTAGGTTTTTATTATGATCCGTGGTGGGACTGGTACTACTATTCGTCATATCCGTGGTGGTACTACCCGTATCCTCATAATTACTGGGCATACGGAGGTTACTGGAATTATCCGTATTACTGGAATTACTACGATTACTGGCACGGAGGAGGAAGTTATTACAAACACAGAAATACTTATACGCATTTGAGGGACAATACCGGCGAGCGTAATCCGATTACCAGAACGCGAACGCGGGATTATTTGAGAGACAGAACCAAAGTAATTACTAATAACGGGAATAACAGTCCCAGGGATGTTGATTTGAGCCGTTCGAAAGTTACAAGAAGCGGCGCAAATTCCTCATTAAATAAAGACGGCAACAGAAGCGTTGATTCGAACCGCGATAGGAAAACCCGCAACGAAACATATAGAAGACCTTCAAATAAAAGCGGCGACGCAAAACGGAGTCGTACTCCTTCCAGAAGGAGCGGAAGTTCGAGCAGTTCAAAAAAGGGAAGCAGTTCGAGTTATTCGCCTCCGCCCTCATATTCACCTCCGGCAAGCACGGGCGGATCGTCGCGTTCGTACAGTCCCCCTTCTAATTCAGGCGGCAGCTCAAGAGGCACGGGTTCCGGAAGCAGCGGCTCTTCTTCGAGGTCGAGCGGCGGCAGCAGCAGAAGAGGAAGATAATCTTTAATATAGTTCTCAATTCGGAGGAAATATGTCTAAAAAATTTTTCAAGGCGGTTGTCGTAATCTTATTTACATGCGGAATAAGCGTGGCGCAGAACTATAACGACGCTCTCAGATTATCGGAAGCCGATATAATCAGCGGTGCTCGAGCCCTTTCGATGGGCAACGCTTATACTGCTTTGAGCAATGATTTCTCGGCTGCATTATTTAATCCTGCGGGATTTGCGCTGGTGAAGAAAAGCCAATTTAACGGTTCGTTGAATTATAACCTGTTCGACAATAAATCCGATTTCTTCAATAATAGCGATTCGTATTCAAACGGCTCAACGAGATTGAATCAGTTTGGAGTCGTTTTCCCTTTCCCAACTTATCGCGGCAGTTTTGTGCTGGCTCTCGGGTATAATCAGTTTAAGGATTATAATTATACAGTCCGGTTCGACGGTTATAATTCCGGCAATAATTCCATGATACAGGATCTGACAAATTACAATGACGATATTGCATATCTGCTGGGACTCAGCTATCCGGTTTTTGACAGCGGCGATAATTATCTCTACGATGAAACGCGCGTCAACGGCGGATTGAATCAAAGCGGCAAGATTTTACAGGAAGGCAAACTGCATAATTGGTCGCTCTCCGCCGCTCTCGAAATTCAAAAAGATTTGTTCCTCGGAATTACGCTCAACATAGTCGGCGGCGATTTCCGGAGAGACAGACAATACTGGGAAGAGGATTTGCAAGACAATTACCCGGCAGGATTTTTGCTCGATCCCGCCGAACCGGCAACCAGCGATTTTCAAACTTTTTATCTGAATGACATTATCAAATGGGACATTTCCGCCTGGAACTTGAATCTCGGATTGCTCAGCAAAGTCAATCAAAATCTTACGATGGGATTTGTAATTAAAACGCCGAGAAAATATACTATCAAGGAATCGTATTTTGTCGACGCTTACAGCGATTTTGGCAGCGGCACAAGTTTTTATCTCGACCCGCCAATCGAAAACAGGCTTGAATACGAAATTACAACTCCGTATGAATTTTCCGCCGGAGCCGCTTATAACAATCACGGTTTAACGCTGTCTGCCGACGTAAAATTAATCGATTATTCGCAGATTGAATTCGAGTCAGGTCTGAATCGTATCGACATCGAGAACAATAACAGAGATATCCGGGAATTTTTGGGAACGGTTTTTAATCTTAATTTCGGATTTGAATACATAGTGCCCGCTACTAACGTAGCTTTACGCGGAGGATTTATTTTAATGCCTTCGCCCTACAAGGACGACCCGTCGGATTACGACAAAAAATATGTTACTCTCGGACTCGGCTACGTTTCGAGAAATATATCGATCGACCTGGCTTATGCCATGGGATGGTGGAAAGATATAGGCGATAATTACGGATCGAATGTTTCCAGAATATATCAGGATATTTCACGGAATAATTTTGTCCTGGGATTAAAATATAATTTCTGAAATTACGCTTACGTTTTGTAGAGACGCCCGTTTGATCGGGCGTTTTTTATTTTAAAACGGTAATTTTTGTAAGTTTGTAAAACAGTTTAATTAATTCACGGAGGCTTTATTAAAGGAATAATCTGCAGAATCGAGAGCAAAGATTATTATGTGCTCGACGATAACGGCGGCGAAATTCGCTGCTTTCTGAGGGGAAAAATTTTAAATGAATATAAATTAAAGAAAGACAAATTGATTACTCTTGATATTGCAGCCGTAGGAGACGTTGTAGAATTTAACTTGAACGAAGACGGCACAGGCGTTATTGAAGATATTCTCGAACGGAAAAATCATATATCGAGAAAAGCTCCGAGGATGAAAGGCGCGTCCTACCGCGGCGAAAGACTCGAACAGGTTATTGCCGCCAATGTGGACAAAATGATTATCGTCAACAGTTGGGATTTGCCTAAATTCAATAATCGTCTTGTCGACCGGATGCTCGTGGTGGCTGAAAGTTCAGGCGTTGAACCTTCGATTGTTATAAATAAAATCGATCTGGACAAATCGAACGAGCGTAAAAAATTTGTCGATCTCTATCAATCAATCGGATACAAAGTTTTTGAAACAAGCGCCGTAAACAATGAAGGCATAAGCGGACTTAAAGAATTTATCAGGAATTCGGTCAGCGTTTTCTGGGGGCATTCGGGCGTGGGCAAATCGAGTATTCTGAACAAACTCTATCCCGGTTTGAATTTCAAAGTCGGCAAGGTGAGCGATTATAATCGACGCGGAAGACATACGACAGTTACGGCTGTAATGAAAAAAGTAGAGGAGAATACCTTTGTAATTGACACTCCGGGCATTCGTGAGATAGACCCTTACGGCATCAAAAAAGAAGATCTGGGGCATTTCTTTATTGAATTCGGAGAGTTCATTCAAAATTGCCGTTTCAATACATGCACTCATTATCACGAACCCGGCTGCGGCGTAATAGAAGCTTACCGGAACGGTAAAATATCGAGAGAAAGATACGAGAGTTATCTCGCTTTACTCGAAACGATCGAAGAAGATCTATTTTTTTAGGGACTTTATTTTTTTCTTCATTTCATTTATGAATTTAATGACTATCTCGTCCGGAACGCCGTCGGCGTGGTTCGATTTCAATCTGAAGTCGCACTGATCGTTTATATAATCGATTATATAGAATTTATGATTTTTCGATACGGCAATTTCCGTCGAGAAATAATCGATACGCGTATACTTGGCAAGTTTTCGCGTTATCTTAAAGAGCCGTTCCAGTTTGTATTTTTCTATTTGTTCTTTAGTAACAATATCGTAAATATGAGTCTGATCGTTCCACCATGCAGGAATTACCCTGTCGAAAGCCCAATACACACGAAACCACGCTCTGCGAGCGCCGAAAGCGACGGGCGTTATTTTTTCCTGGACTATATATTCTTCTTTCGGATTTTCTTCCCGGACTTTTTGAATTTCTTTTAATGTATAGGCGTCGATTATAACGCCTTCTCCGCCGCCGGTTTCAAGCGCGGGTTTTATTACAAAAGGTTTTCCTATCTTCTCCAGGTCGTCTTCGGTTATCTTCAGCGAGTGGTCGAAATAATACGCCGGCAGAATATACGATTTCGGGATGCTTAGATTTTTCTTGCTCAGCAAACGATGCATATATGATTTATTTGTAAATTTGTGTACGCGCTTGTGCGGATTTATTAAATAGGCGCGACGTTTTTTGAGGATTTGCGTTATCGGCTCGTAGTCGGAATCGACGTCCGATGCGCGGTCTAAATATGCATTGAAATGGAGTTCTTTGTTTTTTAGTTTTTCAATAACTTCTTCGACGTTATGGTATGATATCAGAAATGTTGTTAATTTATCTTCCTGAAATATTTTTTCGATCAATTGAACAAATTCGGTATCGTATTCCCATACATATGAAATTGCTAAGTCGTATTTTGTCATAGCGTTTTTGACGCTAAAATATGAAAAGAAATTTGACAATACAATCAACAATCTTTGTCAAAAAAATAATTTTCACGGTTATTTCTCTACTTAATTAAATTGGAAGAATGAAAAAAATAGTCATACTCTTAATGCTTCTTCTGTCGGTTTCCTGTACTACAAAAGTAGTAAAGGATTGGAACGGCGGGATTCAGTTCGATAGTTCTTCGGTTGCGTTGAGCAAATTTATTGAAGGCAATATTTACGAAATGAAAGGGAATTACGGGGACGCAATCAGTAAATATAAAGAGGCGCTTGAATATGAAAAGTCGGCTGGCATTTATTATGCAATTGCAAAAAATTCATACAGAATAAACCGTCTTGCTCCTGCGCTAACAAACGCCAAACAGGCTGTTGAGCTCGACCCCGATAATCCCGAATACCTTTTCCTTCTGGCGACGATTTATGACGTTTCGCACATGGACGATTCCTCGGCTGCGGTATACAAAAAAATTATTGAAATCGAACCGAACAATATCAACGCATATTACAACCTGGCACAGCTCTATGAAAAAAACAAACCGCTGGAAGCTATAAAGATTTATAAAAAACTCATCTCCTCGATCGGGCCCGAATGGCATATCCTGGTGAGATTGACGGAATTAAACGAAAGAATCGGCAACCAAAAAGAAACGGTTGAGACTCTCGAAGAATTGTCTCGTCTGAATCCCTCGAATCTCGATTTGCAGAAATTGTTGATCGACGCATATACGAAAACGGAGCAGTACGAAAAGGCATTTAAATTGTGCGACGAGTTGCTTTTAAGTTATCCGTATGATTTCGGGCTGCTTCAGCAAAAAGGGAATATCTATATTAAGCAAAACAATTGGAAAGAAGCTGCGCGCGTTTATGAAGAAATATTCGAACGAAATAATCTGCGATTGACTGATAAACTGCAGCTCGCCACATTGTTTTATGCCGCGGCGGAAAAAGACTCGAATAATATTTATATAGCCCGTAAATTTCTTCAAAAGATAGACCGCGATACGTCCGATTGGCAGGTAAACGCATACCTTGGAGAAATCGAATTGAAGCTAGGCAACGATTCTGTAGCAATCGAATATTTTCGTAAAGCGGCAAAGCTTGCCGAGTGGAATGCACAGGTCTGGATTCGCGCCGGCGGACTGCTGTTTGATTCGCGCAAATATGACGAGACTGTTGAGTTTATGTCCGAAGCCGCCGATAAGTTCCCGAATGATTTCGTGATTAATTTAATTTACGGACTCGCTTTGTCTCAAACCAATAAACACGCCGAAGCGAAGATTTATTTAAAAAGAGCCGTCAATTTGAACCCTGACGATATAACGGCTTTATCAGCTTACGGTTATACGTTGAATCAACTTAAAGAAAATAACGAAGCTCTCGTTTATTTGAATAAAGCCCTGCTTCTTCAACCGGACAATGTCGATTTGATTGGCACGGTGGCGATGATTTATGAGTCGGAAGGAAATTATAAAATGTCCGATTCGCTCTATCAGCACGCACTCGAACTGGATTCTTCGAACGCAATTGTGCTGAACAATTATGCCTATTCGCTCGCCGAAAGAAATATCCGTTTGGACGAAGCGTTGAAAATGGCTTCGAAAGCAGTCGAAAGCGAACCGGAAAATTCATCATTCCTCGATACGATTGGATGGATCTATTTCCGTTTGGGGGATTATCGTAAAGCAAAAGAATATATTGAAAAATCATTGAGCGTCGAACCGGACAACGACACTGTTCTTGACCATCTCGGCGACGTTTATTTTATGATGGGAAATAAAACCAAAGCCATGGAATATTGGAATAAGGCTTACGATATTAACAGTAATAACAAAAAGATTAAAGAAAAAATCGAAAAAGGTGAGATTTGAAAGCTATTAAATTTCTAACGGCTTTAACGCTGGCTGCCCTACTGGCGGGCTGCGGCGCATCGAAAGAAATTTCAAACGAAAGAATACTTTCGCCGGAAAGATTGATAACCAAACTCGAAGCAAATCGACGTAAAGTTAGAACTTTTTCCGCAGCCGGCACGATCAATATTAAAAACGGAAATTCAACAATAGAAAGCAGCATCGAGGTAAATATAAAAAAGCCGGATTCCGTGAGAGTCGATGTTTACGGACCGTTCGGCATCGAACTGGCGCAAATATTAATTACGCGCGATAATTTTTTATTTTACGACGCTATTAATAAAAAGGCTTATAAAGGGAAGACCGACGAGGCGGCAATTCAAAAAGCTCTCAAAATTGACCTGCCGTTCGATATGTTGATCGACGCATTTACAGGCGGAGTCGATTTATCCGACAAATTAAGAACCGAACCGGATGACTACGTCTTTAACGAAAATTACTCGTACGTAAAATATATCGACTCGACTTCGGGAACGATTAATGAATATGAAATTAATACAAAAAATTTTACTGTGAATAAAATTAAAATAGGGAAATCGGATAAACGCAGCATCGTCGAAGCAACGTATGATAATTATAAAGAATTTGAAAATATTTCCGTACCCTTGACAGTATCGATGAAGTTTCCCGAAAATAATCAGTCGTTACAGATCAATTATAAAAAAGTGTCGATTAACGACAGCTCGTCGAATATTTTGTTTGAATTGCCTCCCGACACAAAATATGAAGAGTTGTGAAGACTTGTCTGAAAATATTTTTGTTGATACCAGCTTTTTTTTATAGTTCGGTTTACGCTCAGGCGTCGGACAGCATTAAATTTCGCAACGAGCAATTGGAAAATCTCAAAAGCGAAATTGCGAAACTGGAATGGGAATTAAACCAAAAAACGCAAAAAGAAAAAGAATCGCTCCAAGCCTTAGAAAATCTGACGCGTCAAAATACGCTGCTCCAAAAAATTATTAACAATATAGTCAAAGAAGAAAAAAATAAAGAAAGGCAAATCGCCGAACTCGAAAATGAAATCGCTTACACTGAAAATAAAATCAAATTATTGCAGGAAAAGTATTCTAAATACATTGTCTGGATTTATAAATACAGAGGCAAGTCTTATCTTAAATATTTGCTCAATACGTCGTCCCCGTCGAAAATACTTAAGCGTTACCGTTATTTCAAAAGCATAACAGAACAAAACAAGAAAGACCTCAAATCGCTGAGGGACAGCAAGAACTATCTGGTTAAATTAAAAAACAAAGTTGCAGAAGAAAAAAGAACGTTGACTTTATTGAAAGCCGAAAAAAAAGCGGAACAGGAAAATCTTGCGCGTAAGGAAACCGAAAGGAAAAAATTGATAGCCGCTTTGAAAAAAGATAAAAAACATCTGTCCGAGGAAATTGAATCGAAGCAGAAAGCTGAAATTGTAATTAAAAATATAATTGCACGGTTGATTGAAGAGGAACGGCAGAGAAGAGAATTGATGCTTAAGGAAAACGAAAAAATGCTGGACTTAAGCAAAAATTATGATTATAATAAAATGGAAAATTTCTCGCTCCTCAAAGGAAGCCTTGCTTGGCCGGTTAGGAAGGGCAAAATAGTCAGAAAGTTCGGCGAAAACCGTAACAGAAAATTAAATACTGTTACGCTTAATTACGGCGTGGATATATTGACTTCGGAAGACGCAGATATTTACGCGGTAGCCGAAGGAGTAGTTTCCGCTATCGAATGGATTCCGGGCTACGGCAGCGTTGTTATTGTTACGCACCGCGACGAATTCAGAACGGTATACGGTCATATAAAAGAAATTTACGTCGAAGAGGGGCAGCTAATAAGCGGAGGGAGCGCGATAGGAAAAGTAAACGAAAGTCTGGAAGGAAATATTCTTCATTTCGAAATATGGAACTCGCGCAATTATCAAAATCCGGAAATCTGGCTCTCTAAAAAATAATCAAATCCTGTCCGAATAATTATCCATTCACTAAAGCATCGGTAAGATGAGGGTATGCTTTATTGGCAGATATTATCACGAATATGTAACGGCTCCCGTTAAATATTCGAGAGCCCTACGCTATTATATATTTGCGGAAGGGGTCGAACATATTTTTATTACGTATTTTTTCGATTGCAGAAGCATATTAAAAAAACTCACGGGATACGAAAAGTTAGAGTCCGGAGTTATTAAATGCGGAACTTTACGTATTGCATTAAAGTTATTTGAATACAAAACCGACCTGATTCACTTTACAACCCTCGAAAGGTTTGAAATCCCCCTTTTTATTTTTGCTAAACTGAAGAACATTAAGATAGTTTCGACATTACACGGTTTATTCTTTGAAGAATCGAAAAACGATAAACCGTACGGCAGATTAAAAGATTTATTGCTGGAACGTATTGCTATAAAATTTTCCGATTTATTATTAATCTATTCTCAATATCAGGCGGAAAAACTAACAAGCAAATATAATATCAGGCGCGCCAAAATAAGATTTATTCATAACGGAGTAGAATCTGTTTCAAGTAAAGATGAGAAACAAAATTTCGCAAGCGCGTTCAGAATATTATTCTATAAAGGCTTCGGAAATAATGACAGAGGATTAAAACAACTGACGGAGATTCTTGCGGACATAAGAGGACCTCAATTGCTTCTGACAGTGTTAAGCGGCTCCGAAAGAAAAACTGTACAAAAAACGGAAAATCTGATAATTGTGTATGAGGGTTTTATTCAAGGCAAAGAAATGAATGATTTATTTAAGGAAGCGCACATCGTAATTAAAATGCCATTCTTCGAAACTTTTTCAACTTTTACGCTCGAAGCGATGTCGTACGGCGTAGTGCCTGTCGTCCCCGATTTTATCGGCGTATCGAGATTTATAACTAACGGAAAAAACGGATTGAAATATCATTCGAAGAGTCCGCCGGAGCTGCGCGAATTAATTCAAAAGATTGTCTGCGGTAATTATAATCTGAAACTGTTATCGGCAAACGCAAGGGAAACGGCTATTCAGTTTACCTGGGAAAAAGCGGCGCGTAATACAAAAGAATTTTATGAAGAGATAATCAGATGAAAGTAATGCATTTTGCCCCGTACTTTGCTTATGCCAGCGGAACGAATACCCATTTGAGGCATTTGCTTTTTGCGTTGAATAAGCATGGAATCGAAATATCTTTATTGACAAATAACCGTATGGCAATGAACGACGTTGCTCTGCAAAATATCGACGTCGATATTATCGGATTCGAAAGCGGCATAAAGAATATTTTTAATGTAACCGGTAATTTGAAAAGTCTCCGCCGTAAAATCGTTAATAACGATATCGACATTGTGCATAGTCATCACAGATACCCGGAACTTATTTCAAACATATTGAGAAAGCGATTTAAGAAAACCGTCGCTACGGTACACAGTAAAGTATTCGGATTCAGGAATATTTCGTTCAAATCGGACAGGATAATCGTGCCGTGTAAATATCTGGCTGATTATCTCATGAAAAATTTTGATGTGCCGTCCTGCAAAATTCATGTGCTGTATAATTGCATTGATCCGGAGTTGTACAAAAAATATTATCCGGTACATCATGTGAACAGAATGTCATTGAATATTAAACCGGGCGAAATAGTATTTCTCTATATGGGAATAATCGGCGGGGAAAAAGGGATTGATTATCTCTGCGAAGTATTCCGGGAGTTTAGCGGCGTAAACGAAAATGTGAAACTAATTTTAGCGGGCAATATTATTGATAAACACCTGGCGTATTATGGCTCCGACAAGCTGATTTTCGTCGGATATACGGAATATCCGGAAGAATATTATAGACTGGCGGATGTGCTCGTACATCCTTCCTATAACGAAGCGCTGCCTTATGCGCTGCTCGAAGCGGGATATTGGGGTAAAATTGTCATTGCTGCGGACGTCGGCGGGATTCCGGAAATTATTAACGACAATGAAAACGGATTTTTGTTCAAAGCCGGCAATAAAACGGAGCTGCTGAATTTATTCCGTTATGTCGCAGATAACCTGGAAAGTTGCCGGAGCGCAGGTATTTCTCTTCAAAAAGATATTAAGAAAATTACATCCTCAGACGAATACGTAAAATGTTTGTTGGAAATTTATGAATCCGGGTAAATTCTTCAGAGGAAAAAATGAAATTAATTATACGGAAAGAATCGATTAATCTGATAACTCAAGAAGAACTCTTTCTGAGAACAATAACTTACGGTAACTCTACTGAAAAACTTATTACATATATAAATCAAAATACGGTGAACCTTCTGCATAATGATAATGAATATCTTAAAAGTATCTCGAGGGAGTTCCTTTGTGTATGGGACGGCACGGGGTTGTGGTTGTCCGCATTATTCAAAAATATACGCTGCGAGAGAATTTTATTCACAAACGCACTCATAAAATTCCTCGGAATTCTTAACGAAATGAAAATGAAAATGTACTTTGTCGGAGGGAACTACAATGTCGAATCGTTGCGAAAAAAGATTTCTCCGATAAAACTAACGGGTTATACAAGCGGCTATTGCAGCAAATACGACTGGTCGTCAAAATTAGAAGAATTAAACCGGGCAGATGTGGTTATGATCGGTATGGGACAGCCTCGCCAGGAATATACGGCGCTTGAATTGAAAAAGTTTATTAAAAATAAAATTATTGTTTGTTGCGGCGCGTTTATGGACTATTACACGGGTACGGCGCGAAGGGCTCCGTTAATTATGCAAAAGTACGGGCTGGAATGGTTCTACAGAATTTATGAAAATCCCGGAAAGTACGGAAAGCGATATCTAGTCGGCATCCCGAAATTCCTCTTTAGAATGAAAAACTTAAGTTACGAAAAGTAAACAGACGGGGTAATATGAAAAGTTGTATCATAGCTCTCTTGTTATTCGTAATGTATGTAGGCGATATTTTTCCACAAAGAAATTATAATTATTACGACACTACAATTTCTTTCCCGGATAACGAATTATCGACTTTCATTGACGAGTCGAAGCCCGGAGCTCCTTCCTTGAAATACGTAACCGTATTTATGCCGTTAAGAAGTCCGGAAGAATCTTTATCGGACATCAATATTCAGATATTAGATTTCAGTAAAGAAAACCGCATAATTATTAATCCGTTAATATCTCAAGAAAACGACAGCGTGATTTCGTACCGCAGAACGGAGCAAGTCTATGACTCATATATTACGGACTCGGACGTTTATCCCGTATCATTAACTAAATATCTGGGCACTGTTTATTTGTCCGGGAATTATTATGCCGCCGTTCAGGTATGTATGCAACAGTACGAATGGAAGAAAAACTCCGTTAAAAAATTTAATAAAGTCAAACTTATAATAAGAACGAATAAGCGGGCGACAGTTGAGAGAGCGGCATCATTCAAAGAAAATAATTGGCGCCGGAGAGTCGGCGATTACCTGAAATTTAAGATAGCCCGGGAAGGAATATACAGAATATATTACGAAGACTTGCTTGATATCGGCGTGAAAGAAACTATGATAATGTCGGATAAAATTCAGATTTATAATTACGGCGTGCCCGTTCCGGTTTATGTTGACGATAAAAACGACGGCGTCTTTGACGAAGGAGATTATATCGAATTTTATTCTGACGTAAATAAAAACCATCAAGATTATAAAAAGGTCGTGCGCAAAGGAGAAGATTATATCGATTATATGAACAGGTATACCGATACTACGATTGTCTGGCTATCTTTAAATTCGGAGGATGTTCTGAGAGTTAATACCGTGAGCATAGAGTCAAAAGGAAATGTCGATACGATCGATTATTCATTGACAAAAAAACATTATGAAGAAGACAATATTCTCTGGTATTACGACGCTGCGGAACCCCGAACGCAGTTGCCGTTCTGGCAGGAGCATAAAGTATGGACGTGGAGAGCGATCGGAGGCAACGGTAAATTCAGTTTGAATCTGGATTTGAACGATTTAATTCCCGAAAGAGGAATTAAAGCGGAGGCTCGTCTGATAAGTAATTCCGCGGATGTGAACGACGATGCGCATCGAATTTGCTTCTCTCTCAATGATCTGGAATATGGCGATACCGCAACTTTTGATTTCAGACAAACCGTAAATTTAAGTGCGGATTTTGATAATGTTAAAAGCTCCGGAAATATACTTTCTCTTTATTCTTTGCCGACCCGGGCTTCGTTCAATCAATCACTGATTGACTGGGTTGACGTTGAATATTATTCGCGAAATCATATTAATGGAACAAAAAAAATAATAGCGGATGCTGAAATCGACAGGCGCGTAAATGCCATTATGTTCTATCCCGAATCCGACTCTGAAAATTTTATTGCCTACAAAATTCACCCGGTATATTCTAAAATGAATATAATAAAAGATCGAGGAGGAATTAATTATTTTCTTGATACTGTCGCAAACGGGGATGCTTATTTTATTGCGAATCAGCGGGAAATTGAAAAACCGATTTTTTGCGGAGAAAGAAAATTCGGAAATTTACCGGAAGAATCGCCGGCGGACTATATAATTATTACCCGGGAAGATTTAACTGAATCTGTGCAAGAGTACGGCGAATTTCTGAAAGACAAATATGATTTAAAAGTAAAAGTAATTTTGATTGAAGAAATTTACGACCTCTATTCTTTCGGTTATCCTTTCCCCGAAGCAATAAAAGAATTTTTGCAAGAGATTTATTACAATCAAATAAACGATCCGCCCGAATATTTATTGTTAATTGGCGACGCTAACTACGACTATAAAAATAAATTCAAACCTCTCCCGCCTGTTAGAAGACAAAATATTGTCCCGTCATACGGTTACCCGGTAAGCGATAACTGGTTTGTTATCTGGAACGATTCCATTCCGATTCCGCAAATGGCTGTGGGCAGGATTCCCGCTGTTAATAACGAGCAGGTGCGTTTTTATCTTGAAAAACATCGTCGGTACCTGGCAAAGCCTTATGACGATTGGAACAAGAGTTTTATGTTCTTCAGCGGCGGCGATCCTTCGAAACCCGAACAGCTGGAAATGTTAAGAGATGTAAACGATAAAATTTTTCATACTTTTACGGGCGCGCCACCGTTTGAAGGGAGGGGAGTCCATTTTTATAAAACATTAAATCCCGCCTCGAATTTTAGTAATATGCCGTCCGACACTGTCGAAAAAGCCATTAAGGAAGGCGCCGTAATAATCTCTTACATCGGTCACAGCGGAGTTCAGACCTGGGATAACGGAATCTTAAGCGTAAACGACCTGATGAATAATTACGAGGATCGCAATCCTCTGATTACCGATTTCGGTTGCTCTACGGGAAAATTTGCCGAACCCGATATCGTATCGTTTGCAGAGGAATTTACTAATAATAATGAAAACGGACAGGCGATTGCGTATCTCGCAAATTCGAGCTGGGGATATCTGTCGACTTCTCTCAATTTCCCGCCGCTTTTTTATAATTTTTTTCTCAGCGACACGATTTCGCCCGTCGGTAAAATATTTATCGACGCCAAGAAAAAATTAATTGAATACAGCGGATTGAATGACGTTGTGAAAGTGTTTTGCTACTGCAGTCATTTATTCGGCGACCCGATTATAAAAATCAGATTGCCTGAAAAACCCGACCTTGTAATGGGGACGGAATCTTTTTCGATTTCGAGTGAAATAATTAAAGACAATCAAAAAAGCATAGGCGTTAATCTTAAATATTACAATTACGGAAAAAGCGCGGAGGATTCTTATTATGTTAAGATCGAGCATAGCTGGAGCGGATCTACGGATACAATAATTATCAGATGCGCCAATTATAAATTCAGAAATTCCTTGCGTTTTGATCTGAATGTCAAAAATCGTCCGGGGAAACATTTTTTGAAATGCATTCTGGATTATAATAATGAAATTGATGAATATGACGATTCGAATAATTCGGGGCAGACGGAATTTTATGTGCGCCCGTCGGACGTACGTTTGTTGACGGGAAGTCAATTGTATTCCGGCTTTAGAGATACTTTGGTGTTTTTGAATCCTCCTTTTGTCGAGAGCGGCAAGCTGGAAATTGAATTGGCGGATAATCGAAATTTCTCGAATGCCGAAAAATTAATAATACCTTTCGGCAATACATTTACTAAACTCATACTGTCTGATAAACATATGAACAATCGAATATGGCTCCGCTTCAAAAATTATAGCGACACTCTTTGGTCTGAAACTTATTCGTTTGCTCCTTACGGATATGATTGGATATTTGCAGAGCCGCTCGATTTAACCGAGACCAAATTTCACGGGTTGACTTATGATAGCGCATCTAAAGCCTGGTCGTTTTTAGATAAAGAAAAAACTCTAAAGTTGGTCTCTGCGGGTCAGACAGCGGGCAGCGTCGCCTCTTTGCAAATTGACAATGTCGAATATTTCCCGACGACATATTTCTGGGGGATTGTCGCCGCTCTCTTAGATACCGCCGATTTGAACGTAGTTGCAACAAAATATTTTCTCTATCCTTCGTCAAATTCGGCGGAAGAATTAATAAAATTCATCGATACATTGAGCTCTGAATATTATGTAGCCATGGCTGTTTGCGACGACGGCTATCAATCGGTAATCGGTTATAAAGGCGGCAATCCGGTGCGCGAAGCAATTAAAAAACTGGGAAGCAAACTGATCGACAGCGTCGGTTATCGTGACTCCTGGTGTCTGCTGGGTCAAAAGGGCGGCAACCAAATCCTTGAAGAGTATCAAAGACGTTATAACGGTTTAGCGTCGATAGTTTTACACAAAAAAGTATCATATCCGTCAGGATACTTAACTACGCCGGGAATAGTAAATTTTTCGCAGATTCATAAAATATATCTTGATTCAGAAGTTGACGCAGAAGCGCTCGCTCTCTGTAAAATGGAAGATAATTCATTCGACACTCTAATTGTGGATACTGCCGTTGTATACGACGGCATTCTAAATAATAAGAAATACAAAAGTGTTTTTTTCTTTATAAGCAGTCAGAATAAAGGAGTACAAAAGGAGTTCTTAAAATATATTGCGGCGGATGTAACATTACCTCCTGAATTAATCATCCGGTACGAGTCAGTTTCCACAAATAAAGACACGTTTTATGCGGGAGAAAACGCTTTGCTTAGTTTCGATTTAGTAAATGCAGGAGAGGAATCGGCGGTTGATTTCGACATCGAAGTCCTGATCGATAAGAAAGAAAAATTGTTAATTTCGGTTGACACAATTAAATCCGGCGAAAGCAAGACTTTTACGCAATCGATAACAACCGAAAGTTATAACGGTGAAACAGAATATGAGATCCTTATAGACCCTGGAAACACAATTAAAGAAATTTACGAAGACAATAATAGTACAACTGGGAAATTTTACGTGCGGCAAATGGATGCCGGACAGGAAATAGCTGTTCGAATTGACGGACGTGAAATTTACGACGGTGAATATATATCCCAAACGCCGCAAATAGAAATTGAGCTTTATGATTATTCATTCAGAAAACTTAACGATACTTCTTACATGAAAATACTTTTAAACGGAAAGCCGGTCAATTATTCAAATGATAATATTCAATATATATTCAGCGATAATAATCCTAAAATTATTGTTTATTACAATCCCAATCTGTCGGCGGGGGATTATCTTCTCGAAGTTTTAGCGTATAATTTTTATAGCGATTCAACAAAACTGATAAAATCATTGCGCTTCAGGACGGACGATAAGCCACGCTTATTGGATGTATATAATTATCCGAATCCGTTTGAAAGCGAGACCTATTTTACTTTCCGTTTGACGCAGGTTCCTGACGAATTAAAAATCAAAATATACACGGTAGCGGGGAGATTGATAAAGGAAATAGTCGTGAAAGGAAATTCGTTGAAATATGATCTGAACAGAATCTATTGGGACGGGCGCGACGAGGACGGCAATTTCCCTGCAAACGGCGTTTATCTCTATCATGCGGTTCTGTATTATGGCGATAAAAGAATTTCTGCAATAAACAAACTTGCTATATTAAGATAAAATAACGTCTAAAGCATTCTCCGATAAATCCAATTATTATTATCTTTGCAACAAAAAACGGAGACACTATGAGTTCTTCCATCAAGGATTTTAAGGAATATCGAAGCAAAATGAACGAGAGAATACTAAACTCGGGCTTCAGAGATTTCAATAAATTTTTTGCGCTCGACAACAAGGCATATTACAAAGGAGCGCTCGACGCAAAAACTAAAGAACTAATGGGACTGGTAGCGTCGATGGCGCTGAGATGCAACGACTGCATTCTTTACCATATCGACAGAGCGATTGAAGAAGGAGCCACGGAACAGGAGTTATACGAAACATTCAATATCGCCTTGATTGTCGGAGGTTCAATCGTTATTCCGCATCTACGTTTTGCGGTCGAAAAAATGGATGAAATTTTTGCGGCAAACAAAAAAGGAGAAACAAAATAATATGAAAATTATCTTCGCTACCCAGAATCAGGGAAAAAATAAGGAAGTGAAAAATATTTTAAATGGCAATTCGCTTGAGGTCTATTCGTTGTATGATTTGGGAAATAATATCGAAATTGAAGAGACGGGTAATACATTCAAAGAAAACGCTTTTCTTAAAGCTAAGACAATATATGACGTCTATAAAGTTCCGGTTATTGCCGATGATTCGGGGCTTGAAATAGAGCAGCTCGACGGACGCCCCGGAGTTTTTTCCGCCAGGTATGCCGGCGAAAATTGTACGTTTGACGATAACAATAAAAAAGTTTTAAAAGAATTGGAAGACAAACCCGAACCGCATAACGCCCGGTTTGTTTGCCACGCAGTCTTTTATGACGGCGATAATTTGCTGGAAGCCGTTGGATATTTGAAAGGAGTAATTACTAAAACTCCTGCGGGAGAACACGGATTCGGATACGACCCCATCTTTATCCCGGAAGGGTACGATAAAACATTAGCCGAACTCGAACTCGAGGAAAAAAATAAAATAAGTCATCGCTCTATGGCGTTTAAGGAACTGAAAGAGAAAATACTTAAGCTGAAGGGGTGATTATTTCCGGGCTATTACTACTTGAACAAGCCCCATCGTGAGCGAATATTTTTCTACGTTCTTAAATCCCGAATTCTTTAATAGTTTTACGAGATCTATTCTTCGGTCGAATTCGCCCACCGATTCGGGAAGATAACGATAAGCTTCCGGGTCGCGGGAAATTATTCTGCCCAGCGCCGGCAGAATTTTGTTAAAGTAGAACAGATAAATTGCGCGAATAAACTTGTTTGCCGGCAATCTGAATTCGAGTATTGTTACTTTCCCGCCTTCTTTTAATACTCTTCTGAATGAGTCGAAGCCTTTTTGTATGTCGTAAAAATTTCTTACGCCGAAAGCGACCGTTATATTTGTAAAAGTATTGTCTTTGAACGGAAGCTCTTCCGCCGTGCATTGCACAAGACGACCGTTAATCCATTCAGATTTGTCTTTAAAGTGAGAGAGCATATTAAGGGATAAGTCGCCGCCGAATATAGTTTTCACTCCTTTTTTACGCGCGGTTATTGCAAAATCGCCTGTGCCGCACGCCATATCCAGCAGTATACTCTCGCTGTTAAACGAACTTAGTTCTATAGCTTTTCTTCGCCAATAGTAATCCGTGCCGGCGCTCAAAAAGTGATTCAGGAAATCATACTTGGGCGAAATAGTATCGAATATTCTTTTTACTCTTTCCTTCTTTTTGATATCGACTTTCATTTATCTCCGGTACTCGTTAAATTGACTTACAAAAATAGGAATAAAATATGGATAAATATATAGACGCAATTAAGAAGCGAGTCTGTGCAATCTGCGCGGATTCGGACGAAGACGGGCTTTGTATTTTGACGGAAAACGAAAAATGCGCCGTCGAAATATTTTTACCCAGAATTATTAGCGTCGTTCACGTATCGGCTAACAAAGAAAATATGGATTTGCTCTACTTAGAATTAAAAGAGAAAGTGTGCGCTGAATGTAAAGCCGGAATGGTAAGCGGAAACTGTTATTTAAGAAAAGATTCGAATTGTTCGTTGGACAGATATTTTAGTTTAATAGTAGATACCATTCAGCGGGTGGATGCCGGTTTGGCGTTTTGAAAAAAATTATAGAGTCTTAAAAAATCTTCAACCGACAACTCCTCGGCTCTTTTGGAAAGCAGATCGCCGGGCGTCCCTGATTCTACGTTAAACGCGCTTCCTGCGAGAGAATTCTTCAGCGTTTTTCTCCTTTTCCCGAATGCGGCTTTAACTATGTCTATAAACAATCTGTCGTCAAAATCTTCCGCTATTTCTTTATTGAATTTTATTTTTATTATTGCGGAGTGAACTTTCGGTTTGGGATAGAATACATTCGGTGATATCTTGAAGCATAATTTAACATCCGAAAAAAAATTCATGATTACGCTGAGTATTCCGTAGTCTTTTGTGCCGGGGGAAGAAACAATTCGTTTGGCTACTTCGTATTGAACCATCAGCAGCGCGTCTGATACGGATTCTCTTTCTTCTATTAATTTAAATAGAATCGGCGATGTGATATTATACGGGATATTCCCGATTATTCTCAGTTTATTGTTCGGCTCGCTTAATTCGTTCAATGTTAATTTCAAAAAATCCCGATTTATAATTCTGGCTTTTGGAAATCTTTCTTTCAACGCCTCGATTACTCGTTTGTCGATTTCCACAATAGTCAGGTCGTCTGTCTTTTTGTAGAGTATTTCTGTTAACGCTCCTCTGCCTGGTCCGATTTCTAGAATCTTTTCGCCTTCCCTGACGTCGAATTCGTCGATTATTTTCTCAATGATATTTTTGTCCTTCAAGTAATTCTGTCCGAACCTCTTTAAAGGACGGGGGTTTTCTTCCATAATCGCTGCCTGTTCCGTAAAATTTTCAATAGATAAATATTCGGATTATATTTGATATCAAAATTTAACAAAATATGTTCGAAATAATATTCCTAATATCGCTGTCGTTCTATTTTGCCGAATTGGTAATCTTTACAATCGGAGCGCGTAAGGCATATCGTAAAAATAACGGCGAGCTGCCTGCAATATCGGTAATTGTAGCGGCGAGAAACGAAGAAGAGAATATTCTTCCGTGTCTGGAAGCGCTCGACAATTTAATCTACCCCGAAGATAAAATTGAAATTATAATCGTTAACGATCACTCGACGGACAGTACGGGAAATCTTATCGAAAAATTTATAAAAGGCAAAAATAAATTCAGGTCAATAGTTCCGGAGGAACAGATTGGACACCTAAAAGGTAAAACGAACGCTTTGGCTAACGGCGTTAAAATTGCAAAAGGGGAAATTATCCTTACGACGGACGCCGACTGCAGAGTATCGCCTACATGGGCGGAAACTATCGTCGGGTATTATGACAAAGACACCGGATTTGTAGGCGGAATTACGACTCAGACGGATAAAACGGTTTTTCAGGGAATGCAGGCGATCGATTTTGTGTATCTTCTTACAATGGCTGCGGGCGCGCAAAATCTCGGCAAGCCTTTGAGCTGCATAGGCAACAATATGTCGTATCGTAAACAGGCATATCTCGACGTCGGCGGTTACGAAGGTATTCCTTTCTCTATTACGGAAGATTTCAATTTATTGCGTGAAATTGACAGCCTGAAGAAATACAAAATTAAATATCCGCTCGATCCGGGAGCTGTGGTTGTGTCTAATCCTTTGCCCGATTGGAAGTCGATTTACTGGCAAAAAAAAAGGTGGGGAGTAGGTGGAATGGAAAGCGATCTAATCGGCTACCTTGTTTTTGTATGGGGATATTTGACCCACGCTTCGATTTTAATTTCGCCTTTTTTCTTCTCGGCTAATGTATTGTATATGATAATCTTTAAACTGTTATCCGACTACTTTTTTATTTACCCTGTATACAAAAGGCTGAATCTGAAACTGAAAATTATACACTTCCTGGCGTTTGAAATCTATCTTACTGTTTACGTTGTGTTGCTTCCTTTTATTGTATTGCCAAACAGAAGAATTAAATGGAAAGGCAGAACATATTGAAAATAAATCCGGATAAAATTATGAAGAAATTTATTCCAGTCATTTTATTTGTATTAATTAATGTATCGTCGAAAGCGCAGGGCGGTTTTCAGTTGTTTCCTTCCGAACTTAGCGTTCAGCCTTTTACCGCTAACATTCTGGAGCCGAAACTCGGATTCCTTTTTCATACGTCGAATAATGAGTTGCGTCTCGATATCGGAAACTCTGTAGACATCATAAGATGGGGAGGCGGCAGCGAATACTTCTCCGTAGGCGCCGATTTGTTTACCTATACGCTTTTAAGAAGCGAATCCGATTTTCATTTCCCGGTCGACGCCGTCGATTATCTTTTCGGTTTAAACGCTTCATGGAAAGTTCGTCAAGGATTCGACAGCTACGGAATCCGTTTTCGTCTAAGTCACATCAGCGCGCACTTTGTCGACGGTCATTACGATTGGGAAACAAATGATTGGCGCGACGGCAAAAAACCCCGTGTATATAGCAGGGAATTTGTCGAATTAATTCCGTTCTATCAAATTGAATCATTGAGGGTATACGCCGGATTCACTTATCTTTTTCATGTCGACCCCGAATATATCGGAAAAGACATTTATCAATTCGGATTCGATTATTTTTACGACGGCTTTTTTAAGACGAATTTATACCCGTTCTTAGCTTATGACTTTAAGCTGCAGCATATCGGCAAATATTCGGCAACGCACAATATAATGGCGGGATTGAAATTCGGAAAAAGCGGCGGCAGGGGCATAAGTTTGTATTTTAATTATTTCTCGGGAAATAACTTTCACGGAGAGTACTTTGATACAAAAGAAAATTATTTTTCAATAGGATTTAACCTGGATTTATAAAATGGAAGACGAAATTTACGACGTTTACGAACCGAGCTATACCAAAAAAGAAAAAAATAATTATCTGCTGCATATCGGATTGTTTGCGATCACATTTATTACCACGCTTATAGCCGGAATGGAATGGACGACCGGTTCGATGGGACCTTACGAGATGACGGAGATATGGAAAGGTTTGCCGTATGCCGTATCCATACTTTTCATTTTGGCGTCGCATGAGTTCGGTCATTATTTTGCGTCTGTTTATCACAGAGTAAAGGCTACGTTGCCTTATTTTATTCCGTTCCCTCCGATACCCGGATTTTTCAATTTCGGAACAATGGGAGCCGTAATCAAAACAAAGTCGCCGATTCCCGATAATAAGTCGATGTTCGATATCGGAGTGGCGGGACCGCTGGCGGGTTTTGTAGCTTGCCTGATTGTTTTAATTTACGGATATACTCATTTGCCCCCCGTTGAATATATTCTATCGATACACCCGGATTATTTTTCGCCCGAGTACGGTAAAGGCGCGGTAAATCTGAAGTTCGGTTCTACTCTGTTATTCGAATTGCTTCAAACGCTCTTTACAAAACCGGGGGACTTTATACCGCCCATGAGCGAAATTTACCATTATCCTTATTTGTGCGTCGGATGGTTCGGATTGTTTGTAACGGCAATGAATCTGATTCCCGTAGGACAGCTCGACGGCGGGCATATAATTTATTCGATGTTCGGTTCTAAAATTCACGAAGCGGTTGCTAGTATTTCGATGTCGCTGTTGGTTATATTCGGAGTTCTTGGAGTAGTCGATTCGGCGCTTGCGCTTAATTTGAATATCGGGTGGTCGGGTTGGCTCTTCTGGGCGATGATACTTTATTTTATAATAAAAGTTAAACATCCGCCCGTTCCTTATTTTACTAAACTCGGTAAAGGCAGAATGACGCTCGGCTATATCGCGATTTTAATTTTCATATTGTCATTTTCTCCTACTCCTTTTATTATAAGTTTTTAAACGTACTTGACTTTTAATTAACAATACGATATAATTGCCACAAAAAGAGAGAAAAGGTTATAGAAAAACTGTTACTCTAAATTTTGCGAACAGATACTTAAGAGGTAATTTCTATGATCTTTTCTTTCTTTCGTTTTAAACGACATCTCTTTGTAATTTTCTTGCTTGCATTAATTGCCGCTTGTAAAGACGAATTACCTACCGGTGTAATCGATTCGCCGAGTGATAACGTTGTTGTTAAAAAGATTATAGCGTCCGAACGGTTTTCCTACTCGCAATCCGATTCGTTATACCTGTTCCGGGTGGAAATCAACGATTCTAAAAATGTCCTGGAGTTTTGGCTCAGGCTCAGATTAGCAGACGGTTCCGAAACATTCATTGATCAATTGCCGTTAAAAGACGACGGCGATTTATCTAATTCAGGCGACAACATCGCTGGCGACGGAATCTATTCGGCTTTATTGCCGATGAGCAAACAATTCCCGTCGGATAAATATGTGATCGAAGGTTTTGTCCTCGAAAAAAATGATCCCTCTTCGGAAACTCGAAAGGTTTTTTCGCACTATCTTGATTATACCAACGAAAGCGAAAACTATCCTCCCGAAATTATAGAAATCACGGCTCCGTCATCGGGTAATGTAAATCAACGTATTACTTTATCCGTAAGAGTCTCCGACCCCAACGGATTAAGCGACATTACCGAAGTTTATTATGAATTGTATCGACCCGACGGAACGCAGGTGAAAAACAGTCAAGGCGTTACTAAGTTCCCGATGTTCGACGACGGCAACAGCGGCATAAACGGCGACACAACAGCCGACGACGGCATTTATACGGTCTTTCTTACTTTCCCGGAAGGGCAACCCTCCGGAAAATGGCGATTTGTATTCAGCGCCCGCGACAGGTCGGGAGCCGTAAGCAATCCTGTAGAATTCGATTTCACTCTTAACTAAAATAGGAAGTAAAATGTTTATTAAACGAGGAGCAAACAATTTCACCGTAGGAATTCTGATATTGTTTTTGCTGACCCTGCAGGGATTAACATCTGCGCAGCAATTTTCGTATACTTATAAACTTGAGAATGGCGTGTCGCAAGCCCAGGGAAGTAATGAAGTAGAAAAAATATTAATTGTTAACGATACAATCTGGCTTGCAACTTCAAAAGGACTGAGTAAATCGGAAGATTACGGACAAACCTGGATTAATTACTACCGTCACGAATCTTTCGGCGAAGAAGGAATATCTGCAATTGGATATCATAACGGAACAATTTGGGCGGCTACCTGGCATTTGGAAGACGCCGCCGGCTCGTCGGTTCCCTTCGGTACGGGACTCCGTTATTCTAAGGACGGCGGAAAAACTTGGGTAAAAATAGAACAACCGGTGGACGATCCCGGCGATTCATCTGTAACCTACGGAATTAATACCTTGAGAGCTTTGCCCGTAACTGTCGGTCACAATAATTTTGTATACGATATTGCTTTTACGGGGGATGTTATCTGGATTGCATGCTTTGCAGGCGGGCTGCGCAAATCCGAGAATATGGGAAAAACATGGACTCGCGTTGTGCTCCCTCCGGATTATCTCGATTCGATTAAACCCTCCGACCAGCTCAATTTCTCGCTCCAACCGGTAGCCGGTAAATTTGGCAGCGAGTCGTACTTAAATCACCGTGTGTTTTCTTTGCTTGCCTTGGACGATTCGACTCTCTATGTGGGAACTGCCGGCGGTATAAATAAAAGCGCTGACGGCGGCGTAAGCTGGACAAAATTTAATCATACTAATCAAAGCAATCCCATCAGCGGAGATTTTATTCTGGAACTGGCGCACAATAAAGCCGACAATTCTGTTTGGGCTGCGACCTGGCGAGCTGAAGGAAGCAGCGAATACTATGGTCTGAGCGTTTCCTTCGACGGAGAAAAAAATTGGGAAACTTATCTTGTTGACCAGAAAGTACTGGGTATCGATTTTAAATACAATAGCGACGGCTCTTACGATGTTTTCGCAGCAACAGAAGACGGATTGTTCAGATCGGACGACCGGCTCAATAACTGGATTGCGGCGCCGAGAATTTACGACAGCAATACGGGAGTCGGAACAAATTATATTACCCGACGTTTCCGGTGCGTAAATGTTTATCAGAAAAATAACAATACGGACGTATGGATCGGTTCTTTGGACGGATTAATAAAGTACAATGACACGGACAATAATTGGGGCGGCAATTGGAAGGTTTTCATCGCCTCGGAAAAGTTAGAATCGGATAATTCCTCGTACGCTTTCCCTAATCCTTTCTCGCCGGATAACGAAATTGTCAGAATAAAATACAGTTTAACCGAACCGGCGGATGTAACGATTCGCATTTTCGACTTCGGAATGAATCTGGTAAAAACCATAATTCAAAACGCTCCCAGAAATTTTCAGGGCGACCAGTTCGAAGTTTGGAACGGCAGGGATGAAGCGGGTAATTTTGTGCCGAACGGAGTCTACTTTTACAGAATTGACAAAGGAGGCGGCAGCGAGCCTCTCTTCGGAAAAATAATGGTGCTCAGATAAAAAATTTTAGAGAGAAAAATGAAGAGAATAAACTTAATTCTAATAATAATGTTTTTTATAACCGCCGGCGTTTACGGTCAGTTTTCGCGCATTAACAGTACGGCGGGAAGTTTCAGCCGGCTCGGCTTCGGCGCAAGAGGAATGGGTATGGGTAACGCGATGTCTTCCGTAACTGAGGGAAATTTAAGCGCATATTACAATCCCGCCGTATCGGTTTATCAGGAAAACAGTCTGTTCCAGGCTTCTTATTCTGTTCTTTCGCTCGGCCGTTCGTTAAATTTTATCGGCTTTACAAAAAAATTCGGTTTGGGTAAAACGGTTTCTTCAGACGGACGGGAAAAATTCAGATCGTACGCGGGGCTGAGCGTCGGATTGATAAATGCCGGAGTCTCTGGTATTGATGTTAGGGACGACGCCGGCGAAAAAATCAAGAGCGTATCGACGTCTGAAAATCAATTCTTCGTAGCCGTCGCCAATCGATTTTCGGAAAAACTGGCGGTTGGCGTTTCATTCAAGTTTTACTACTACAGCTTATATGAGAACATGAGCGCTACTTCGGTTGGTATTGATATCGGAGCCGTCTATTCGGTAACCAAAGCAATTAACATGTCGTTTGTTATTTCGGACTTGAATTCTTCATACAAATGGGATTCGTCGAATATTTACGGACAGAACGGAAGAAATACCACGGATAAATTTCCATTGATTAAAAAGGTAGGACTTTCTTACAAATTTGACGATCCAGATCTTCTCCTTTCGGTCGAATGGCAGGGCAGCAATGCAAATTCGAATATTCTGAGAGGCGGCTTAGAATATCAACCCGTCGAAAATTTATATTTGAGAGGAGGACTCGACAGATTCGAACTTTCCGAAGACGACATTCCCGTGCGTCCTTCGTTAGGTTTTTCTTATCTTTACGGTATGAAAAATTTGAATTTGGGTATCAACTATGCTTTTGTCGTCGAGCCGTACTCGACTTCGGATCAACATATAATAGGAATTAATCTACTTTTCTGATATGAAAAAAATAATTTTGATTTTATTCGTCGCGTGGGGAATTATAGAAGGACAATCTTCCCAATCGACAGGGCTGTCGATACTTAAAAACGGCTCCGGATCGAGAATCATCGGCATGGGAGAACTTGGCGTAGCTCAAACCGATATTTACGATTTTGTTTATAATCCGTCATTGCTAAGTCTCGATAATTCCACTTCTTTTTCGTTTGCTCACAACACTAGATTTAACGATATCGGAACTCGAAACTTTTTAGCAAGATTGGAATTATGGGGTATTCCTCTGGGACTTAATTTTGCCTCGACTACTATTGACAATATTGAAATTAGAACCAAGCCGGGCGAGCCGGAAGCCACATTCAACGCCAATTACTTTTACGGCGGCATTTCATTCTCTGCTAAATTGTACGACTCGTTCTATGCCGGAACTACAGTTAAATTTATTTATGAAAGTCTTTACACCGACGACGCTTCCGGAGTCGCTTACGATTTCGGACTATCATACGACGGATTTGCGGAAAATTTATTGATAGGACTTTCGATAAGAAATCTGGGCAAGATGAATAATCTAAGGTACGAAGCGTCGGAACTGCCTTCGGAGATACGGACGGGCGCTTCGTATAAATTTATTTTTGACAAAGTTTGTTTGCTTATGACCGCGGGAGTCCAGAAATATTTTAGCGGAGATAATTTACACCTGCACGGCGGCTTTGAAATCAATTACTCGGGCGCGCTCTTTCTGAGAGCGGGTTATATGTCGGGATATTATTCGAAGAAAATTACCGCAGGCTTTGGAGTCAAATGGAACAATATCGGTCTCGATTATGCTTATCAGCCGTACGACTACAGCCTGGGCGATTCGCACACCTTTAGTATATCATATTCATTCAGATAAAAAATACGGTTGCATATGGAAATTATCCGCTATACCGAAGAATGGAAAGAAGAATGGGACAATTTCGTACTGGAGTCGAATAACGGTACAATGTTCCACATGCAAAAATTTCTCGACTATCATGAACCGGGAAAATTCAGATTTGATCATTTGATTTTTCTCGAAAAGGGAAATATAACAGCTCTTCTTCCGGGGTCGATTATCGACGGTATGTTCGAATCGCCGATCGGAGCCAGCTACGGTTCGATTGTTACGAAAGAGATTACCTTCTCAAAGGCTATGGAAATAGTCGAAACTTTGATAGACTACGGAAAAAATAACGGTATCAAAGAGTTCATGTTAACCGCCGCGCCGATGATATACGAAGAATATCCGAATCAAAGTCTCGACTATGCTATGCTGTGGCAGGGCTTTTCGTACAAACTTCACTACATTTCGAGCGCAATCAAGCTCGATCCTCAACGCGATATAATCGAAAGATTTTCGCCGACGATTCGAAGGAATATCAGAAAAACATTCCGCGACTTCAAACTTCGCGTGGAAGTTAACGACAATTACGAAGAATTTTATCCCATACTGCTCGAGAACAAAGCCCGGCACGGAGTTAAGCCGACGCATTCGCTCAGAGATTTGTACCGTCTGAAAGAATTACTGCCCGATTATTTGAAATTGTTTATGGTTTACGACGGCGACAATCCGATAGGCGGTTCTTTGATGTTTTATCCCAACAAAAACGTGGCTCTTTGTTTTTACAATATGCTCAAGTATGAATTTGCGCATCTGAAACCGATTCAAAGAGTTATGTACGAAGTTGTGAAAGACGCCACCGAAAGAGGTTATAAGTATGTGGATATAGGCGTTTCTCAGGATACAAAAGCGGACAACCCTATGACCCCGAGCATGAGTTTGATTGAATTCAAAGAAAAATTCGACGCAAAAGCAATTATGCGAAACACTCTCTACATCAAGCTTTAACGACATGAAAATATGCATTGCATTTCTGGGGAATTATAAACACGATTCGAGAATAACCAACCTTTCCAATTCCCTTAAAGACGAAGGGCATAATGTCGAAATCATTTCTTTCGACTGGTTCGGAATTGAAAATGATATAATAGAAGAAAACGCAGTCGTATATAAATTGCACAGGGGCGAAAACCGTCTGTTGTTTTATCTCGATTTTGCAATAAAATTATTGAGCCGGCTTTTTTCCGTAAAAGCGGATATCTATTTTGCAGAAGACATTTATACTTTGCCTTTTGTCTATTGGGCGGCGCGGATTAGAAAATCAAAAATTTATTATAACAGCAGGGAGCTCTATCCGTTCGTAGGAGGATTGATCGGTCGCCCCGCGCTGCAACAAGCTATAAGGTTGATCGAAAAATTCTTTATCAAACGAGTAGACCTCGTATTGACTACAGGCGAACTCGATTCCGAATTCCTTCATAATTATTACGGAATTTCCAATACGATCGTAATTAGAAACATTCCTCTCTACAGAAAACCGGAAAGAAAAGTTGACATCAGACAAATGTATAACATACCGCAAGAAAACATGATTGTTTTGTATCAGGGAATGTTATTGAACGGCAGAGGATTAAGTTATTTTATTAAAGAACTGGCAAGCTTGGAAAGAGTCACATTATTGATTCTGGGCGAAGGCGAAAAAAAAGAATATTTTAAGAAACTCGCCGAGGAATATTCGGCGGCTCATAAAATTGTCTGGGGCGGTTTTATTGAACAGTCGGACTTGATTAATTATACGTCCGCAGCCGACGCCGGTCTTTGTTTAATAGAAAACATTAGCGTAAGTTATTACCACGCTTTACCCAATAAGTTGTTCGAATATATAATGGCGGGATTGCCCGTTATTTCGAGCAATTTACCCCAGATGCGAAAGATCGTTAATCAATTTAAAGTCGGTGAAGTAATCGATATCGAAAAAGGAGAATCGGCGGCAAAAATAATTAACGATTGGTTAGCCGATCCGACGCCGCTCCTTAAGTACAGAGAAAATTGCCTGAAGGCTGCCGAAGAATTAAATTGGCAAAAAGAATACGAAAGAGTTCGCGGAATACTTTTCGGCGATGAAAAAGAAAAATAAAAGAATACTTATAGTTCGTCCCGACAGAATCGGCGATGTCGTATTATCCACTCCGCTCCCGCGCGAAATTAAAAAATGTTTTCCGGACAGCTACGTTGCGGTAATGGTAAGGGATTACGCAAAAGACGTTTATTTGAACAATCCTTTTACGGATGAAATAATAACTTACGACGCGACCAATTCATTCTGGGAAACTGTAAAAGCCTTAAGAAGATACGGATTTACGCACGCTTTAATGCTTTTGCCTGACGAACGCATCAATTATATGCTTTTTCTTGCCGGTATTCGGTTTAGAGTCGGAGTGGGGCATAAATTGTATCAGTTCCTCACATTTACGCGTTACGTCGACAGGAAAAAGTATAATCCTCTGCGTCATGAAGCGGATTATTCACTCGATTTAGCCCGCAGAATCGGAGTAAACAGCAATAATTATACTCCGGAAATTTATTTGAGCGAAGAAGAAAAAAAAATATCCGCGCTGAGGCGAAAAGAATTATTGAATCAAAAAAAATATCTGGTCGGCGTCAACGCAACGAGCGGCGGCTCCGCTCCTAATTGGAATCCCGAACAATATCGTAAATTGATTGAATTGTTGAAGAGAGACAAAAATATTAGAGTCGTCGTAACCGATTTGGCGCCGCCGGAAACGATTTGCGGAATTGATGAAGCGGTTTATCCGAATATAAAAAGCGACTTACGCAATTCGATAATCAACTTCAGCGCGCTCGATTTGCTTGTATCGGCGAGCACGGGCCCTATGCATCTTTGCGCCGCATTAAAAGTTAAAACGCTATCTCTGTTTTGTCCGATGACCGCATGTTCTCCGGAACTCTGGGGACCTTTGGGAAATATTAATAAAATAATTATACCCGAAAAAAATTACTGCGAGAATCAATGTCCGGGCGACCCGAAAAAATGCGGCTATAAAGATTCTTATTTGGTTACTCCCGGGAAAATATTTGAAGAAATAACGGGAATGCTTAATAAAGAATAATTTTATATATTTGTAATCCATTTTAGCCAAGCCCTGATTGGCAGGTTAATACCCAATCCCGCCAGGTCCGGAAGGAAGCAACGGTAAGTATCTAACCTGGGTGGTCAGCGGCTTGGCTTTTTTATTTTTAAAATTTTTTGAACTTTTTCGTTTTCTTTTTGTTGCTAATTAAAATAAATCTTCGTAATATTGAAACGGTTTAATTATGTTTGAAATGATAAGAGTACCTTCATATAGGGATGATTATTGTTGAACTATTTTTGTTTAGTATTATTTTCATTTTGCACGGCGGGTAGTACTTTACTTTTTTACTAATACAGGAAGTAAGAAATGGAAAAATCAGTTCGCAACGCTAAACCTGAAACGGAAGTTTTATACGATTACAAAAACCCTGAGTTATCTCCCGAGGAAAGAGCCGAAGATTTATTAAAGAGAATGACTCTCGAAGAAAAAGTTGCGCAAATGTTGTGCATATGGGAAGATAAAAAGACAATTTTTTTCGACGACGAGGGAAATTTCAGTATTGATAAAATTAGAGAGCATCTTAAAAACGGTTTAGGTCAGATCGCTCGGTTGAGCGATACTGATGGCGGCTTGGACCCTTATCAGATGATCGAATTTGCGAATAAATTACAGAAGTTTTTCGTTGAGGAAACAAGATTAGGAATTCCCGTAATCTTTCATGAAGAATGTTTGCACGGTCTTGCGGCTAAAGACGCTACAAGCTATCCTGTGCCGATTGGATTGGCTGCGACATTTAATACGGAACTTATTGAAAAAATATTTTCTGCAATCGCTGAAGACGCGCGCGCAAGAGGCGCTCATCAGGCTTTGACTCCCGTTGTCGACGTTGTAAGAGACCCTCGCTGGGGAAGGGTTGAAGAAACTTTCGGAGAAGATACTTATCTGGTTTCTCAAATGGGAATTGCATCCGTAAAAGGTTTGCAGGGCGACAGTTCGTTAAAAGACAATAATAAAGTTATTGCTACTTTGAAACATTTTGCCGCTCACGGCCAACCCGAATCCGGCACTAACTGCGCGCCGGCAAATTTTTCGGAACGTTTTCTCAGAGATACCTTCCTTATGCCTTTCAAAGAAGCGATCGATAAAGCCGGCGTAATCAGCGTTATGGCTTCATACAATGAAATTGACGGTATCCCGTCGCATGCAAATAAATGGTTGTTAAGAAAAGTGCTGCGCGACGAATGGAATTTCAAAGGATTTGTTGTATCGGATTATTATGCGATTACCGAGCTGTTCCACAAAGAAGAAACAGTTAGTCACGGCGTAGCTGCAAACAAAGTGGAAGCCGCCAAATTAGCTCTTGAAGCCGGCGTTAATATCGAATTCCCGAATCCCGATTGCTATCCAAATTTAACTGAAATGGTTAAAGAAGGTTTGGTGGATGAATCCGATATCGACGAGCTGGTTTTACCGATGCTCAAATATAAATTCGAGCTCGGTCTGTTTGATAATCCTTATGTCGAAGCTGAGCCCGGCCAGTTTGAAAAGAAATTGGAACGGGACAGAGAATTGGCTCTTCAAGCGGCAAGAGAAACTATCACTCTTTTGAAAAATGAGGGTAATTTACTGCCGTTAAAAGAGTTCAAAAAAATAGCCGTAATCGGTCCCAATGCCGACAGAATGCTTCTGGGGGGATACCATGGAACGCCGAAATATTATACTTCGGTTTATCAGGGTATCAAGGATAAAGTCGGCGGTAACGGCGAGGTATTCTACAGCGAAGGTTGTAAAATAACCGTCGGCGGCTCATGGAACGAGGACGAAGTTGTTCTGCCCGATCCGGCTGAAGACGAAAAATTAATTAAAGAGGCGGTTGCCGTTGCTCAAAAATCCGATGTCGCTGTGCTGGTTCTGGGGGGAAACGAACAGACATCACGCGAAGCATGGAATAAAAATCATCTTGGCGACCGCCCCTCTCTTGAATTTGTCGGCAGACAAAATAAATTGGTCGAAGAAATTTTGAAAACCGGCAAACCTGTTGTTGTTCTGCTCTTTAACGGCAGACCGAATTCAATCGGTTTTATTAAAGATAATGTCCCCGCTATTCTGGAATGCTGGTATTTAGGACAGGAAACAGGCAGAGCGGTTGCCGATGTCCTGTTCGGCGATTATAATCCCAGCGGAAAATTACCCGTTTCAATTCCAAGGTCTGCAGGGCACATTCCTTCTCACTACAGCCATAAACCCTCGGCAAGAAGAGGTTATCTGTTCGACGACGTTTCCCCATTGTTCGCATTCGGTTACGGCTTGAGTTACACGAAATTTAGCTTCGATAATCTAAAATTGAGCAAAGACGTAATATCCGCGAACGAAAAGGTTGTAGTGTCGGTTGACGTGAAAAACGAAGGCAATTTGGACGGCGAGGAAGTCGTTCAACTATATATAAGAGATAAAGTTAGTTCGGTGACCAGACCGGTTAAAGAATTAAAAGGTTTCAAAAAGATCAAACTGGCGCCCGGCGAAAGCAAAACCGTTACATTTGATCTTTTGCCCGAGCATCTCGCATTCACAAATGTAGATATGAAATTTGTTGTAGAGCCGGGCGAATTCGAAATCATGGCGGGCAATTCTTCGCGCGACGAAGATTTAATAAAAACAATTTTAACGGTCAAATGAAATTGCAAAAATAAAATAGAGTTTTTCCTTTGCTTTTTCCGTAGCGAATCGGAGAGCGAAAGGACCTCGATTATGAAAAGTCGAATCGTATTATATAACTGTTGTGGGGGGACATACAACGGGGAGGAAACTTGTCGAATGTCTCCCGATTTTATAAATATGTCTGCTTTTATTCCGAACCCGGTCCGAATTAATAATCTTTCCGTTATAAAATCACTCAAAGAGGTAGCTTGTGGAGAATAATAAGAAATATTTGTCTTTAAAAGAGAAAATAGGTTATAGTCTCGGAGATACTGCTTCGAACCTTTATTTCCAGACTTTCATGCTCTTTTTGATGTACTTCTATACGGATGTTTTCGGATTGCCTGCTGCTACTGTGGGCACGATGTTTTTGATTACTCGTATATGGGATACGGTCAACGACCCGGTAATGGGTACAATTGCGGATCGTACGAATACTAAGTGGGGGAAATTCAGACCGTATCTTATTTGGGCGGCGATTCCGTTTGGAATTTTGGGCGTTCTAACGTTTACGACTCCAGATTTCGATCCGACAGGAAAACTTATTTACGCCTTTGTTACCTACAATTTGTTGATGATGGCTTATACCGCCGTTAACGTTCCTTATTCGGCGCTGATGGCTGTGATTACGCCAAACTCAATGGAAAGAACCGAACTTTCGTCATTCCGGTTTGTGGCTGCTTTTGTAGGCGGTCTTATTGTTCAAGGTTCTGTTTTGGCGCTGGTTAAATATTTCGGCGGCGACAACGAAGCATTGGGTTGGCAATGGACTATGGGCGTCCTTTCGATCCTGGCAATTCTTTTATTCTTTACCACATTCATTACTACAAAAGAGCGCGTCTATCCTCCCAAAGAACAAAAGAGCGATTTCAAACAGGATTTGAAAGACCTTATATCGAACAAGCCCTGGGTGTTGATTGCCGGCGCTACGGTTTTCCAATTAATCTTTATTGTAGTCAGAAATTCTACAATTATCTACTACTTCAAGTATTATATTCTCGATCAAAAATTGAATCTCTTCGGAGCAACTTATGATCTATCGTATGAGGTATTATCTTCTACATTTATGCTTTCGGGTACGACTGTAACTATTATCGGCGCAATATTAACCAAATGGTTTGCCAAACGATTCGACAAGAAAAATACTTATATGCTGTTCCTATTGTGCAGCGCGGTCTTTAGCGCCGCTATCTTTTTTCTTCCCCCGAATGCAATAATACCGTTATTTGTTTTGAATCTCTTTGCTTCATTTTTCTTCGGTCCGGTATCTGTGCTCCAATGGGCTCTTTATACGGATACGGCTGATTACTCTGAATGGGTAAATAAAAGAAGAGCCACCGGTTTGATAATGGCTGCGTCGCTTTTCTCGCTTAAACTTGGTTTGACTTTGGGCGGGGCTATTGTCGGTTGGTTGTTGGCTTACTACGGCTTTGTGGCAAATCAAGTGCAAAGCCCCGAGACAATTACCGGCATCAAATTATTGATGACAATTTATCCTGCAATTGCAGGCGTTATAGGAGCGCTTCTTATGATAAAATATCCTTTGAATAATAATATGATGGCTAAAATAGAAGAAGAATTGCAGCTCAGGCGTTCCAATGAATTGGCTACTAATTGAAATAATAAAAATAAACAGGAGGCGGGTATGACCCTCGATGTACCAATAAAAAGAATTTTTATGACTCTGGTCCTTTTGATGTTTACAATCAGTCTTACTCTCAACGCTCAGGGAAAAGGAAGTTTGAGAGGAACGGTATACGACAAAGAAACAAAAGAGACCCTGCCGGGCGCAAATGTGCTCGTTAAAGGAACTACATTAGGCGCCGCCTGTAATCTCGACGGCGAGTATATTATTCGTAATATTCCCGCAGGACGGCATACTATCATTGTCTCTTACATCGGATACGAACCCGACAGCGCGGTAGTGGACATTCCGGTGGGCAAAACGCTTGCTCAGGATTTCTATCTGGAAATTACCGCTATCGAAGGGCAGGATATCATTATTACCGCTCAAGCGCAAGGTCAGCTCGAAGCTATTAACCAGCAGTTAACTTCGGATAAAATTGCCAATATCGTTTCCGAAGCAAGAATTCAGGAATTGCCGGACTTCAACGCCGCAGCGGCTTTGAGCCGTCTGCCTGGCATTTCAACTCAAAAAAGTTCTGGTGAAGACAGCAAAGTGGTAATCCGCGGTCTTTCGCCTAAATACAATTCAATTGAAGTTGAAGGCGTTAAATTGTCCGCAACAGGTAGTTCTTCGATCGGTATTACATCCGACCCGTACGTTGCGACAGGCGGTTTGAATAACGACCGAAGCGTCGACCTGACGATGATATCTCCTTACATGATCAGAATGATTGCGGTTTATAAATCGCTTACGCCGGATATGAACGCAAATTCTATCGGCGGTACGGTCAATATGGAATTGAGAGAAGCTCCTGCCGGTTTGCACTGGAATCTGCTCTATCAACAAGGCTATACGGCAAAAAGCAATACAATCGGTAATTTCAGAGCTGTTGCTTCGGCAAGCAATCGCTTCTTTAACGATAAACTCGGCGTTTATGCTTTGGTAAATGCAGAATCGTACGACAGAAATGCCGATAATATGGATGCTGGCTATGCTCTTGCCGCAGAAGAAGTGCAAATTGATCCCACGACAGGATATCGTCCGGTTAAAGTTACTTCGGTTACTTTCAATCGCCATATCGAAACGAGAAAACGTTTCGGCGCTAATTTGATAATGGATTATAACCTTCCCGGTGGTTCGATAAAATTTGTAAATATGATAGCGCGTTTGAATTCCGACTACACAGATAACAGACAGACAATCAATTACGACAACGGTCGAATGGAATGGCAATTGAGATTGGGCGATAATACCGTAGACCAGCGTCTGCATTCAATCAAACTCGATTACGATTTAGGATTTATGACCGCCGATTTATCTGCAAGCTATACATCCGCAAACAACGTACTCGATAAATCCCCCGTTATCAATTTTAATCAGACAGACGCTTTGCAGAGCGGCGTTCAAAGAGATAACGTTAAACCCGAAGACCTCACCTATTTGTTAACCAAATTCAAAGGGTCCGACGAAGTTATTTTAAGGAGCGCCAATTTATTCAGCAATAATTATCTGGAAGAAAAATTCTCGTATAAAGCAGATTTTGAAATACCTTTCAGCGTGGGGAATTCTTTGAGCGGCTTTTTCAAATTCGGCGGACAGATTTACAATCAGTATAACAGAACCGACCAGGAAGCTCCTTACCTCGGATTTAACGGTAATGCAAATTCTACGGATAATGATATTCAATCCAATTTAATGAGAACTATCAGAGAGCAGTTCGGCATCTCTACCAATGACAGAGGAGAATTGGTCGGTACGTCGTTTATTAATAACGACAGCAAACTTTACGATCCATTCCTCGACAATAAATACGGGTCGATTTACTATGTGGCTAATCCTGGCGTATTAACCGATATATTGAATTATATTATAGGCAATCCTCAGTTCGACGCTTCCAATAAACAATACAGCACAGGCGCTCAAGGCGGTTGGTACGACGGTCCTTTCCAGCAGCTAACAAACGACTACAGATACAACGAAGATTATTATGCTTCCTACGGTATGTTCAAAGTTAATTTCTGGAAGTTTATGGTCATTGCCGGCGCGCGTTACGAAAAAGTTAAAACCAAATACTTTGCTTATAATGCAAGGGATATGCGCAATGCTCAGGCTCAGATAATGTATGATACTACAGATTACAAGTCTAATGAATTCGTGCTCCCAATGGGACAGGTGAAATTTTCGCCTACAAAATGGCTCGATATCCGTTATGCTTATACTCAAACTTTATCGAGACCGGATTATCATTTGATAAGTCCCAAGTTTACAATTACTCAGAATAATTCCATCTATACCGGAAATCCCGAATTAAAGCCTGCTCAAGCTTTTAATCACGACTTAAGTTTCACATTCCATACAAATGAAATCGGTTTGCTTTCTATCGGAGCTTTTTATAAAACGATCGAAAACTTTGTTTACAATGCAAGTTACCAGCTGGACGCAGCCGAAGGCGCTGGCATCGACTCTTTGCCGCGTTATCAAATCGTACGGGACGGCGCACTCGTTGTAACGCCTGTTGTTAATCCCACTACGGGAAAATCCAATGCCATGGTCTACAGACCTCTGAATAATCCGTACGACGCGACGGTCAAAGGTCTCGAATTTGATTTCCAGCATAATTTCTGGTATTTGCCGTCGCCCTTTAACAACATTGTATTCGGAATTAACTATGCGCGTATTTCTTCCGAAACCAGATATCCGTTTTACGATGTAAAAGTAAAAGTAGAAGGAAGACAAAGAATACCTGTGCTTGTTGACAGTTCTTCTGCTGGAAGATTATTGGATCAGCCCAATCATGTGTTGAACGCTTATGTTGGATATGACTACAAAGACTTCTCGATCAGGCTTTCATTTGTTTACCAGGATCAAATTGCAACCGGAAACGGAGGCAGGTACCCGGAAAACGATTCTTACTCGGACGACTATTTCAGAGTCGATTTGTCTGCAAGACAAAAGCTTCCGTTCCTGAATTCGGAATTGTTCCTCGATTTCAGCAACCTGAACAATGCCAATACACAGTCTTTGCATAAATCGACCGGCGGCTTCAGAAACATTCAGAACTACGGTTTGACCGCAAACGTCGGTATAAGATTAAGATATTAACCAACTAATTCATAAAAAAGGAGTAGCTATGAAGAAATTAATATTACTTTCACTTTTGTTGGTGTTTGGAACTACTCTATACGCGCAAAAAGATACCGTTGTTGTCCCGGGGTTTTATGAAACGGGTCAGTACGGCACTTTGAACGACGCTATAGAGAAAGCCATCAACGACGGTACAATCAACAATACGGTTTTTAAATTAAACCCGTACGAGGTTTATGTCCTTAGCCGCAGCATTTATCTGGATCACGGACAAAACCTCGAGTTAGTAGCTCCAAAACCCGGAGATACACAGGAATCCGCTCCACCTCAGATTGTTTGGACAGAGGAAGGAATTGACAGGGCTTACATTATTCAAAGCTACGGCGATATCGTGATGAAGAATATCTGGGTCAGATACGCCGACTTTTTGGGTAATAAAGTCAGCGGTTCGATTGTATTCGAAAATCAAGACGCAGCCAACGATCCGGAAATCGGAGTATTTGACGGATGTATTTTTGATTATGCCGGTATAGGCGCAGAAGCCGGCGGAGCTATTACCGTTAAAGCAGACCACTTCGTTGGTAAATTCTATAACTCGTACTGGAGAAATAATTCCGATAATCACTTCAGATATTACGGCCGCGCAATATCGTTTCCATATCAGAGTTCCGGTTGGCATTATGATACGCTGATGTTCGAAAATTGTTCTTTTACTAATCTTAGCCGTATTATAATGCAGGAAGGAAACGAATACAGCGACAATGTTTATATTAACCACTGTACGCTTCTTAATTCCGTTGAATGGGTATTCCAATCCGCAGGATGGCTCAGGAATGCCGCCATTACAAACTCTTTGTTTGTAAATCCCATGATGATCGGATACAGGGCAGTCGACGTTTGTCCGGAAGGAATGACTTACGACGATTTTAAAAACGGATTGTGTAATTCTCCCGGAGGAGGTTTAATCAACGGTTTGACGCCCGTTGATTCGTTCGGTTTTGCAGTTGATTTTACTGACTTCGACAGGAAATTATACATCGGACATATTGCTTATCTGTATCAGGACTTTTACCTCAACTGGTTTACCGAAGCTCCTTCGGCAAAAGAGAGAATACGAAACAGAGAGTCGGATTTAATCTATAATCCATCTCCCATGCTAGGTCAGGATGAAATTGATTTCATCGATTCTACGGACGCGGAAGGCAATAAAGTGTTTAAAACTATGAATGTCGATTGGGAAACTATTTATAGCGAAGACCCACAATTCATAGAGCCCGCTACAAATCAGGAGGCATTACTTACATTTATGGATTATAAGTGGAGCAACAATGCCGATCTCGATTGGTCGTACAGACCCGATGCCGGTTTTAATCAGGAATGGCCGCTGCCTGAAAATCTCGCTTATACTAATGAAAAATATAAAACAGCTGCAATGGGCGGATTCCCCCTGGGCGATTTGAATTGGTTCCCGGAAGTTAAACCTGCCTGGGAAGCTCAGCGCGACCAGGAGTGGGAAATTATCAATAACTGGTTAAACTACGGTACTCCCAATCCTGTCAGTGTACGCGAAATTGCAGGGAAAATTCCGACGGAATATTCGCTTAAACAAAACTATCCTAATCCGTTTAACCCGACCACGAATATCGAATATTCTGTTCCGAAAGACGGATATGTTTCTATTAAAGTATTTAACATGCTCGGTCAGCAGGTGGCAACTTTGTTCGAAGGCAGTCAAAATGCAGGTAATTATGTAGTAACTTTTGACGCTTCGAATTTGCCTAGCGGCGTTTATGTTTATCGCCTGGAAACAGATAATGTTACCTTAACAAAAAAATTAATGTTGATGAAATAACAGTAATTATGCGCCCGCCGGATTTTTTCGGCGGGTATGTATTTAACTAAGGGGTGATTGTTAATTGTTAACAAATAAATTTCTACACAAAATAGGGAGGTAGAATCGTGTCAAAATATCTAAAACTTATTTTATTGTTAGTCGTATGGATGACCTCCGGGCTGATGGCTCAGGAAGTTGTCCTCTCCGACGAATTCGATAATGGCGACGGTATGTGGAGTGGCTGGATCGACGAAGCGTCCACCACCGTCACATTTTCGATTGACAATACCGGAAAACTATCCGGCGCAAATTCATATAAGGCTGAAATAGTTAACGGCGGCGTTGAAATGTGGCGTATTCAACGCGTAGCCGACTTGCCGTTGGTTGCAGGTTACAAGTATACTTTGTCTTTTATGGCTGTTGCCAGTAAAGATGCCGCAATCAATGCTCTCTTTGAGATCAACGGAGATCCTTATACCAAATATCTGGATGATACCGCTTATGTGACTACTACTCCTCAAACGTTCACGTTCGAAATGACGGCAGATATAAGCGTTCCCAATAATCAGCTCAAATTTATGTTTGGAAGCGCTTATAACAATAACGCCACAATCTGGATCGACAATATAGTTGTAACCCGAACGGTAGACCCCGCATTTGTTACCATGTGGGGAGCTACAAGCCGAGGCACCGGTTGGCCTATTCTTAACAGAGAAGATACTCCTCCTGGCGACGGAGGCATGGGCGCCGACGGTCCGCCGCCGAGCTGGGCTACTATCAGAGGCGGATTCGGACAAATATTACAGGCAACCGAGGACCAGGCTGTAGTTGTTAAAGGTCAATTTGAATATGTCGGCGATGGACCGGGCGAAAGCTATGTAGGCTTGCGCTATGCATTAACCTATTGGGATGACGAAGGCGAATTGGCAAACCGTTATACCGATTCGGCAATGTGGACGGGCAGCGGAGTTCATTATGGTTATGAATTTACACCCCGCTCCGGAACTACTGACATGGCTAACGGCGCAGGCGGCGCTGGAACTGTTTGGACTATTAACGGCGGCGGCGGTTGGAATAGCACCTGGAGCAACAATGGAGGTCCCATTGCAGCTGTCGAACAGAAACCGCTTCGTGCTGTTATTGAAGGCGGCGTATACGATTTTGCCATCTCGGTTCGACCTTTAGCCGACGGCACAAACGAAATCCGCTGGTATATGTATCATGTCGATAAAAAATATTGGTTCGGCGGCACTGTAATTGACAGCGCTCAGGTAAGTACTAAGTTCAACGGTATTTGCTTCGGAGTCGGCGACGGCATCGAAACAAATATGACAGCATTTAAACTTATGGGCGTTAAAGCCGAACTCGGCGAACCGATTACCGTTCCGGAAGCTCCATGGCAAGCATATTATTTGCAAGATTGGGGAGTAACGGCGCAGGGCAATTATTGGCCGATATTAAATGATTCAACAACTCTTGTAGGAGATGCAATAATTGCCGGCGATGGAACTCCGTTGAATGGCGCAGGCTGGGCAACCGTGCAAGGCGGTTTCGGTCAGGACCTCGAATTGAAAACCGACAAAGCATTAATTGTTACCGGCGAACTTGAATTCGTAGGTACTGAAGGCGCAGGAAGCAGTTATACTCCTATTCGTTACGCTATAACATATATGGAAAATGGTCAACTTGAAAATCCGCTGACCGATTCGGCTGCATGGGTAGGCGGAAAATATTGGGGATACGGATTCCATCCGCGTACCGGGGCAGGAACGATGTCGAACGGAAACGGCGGCAGCGGTACAGTCTGGACTATTAATAACGGCAACTGGAACAGCACCTGGAGCAATAACGGTAAACCGATCGCTGCAATTGAACAGGCTCCACGAAATGCAGAAATTATTCCGGGCACATATGAATTCGCATTCTCTCTAAGAAAAGTAGACGATACTCAAACCGAAATTAAATGGTATCTTATTGAAAAGAATAATAAATACTGGTTCGGCGGCAGCATTGTAGATACCGCTACAACAGACAAATTCAATAGTATTTGTTTCGGTATTAATACCGGCGATTGGACAGAGTTCAAAGTAATTGCAGCTAAAGTTGATTACGGAGATCCGATTGTAGTTCCCGAAGCTCCGTGGGAACCATTCTATGTTGAACTTTGGGGCGCCACAAATCGCGGTAAAGGCTGGCCTATACTCGTGGATTCCAACACAATAGTAGGCGATGCGGCTATGGGCGCAGACGGTCCGCCGCCAAGCTGGGCTACTATCAGAGGCGGTTTTGGAACTACTGTCGAAGCTTCAACTAATAAGGCTGTCATTGTATCCGGTCAATTTGAATACGTAGGCGATGGACCAGGCGAAAGTTATGTAGGTTTACGTTACGCTTTAACTTATTGGGAAGACGAAGGTGAATTAATAAATCGTTTTACACCTACGGCAGAGTGGACAGGATCAGGAGTCCATTACGGTTATGAATTTACGCCGCGTTCCGGAACCACCGATATGGCAAACGGAGCCGGCGGAGCCGGTACTATCTGGACGATAAACGGCGGCACTGGCTGGAACAGCACCTGGAGTAACAATGGCGGGCCTATTGCCGCTATCGAACAGGCTCCGGCTCGAGCAGTTATCGAAGGTGGTGTTTATGATTTTGCTATCTCCGTTCAACCTTTGCCCGACGGTACAAATGAAATTCGCTGGTATATGTACCATAAAGATAAAAAATACTGGTTCGGCGGCACTGTAATTGACACTGCCCAAGTTACCACCAAATTCAACGGTATCTGCTTTGGTATAGGTGACGGTATAGAAACTGAAATGAGAGAGTTCAGATTAATTGCAGTTAAAGTAGATAAAGGCGATCCGATTACAGTGCCCGAAGCTCCATGGCAGGAGTTTTATGTGGGAGATTGGGGATTCATTGGCGACAGAACCGGCGGCTGGACGCTTGAACCCGTTGAATTGATTGGCAATGCTACAATTTCCGGCGCTAAAAAACCGTTCGGTTGGGCTGCATTAAGAGGCGAATTCCCGATTGATGTTACTCCCAAAGTCGACAGAGCCATGATTGTTACCGGTAAAATGGAATTGATTGGCGGAGGTTTCGAAGGATGGTCTTCTCTCAGAATGGGGCTATTCTATCAAGAGGCCGGAAGATTAGTTGAAACAGAAAACGGTATGGCTTGGAACGGTTCCGAATCGGGCGCATCAGGTTACCTTGTTATTCCTCACAGCGGCGGCAACGACTTAACCGCATGGGGCGAAGGAACTGACCAGATGGGTACTGTTGGCGCTATTGTCAACGGCACATGGCTCAACACTAACGAACCGGAAAATTATGTTCTGGCTGAAACACGTCAGAAACCTGCCGGCGCTGTTGCTACGGAAGGCATGTACAACTTTGCATTCTCAGTTGCTCCGCTAGAAAACGGCGACGTTGAATTCCGTTATTTTGTCTACAAAGAAGACGGAACATATAATTTCGGCGGCATTGTTGTCGACGATAAGAATCCGGTTACTAAATTCAACAGCTTTAATATTGCGCTTAACAACCTGGCAACTGCTACTCAATTAAATCTCATCGATGTATTGGTTGATCTGGGAGCTCCGATTGAAATTCCGGATTCGGTTGTTTCCGTAGAAACATTCTCTTCTACAATACCTACGGATTTCTCGCTCGGTCAAAATTACCCGAATCCGTTCAACCCGACAACCAACATTGAATTCGCATTGCCAAAGGCCAGCGACGTTAAATTGGTTGTTTATGACGCATTGGGCAAAGAAGTAGCTCAATTAGTAAACGGTCAAATGAGCGCCGGTTATCACAGAGTTACTTTCAATGCTTCTAACCTTGCATCCGGCGTCTACTTCTATACCATTAAAGCCGGCGAATTTTATAGCGTCAAGAAATTGATGCTGATAAAATAATTACTCCTTGACTTGGGGTTCAGACAGCCCGCCTCGCGCGGGCTGTTTATTATTTATTTCTTTTACATCTATATCTATATATTGATTTTACTGTTTTTAATGTACAAACACTTATTCAGGGGCTTTTAATAATATTTAAGAATCAACGGGATAACGTTTATAATGAGAATAAACAGATTATTTGTTGCTTTAATTTTATTCATATCGCTGTCAGTTAATGATATTGTTTTTTCGGAAGCAACGGGAATCAATAAAAACGTAAGAGAAAAAGTATTACTGAACAAAGGATGGAAGTTTTTTAAATATAAGGATATGGCAGATGCAGATAGTTTGATTTATGATGTCCGGCCCGAAATTAAAGAATATAAAGATGACAAACCTGCGGATGCGATGCCGACCGAAGCCGTAAAAATTGAATCGACTAAAAAAGTTTTGAAGCGCTGGATATTACCAACGGGAAATGAATTCATTAAAGATAAATCACGACATTATAAAAGACCGGAGGGCAATCCCGGGAAGGATTTTCCGTTTGTTCAATTGAATTACGACGACAGCAGATGGGAAACAATAAACTTGCCTCACGATTGGGCGATTAAAGGACCGTTTTACGAGGGAGAAAATGCCGAAGTAGGCGGCGGTATGGGACGATTGCCGAGTCATGGCGTAGCCTGGTACAGAAAAAAAGTTTTTATTCCACTTCATGATTCTACAAAACAAATTTACCTCGATATCGACGGAGCCATGTCTTATGCTATGGTTTGGATTAACGGCTATCTTGCAGGCGGCTGGCCTTATGGTTACAATTCTTTTAGAATCGATCTGACGCCGTATATAAATTTCGGTAAAGAAAATATCTTGGCAATACGTCTGGATAATCCTCCAAAATCCTCTCGCTGGTATCCGGGAGGAGGTATTTACCGGAATGTGTGGCTTGTTAAAACTAATAAAGTTCATGTAGCGCAATGGGGTACGTTTATTAAAACCGATAACGTGAGTAAATCTTCCGCCGATGTAAATATCAAAACGAAAGTTGACAATAAATCTAATAAAGAGGTTTTTATTGATATTGTTCATGAAATTTATCCACTCGATAAGTCGGGACAAAAAATCGACACTCTTATTGCAAAAGACTATTTATCGAACGTCGAAATAGAAGCCGAAAGCAGCCAAAGCGTTAATCAGAAAATTAAAATAACTAACCCGAAGTTTTGGGGAATACCGCCTGTTCAGGAACCGAATCTTTATATTGCCGAAACGAAAATATTTGTGGATGGAAAGTTAACCGATTATTATTCTACGAAATTTGGAATACGGGAATTAAAATTTGACCCCGATAATGGAATATTTCTCAATGGCGAGCTGATAAAAATTAAGGGCGTAAATCTCCATCACGATCTCGGCGCTTTAGGCGCTGCATTTAATCTTAGAGCTGCCGAACGTCAACTTGAACTCTTAAAAGAAATGGGCTGCAATGCAATCCGATTTGCGCACAATCCGCCCGCGCCTGAATTTCTCGAATTAACCGACAGAATGGGCTTTCTGGTTGTGGATGAGATATTCGACGTTTGGGAACGAAAGAAAACTCCTCTCGACTTTCATCTTATTTTCCCCGAATGGCACGAGCAGGATTTAAGAGCTTTTATTCGGCGGGACAGAAATCATCCGTCTGTTATTATCTGGAGCTTTGGCAATGAAGTAGGAGAGCAATATACCGATAAAGAAGGCGCCGGATTGGCAAAACGTCTTTACGATATTGTAAAGGACGAAGATTCTACGAGACCGGCGACCGCGGCAATGAATTATGCCAAACCTCATATGCCGTTTCCTCAAGTAATGGAGCTAATAAGTCTGAATTATCAGGGCGAAGGAATCAGAAATGCGCCTGCGTATGCCCACTTAAAAGGAATTAAAACAGAACCGTTGTACGACGAATTCCATAAAAAATTTCCCGATAAAGTAATCTTAAGCAGCGAAAACGCCGCGGCGTTGAGCAGCAGAGGCACGTATCTGTTCCCCGTTTACGAGGGAATAAGCTCGCCTATCAGAGATACGTTGGGAGGCGACCCGGTAAAAAAATACGTAAGCGCATATGAATTATATACGGCTGATTTCGGCTCGTCGGCCGATAAAGTTTTTAGATCCCTCGACAGGCATCCGTACGTTGCGGGCGGATTCGTCTGGAGCGGATGGGATTATCTCGGCGAACCGACGCCTTATTACGAAGCGCGCAGTTCATACTTTGGAGTTATAGATCTTGCCGGCTTCAAAAAAGACAGGTTCTATTTATATCAATCATACTGGCGTCCCGATTTTCCGATGGCTCATATTTTGCCTCACTGGAACTGGCCTGAGCAAGCGGGCAAAATTACGCCTGTCCATGTTTTTACATCCGGCGACGAAGCCGAGTTATTTCTAAACGGAAAGTCATTGGGCAGAAAGAAAAAGGGAGATTACGAATACCGTTTGCGCTGGGACGACGTTATTTATGAACCTGGCGAATTAAAAGTTATCGCTTATAAGAACGGCAAAATCTGGGCTCGCGACAGTGTGAAAACCACACTTGACCCGGCTCGGATCGAGTTAATTCCCGATAGAAACGTAATCAAATCGGACGGGTCAGATCTCTCTTTTGTTACGGTTAGAATTAAAGATGAAAACGGTTTGCTCGTACCGAACGCATCCAATATGATTAAATTTGAAATTGAGGGACCGGGTGAAATAGTTGCAACCGATAACGGCGACCCGACTTGTATGATTCCTTTCACGTCGAAAAGTCGCAACGCTTTTAACGGTCTTGCGCTGGTTGTAGTCCGTTCGCTTGAAGGAGAAAAAGGCAATATTATATTAAAGGCTTATTCGGAAGGCTTGAAAGATGCAAGCATTGTGATAAATGCGGACTAAAATGTTATATTAATAAACAAAAAGGAGGGGGAATGAAAAAGTCCGGGAATAACGAGGGCGTCAATTCAACGCGCCGGGAATTTATAAAAAAAAGCAGTATTGCTTTTGCCGGCTTATTAACTGTTCCGTATTTAAAACCGTCCGGTATTTTTGCCTACGACTTAAACAAAAAATCGAATTTCTCTACGGTTGCCATTACAAATACATTAAATGCGCCCGCCGATAATTATATTTACGACGATGTCAACGGAGGAGTCAAACAGAAGATGGAATATTTGTTTGACCAGATTGGAGGTATTTCGGATTTATTCGGAACGGACAAGAAAGTTGTAATAAAAATTAATCTCACAGGCGGATCCGGGAGCGCTTCCAACGATAAATTGAAAGGCACAACAATCGAAGAAGCTATGTGGAGCCATTCAACGGTCGTCAGAGCCGCCGCCGAACTGATTATAGATTCGGGAGTATCTCCTCATAATATAATAATTGTTGAGAGTCTGGGCAGCTACGATTCTTTTGACAATCCGGTTTATGAAGGATATGCATCTATTGCAAAAGATTTGGGATGTCAATTGACGGATATCAGTAAAGGGAATTTAGTTGACGTTCCGACCGGCGACGATTATTTTAATTTCCCGAGCTTCAGAATGAACGAAATTCTGATTAATAACGACGTTTATGTTTCAATCGGAAAATTAAAACAACACGCGGAAGCCGGCATTACATGCGCCATTAAAAATCAGGTTGGTTCGGTTCCTCAAGTAAACTATACGACGCAGCAAATTCAATACAGGCGACAGGCAATCCACAGCCCTACCAACGGTTCGTCGGCAAAATTTTTACCCCGTTCTGTTTGCGATTTATTCGCGGCTCGCCCGGTTGATCTTTCTATCGGAGACGGAATAAAAAATGCAGTTGGAGGAGAAGGCGTATGGAATCCGAGTTTTGCTCCGTCAGCAAGTCATGTATTGTTTGCCGGTAAAGACCCCGTGGCTGCCGATACGATTGCCGCTCATTTGATGGGACTCGATCCCGAAGCGGAAAAATTAAAATTGCCAGCAAAAAACAGCTACGGCGACAGAGAATGCGATAATTATCTCGACCTCCTTTATAAAAAAGGGGCAGGAACAAACAGATTGAGCGAAATTAATATTGTCGGCGACGGAAAAGATTTAATTACAAGCGTAGATAAAAATAAAAATCCGGAAAGACCTTCCGATTTTAAATTATGCGCAAATTATCCCAATCCGTTTAATCCTTCCACGATGATTGTGTTTTACCTGCCTGCAAATCAACATATAAGATTAAAAGTGTACGACATAACAGGCAGAGAAGTTGAAACAATTATGGAAGGCGAGGCACCTGCAGGCGAACACCGTTTGCAATGGAACGCTACAGGCTTGGCTAGCGGAGTTTATATCTGCAGCCTTGAATCCGACAGCTTCAATCAGTCTATAAAAATGATTTACCAGAAATAAGTAAGTTATTCAATATGAACAAAAAAATTTTGATCTTCGTAAGTTATATACTGTGCTTGTTGTTCTTCGTAACTATGACACGCAATGTCAAAGCACAAATTGTTATCGATACAAATGCAGAATTGGAAGAAATTGCAACCGATATCGAACAACCCGAAGGACCTGTCTGGAACAAAGAGATAGGCTTGCTTTTTTCCGATATTAAAGGAAATAAAATTTACAGATGGACGCCTGAGAGCGGCAAAGAAATTTATCTTGATCCGTCGGACAGTACAAACGGATTGACTTATGATTTAGATGGCAGATTGATAGCCGGACAGATGGGATTGAGGCGGGTTGTGCGTTTCGAAAAAGACGGATCGCAGACGCCATTGGCAGAAAGATACGAAGGCAAACGCTTTAACAGTCCGAACGACCTCGTTGTTAAATCCGACGGCTCGATTTTCTTTACCGACCCTGACTTTAACATACCGGGCGGATATAAAAATAAAGAACTTACGTTTAACGGCATTTACAGAATAAGTCCTACGGGAAATATTCAACTGCTCGACAAACTTGAGCTCCCAAACGGAATTTGTTTTTCGCCCGACGAATCGAAAGTATATGTCAATGATTCCAGAGCGCACAAAATTTACGTATGGGATGTTGTAGACGATTCGGTAATTGCGAACAAAAAGCTTTTTTATACTATTCCCGTAAACGGATACGCCGACGGTATGAAGACGGACCCGGAAGGAAATCTCTACGTTACTTGCGCTTCCGCCGTCTGGATAATATCCCCGGAAGCCGAATTGCTGGGAAAGATTAATTTGCCTTCCAACGTTTCGGCCTCAAATTGCGCATGGGGAGAAGACGATTACAAAACTTTATTTATAACAGCGGGACATTCTGTATTCAAAGTACGACCGATGATTACGTCGAGCAAAAACAATGGGCAGTTAATTCCGCGGGAATTTAAATTATATCAGAATTATCCGAATCCTTTTAACCCTTCGACAAGAATTACTTATTCAATTCCAGTCGGAGCCCGTGTTTCGGTTAAATTGTACGACGAAACGGGACGCGAAGTTACTACTTTGGAGGATTCAATAAAGCCCGCCGGCATTCATACTTTATTCTTCAATGCGCGCTCGCTGTCGAGCGGTATATATTACTGCAAGTTGACTGCCGGAAATTATACGGCTTCTACAAAATTACTTTTTCTGAAGTAATAAATTGGTTGTTAATGATTATCGGAATCATTAAAGGAAGGATTATATATGAATAAATTTTTCTTAACCTTCTTTTTAACTCTTTATTATTTTTCTCTTCAAACTCATGTATGCGCTCAGAATATAAAATCCGGCGGCTATTATTTCGTTAACTGGGAAGAAAAGAAAACAGCGACTTTAATCGTCGATTCTTTATCGTATGAAATATCGGACGGCGGCTGCGATTTCAATTGGGTATGTATAAACAATTCAAAAGTTTTTATTGAGGAACCTTCCGCATTCAAGACAGAAGTAAAATTTCCGCGTCCGGGTTATTATCTTTTTAAGTATACGTTAAGAAAGAACGATAAAGTTATTGACTCTAACAATGTGATTGTAAATGTATATAAGCCCGGATCCTATAAAGATCGATTAAACGACATGATAGCTCTGATGACAAGGGACGAAAAGATTTCGCAATTGACGAATCAAACCGATGCAATTCCACGACTCGGTTTGAAAGCGTATAATTATTGGAGCGAAGCTTTGCACGGTGTGTTGGAAGAAGGCGCCACTTCGTTTCCTCAGGCAATCGCATTGGGAGCTACATGGGAACCGGATTTGGTTTATCGAATTGCAACGGCTATTTCGGACGAAGCCAGAGCCTTTAATAAGTTAAAAGGGAAAGGACTGACATACTGGAGTCCTACAATTAATATAGCCAGAGACCCGCGTTGGGGCAGAAACGAAGAATCGTACGGCGAAGACCCTTATCTTTTATCCAGAATGGGAGTTGAATTTATTAAAGGAATGCAGGGCGACCATCCTTATTATTTAAAAACCGTCGCCACCCCTAAACATTTTATTGCAAATAACGAAGAGGAAAGAAGACATACCGGCTCGTCTGACGTCGACATGAGAAGCCTTTATGAATATTATTTGCCCGCATTTAAGAGCGCCATAATCGAGGGAAAAGCATACTCAATAATGGGAGCTTACAATGAACTGAATCATGTGCCGAGTAATGCGAATTTATTTTTGATGACCGATTTGTTAAGACGTCAATGGGGATTTGAAGGCTATGTAGTGTCGGACTGCGGGGCGATTCACGATATGATTTACGGACATAAATTTTTTGAATCTGGAGCTGAAGCCGTAGCGCGCAGTATACTTGCCGGGTGTGATTTAAATTGCGGTCAAGCGTATCGACTATATATAAAAGACGCTCTCGAAGAAGGACTACTTAGCATAAAAGATATCGACAGGGCGCTGTTCAGAACGTTGTCGGCGCGCTTCAGATTGGGCGAGTTCGACCCTCCTGAAATTGTACCGTATTCTTCAATAGGTCAAGATAAATTAGACAGCAAAGAAAACAGAGAACTGGCTCTGGAAGCCGCGCGAAAAGCTGTTACTCTTTTGAAAAACGATGGAATTTTACCGATAGATAAAAACAAAGTAAAATCTATTGCGGTAATTGGCCCGAATGCAAAAGAAGCGCAGCTGGGGATTTACAGCGGTTACCCGAATGTTCTGATAAGTCCTCTCGAAGGAATAAAAAGCAAAGCCGATTCTTTGAATATTAAAGTCGAGCATACAAAAGGATGCGGCATCGGCAGCAGGCTGCTGATTCCTATCGAAACGAAATACTTTGACGTCGTTGATGGGAAAGGAACAAAAGGAATAATCGGAGAATACTTTGATAATATGAATTTGGAAGGGAAGCCCGTTAAAACCAGAATAGACTCGCAAATTAATTTTGTCTTCGGTATGAACTCTCCCGCCGATGGAGTGCCGTCCGATAAATTTTCAGTGAGATGGAAAGGGACTATCATTCCTCCCGATACCATTAACTATATCGGCACAAGCTGCGACGACGGCGCCCGGCTTTATATCGATAATGAATTGATTATTGACGATTGGAAAGAACACGGAGAAAAGCCAATCGCCGCCAAAGTTAAATTACTGCCGGGTAAAAAGTACAATTTCGTGTTCGAATATTTTGATAATTCTTTGGGAGCTACTGCAAGATTAACATGGGATTTGGGACAAAAAGATTTTGATAACGCGAAAAAGTTAGCGGCTGAAAATGACCTTGTTATTTTAACGCTGGGCATCTCGCCCGGCTTGTCCCAGGAGGAACTCGACAGAGAAGAAATCGAACTGCCCCCGGTTCAAAGGGAACTGATTGAACTTGTAGCGGAGGTTAATCCCAATATAATTGTTGTTCTGATTAACGGAGGACCGATTGCAATGGCAGGAACGGAAAAATATGCCAGGGCTATAGTGGAAAACTGGTACAACGGCGAATTCGGAGGACGAGCGCTAGCCGATGTCCTTTTCGGAGATTATAATCCCAGCGGTAAATTACCTCAAACTTTTTACGCTTCCACGGATCAATTACCGCCCATGTCGGATTACGACCTAATTAATAATCCCAGAACCTACATGTATTTAAATAAACCGGCGCTGTTCCCGTTCGGTCACGGCTTATCGTATACAACCTTTAAATATGACAGTCTGAAAATTGAAAACAATATCCTGAATGAAACGGACACGCTTTCATTACAGTTCAGGCTTACTAACGTTGGCAATCGTACTGGCGACGAGGTTGTCCAGATCTATACAAGCTGTAAGGACGCTAAATTTAAGGTTTCCCGTAAACAATTAAAAAGATTCCGAAGGTTAACTCTGCAAACGGGAGAAAGCAAGATATTGGAATTTAAAATCCCTGTAAATGAGTTTGCATTCTACAGTACAAACGAGAATGATTTTGTAGTCGAAAAAGGCGCATGGGAAATTTTGGTCGGCAGTTCTTCGGAAGATATCCGGTTGAGCGATAAAATTATTATTAAATAAAAAGCAGGCGTAAAAAATATTTTACTAAATAATTATAACAAAAAATTCATAAGGGAATTACGGATGAATAATATTTTGAAAATTTCAGTCGTCGTAGAAAAATATTTCCTGATACTGATGCTTATAACATGTATAACGGTATACGGACAAACGGATAATAAGAAATGGGTCGGTACGTGGACAACTTCGCCGCAGTTGGTGGAACCTCAGAATAATCCGCCGGACCCTCCGGGATTGACAAATAATACTATTCGTCAAATCGTGCGGGTTTCGTTAGGAGGCGATGTGTTGAGAGTCCGCTTTTCCAATGAATTCAGCAGTTCGCCTGTTACGATGAATGCAGTTCATATTGCCGTATCGAAAGGAAGCGGAGTAATCGATAAATCGACGGATAAAGCTCTTACGTTTAACGGCAAGCCGAACGTAACAATGGCGGCGGGTTCTGCCGTCATTTCGGACCCGCTTGAATTCGACTTAACTCCTTTGACCGACATTGCAATTACAATCTATTTTGGCAATACTTCCAGCGACGTAACAGGGCATCCGGGTTCGAGAACAACATCGTATATTCTTACCGGAAATAACGTTGATAAAGAAGATTTTGCGGGCGCGGTAACAACTGATCATTGGTACGTAATCAATACAATTGATGTATTGGCTCCGGATTCAGCCTTCGCAGTCGTAACGCTCGGCAATTCGATAACAGACGGCAGAGGATCGGGAACGAACAAACAGAACCGCTGGCCTGACGAACTTGCAAAAAGATTACAAGCCAATCCGGAAACAAAACAAGTTGCTGTGCTGAATGCGGGCATAGGAGGAAATTGCGTATTAAGACAATGTCTCGGACCGTCAGCCCTAAGCAGATTCGAAAGAGACGTTCTTAATCAGAACGGCGTTAGATGGTTAATTATACTGGAAGGGATTAACGATATCGGCGGTTCGAACAGTATTGACGTTGCCGACGATTTAATCGAAGCATATAAACAGATGATTTATCATGCGCATTCAAAAGGCATTTATGTTTACGGGGCGACTCTCCTGCCAATGAAAGGCTCGTTTTATTACTCGGAAACGCACGAAGCCGCAAGACAAAAAGTGAACGAATGGATAAGAACGAGCGGGTATTTCGACGCGGTTATCGACATGGACAGAGCTTTAAGAAATCCTGAAGATACATTGAGTCTTTTACCCGAAGCCGACACGGGCGACCGTCTTCATCCTAACGAAACGGGACACAGAATGATGGCTGAAGCTGTCGATCTGAGTTTGTTTACCAAAACCGATTCTCTGATTGTCGAAGACCAATCTCAATCTCTATTTCTCGAATCCGAGTGCGGCACTGTGGGAGGTAATTGGCAAATTATTGAAGACGACAATGCCTCCAACGGCAAATATGTAACAATCCGTGACGGACTTGAAAGTTTAAATCAAGCCCCGACAGGAGATGAAAATATTATTACGGTACCGTTTTCAATTGATACGTCGGGAGTTTATTATTTGTTAGCCCGAGTTAATTGTCCCACTTATAACGACGATTCATTCTGGATTAGCGTAGACAACCAAGATTACCGAATGTACAACGGTTTGGCTTCAAACGGTTGGGAATGGAAACTATTGGATAGTTTTGAATTGGAAAGCGGCGAACATATTATTAAGGTATCGTATAGAGAAGACGGAGCGGCATTGGATAAATTGGCTGTTTCCGGTATACAGTTTTATCCGCTTGGCGAAGGCGACACGGCAATCAATTTATGCGACGCTACGGATATTCAAGAACAAAATAATTACGAAAAAAAAGTGGGATTCATACTCGAACAAAACTACCCGAATCCTTTCAATCCGACAACCAGAATATCATTTACAATTAACAAAGCCAACAAAGTATCGTTGAAAATTTACGATTTGCTTGGAAAGGAAATTATTACTCTGTTTGAAGGCTTTAAGACGGCGGGAGTCTATTCATATAATTTCGACGCAAAAAAGTTATCCAGCGGTATTTATATTTGTAAACTTGCGGTAGGCGATAATGCCGATTCCAAAAAAATTATTCTTATGAAATAGATTCAAAACATAGGAAATACAAATGAAAATCATCGCTTTCATACTGCTCCTTTCTTCTTTAATATTCCCGCAAGACAAAATTAAGCGGAGCGGATACCGTATATCTCCGGTCGATATAAGGAACGTGACTGTCAACGACGATTTCTGGCTGCCAAAAATCAAAACAATTCAGGAAACCACCATCAAATATGCCTTCGAAAAGTGCGAAGAAGAAGGCAGAATGGACAACTTTCTTGTTGCGGGCGGCAAGAAGAAAGGAGAATACAGAGGGGAAATGCCTTTTGACGATACCGACCTTTATAAAATTATCGAAGGGGCTTCGTATTCGTTGGTAAGCAGTCCAAATAAAGAACTTGAAGATTATATAGACTCGGTTATTGCGATTATAAAAACTGGACAGGAAGAAGACGGTTATTTGACAACCTGGTTTACTATAAATCCTCAAAAGCCGCCTGCATGGTGGGTAAAACCGCCTTCTAAAAGGTGGGAAAGTCTCGAAAGCAGTCACGAGCTTTATAACAGCGGTCATCTTTTCGAAGCCGCAGCCGCTCATTATTACGCTACCGGTAAAAGAAATTTTCTCGATATTGCAATTAAAAACGCAGACCTGTTGGTTCAAACTTTCGGACCGGATAAACTCAGAAAACCGCCGGGTCATCAAATTGTGGAAACCGGTCTGATTAAACTTTACCAGATTACCGGCAAAAAAGAATATATGGAACTGGCAAAGTTTTTCCTCGATATCAGAGGCGATTCTACAACTCATAAATTATACGGAGAATACGCTCAGGATCACATACCGTTATTGGAGCAGAAAGAAGCTGTAGGTCACGCCGTACGCGCTCTTTACATGTACGCCGCAATGACAGATATTGCCGCTCTGCACGATGACGAGGATTACAGAAAAGCTGTTTTTACATTGTGGGATAACGTAGTAAATAAAAAGACGTACATTACCGGCGGCTTGGGAGCGCGTCACGAAGGAGAAGCCTTCGGCGACGATTACGAATTGCCTAATCTGACTGCCTACGGCGAAACATGCGCCGCTATCGGCAGCGTTTACTGGAATTACCGTTTATTCAGAATGACCGGCGATTCAAAATTTATGGATGTGCTCGAACGCACCCTCTACAACGGTTTGCTCTCCGGCATATCGCTCGACGGAAAAAATTTCTTTTATCCCAATCCCCTGGAATCCGACGGTGTATATAAATTTAATAGAGGAGCATGTACGCGACAATCCTGGTTCGATTGTTCTTGCTGTCCTACAAATCTCATACGGTTTATCCCGTCGCTCCCGGGTCTGATCTATTCGGTTGACGACGATACTCTGTTTGTAAATCTGTTTGTAGGCAGTAAAGCCGATATCGAATTAGGAAACAAAAACGTCCGGATTATTCAAAAAACTTCTTATCCTTTGGATTACAAAGTTACATTAAATATAGAACCTCAGATTACAGCGCAATTTACATTAAAAATAAGAATACCCGGATGGTCGAGAAATATTCCGCTGCCCGGCGATCTCTACCGTTACGCGAACAAACAAAACGGAAAAATTAAATTGCTTGTCAACGGCGAAGAGCAAAGTCTGAATATCTCGTCGGGTTACGCGGTTATTACCAAACTCTGGGAGAAAGGCGACAAAGTTGAATTGTTGCTTCCCGGCGAAGTCAAAAAAGTAACTGCAAACGAAAAAGTAAAAGATGACAGAAATAAGGCAGCAATTGAATTGGGACCGTTCGTTTACTGTGCGGAAGAAGCGGATAACCAAAACTTTTCAAATGTATTCATTACACGGAATTCAAAAATCTCCGTTAAAGAAGAGAAAATATTGTCGGAAAAAACTAAGGCAGTAATTATCGAAAACGACGGCAATAAAATTAAGATGATACCTTACTATCTCTGGTCGAACAGAGGCGTCGGGAAAATGAAAGTCTGGTTGCCGTTAAAATAATTTAATTTGTCGAATCAATATATCGCGGGAACTATCTTGTATGAGACTCTATAAAATTACTCTCTTTGCTTTGACTGTCTTCTGTATATCCAATATAAACTTACCGGGACAGACATTTATCCCGAGGCAGAGCGACTCGACAAATTCCACGTGGCATGCTGACAACGGTAACGGGACTTTTACTAATCCTATTTTTTATGAAGAATTTTCCGATCCGGATTTGATTCGAGTTGGCAGCGATTATTATATGACCGGCACGACAATGCATACAATGCCCGGCTTACCGGTTCTTCATTCGAAAGACCTGGTAAATTGGAAGTTATTGGGATATGCGTGCGGGAGATTGGATCTGGGACCGGAATTCCGACTTGAAGAAGGCAAAGAGATTTACGGACAAGGTTTTTGGGCGCCCTGCATAAGATATAATAATGGGATGTTTTATATCTTCAGCAACGTTAACAGGCATAAGACTCAGGTCTTCAAAAGTACGGACCCGGCTGGTCCGTGGGAGCATTATCAAATGAATGTTTCCTTACACGATCTATCCGTTTTATTTGACGACGACGGTAAAATATACGTCGTGTGGGGTTATGACGAAATACGGATTGCCGAGTTAAATGCAGATTTAACGGATATTATTCCTGGCACCGAAAAAATTATCATACCGGCAGGCAGCGGAGCCGGCGAAGGATGCCATTTCTATAAAATCGACGGTAAATATTACATAACAATCACGAACTGGGACCCGGTTTGTTATCAGGTATGCGCCAGGGCGGACAATCCATACGGTTCCTATGAAATAAATGTTATGAGCGCAGAAGAAAATATGGGTATGGGAACAACATGGCGTTTGTGGGACACTAAAAACGGACCGCCTTTTAATTTAACAAAAGCGCCTGCAAATCATGTCGGATGTATTCCGATGCATCAGGGAGGCATTGTAGAAACAGATAAAGGCGAGTGGTGGGGTTTTTCTATGATGGATTATAATTCGATTGGCAGGGTTACCGTATTGAGTCCCGTAACATGGAAAGGCGGCTGGCCTTATATGGGATTGCCGGGAAATCTTAAACGTTCGCCCAAAAGCTGGCGTAAACCGCTTACATCGGTTAAATCCGGAATTTCCGCGCCATTTGAAAAAGACGATAATTTCGACGGGCCGGAATTAAAAAACGCATGGCAGTGGAATCATGCCCCAGTTGACGAAAAATGGTCGTTGAATGAACGCAAAGGATTTTTACGGCTTCATTCGATGCCCGCCGAATCGTTCTGGTATGCCAGAAATACTCTTACTCAGAGAGCCGTAGGTCCCGAATCGTACGCTGTTACGCTTGTCGATATATCGAATCTGAAACGGGGCGATATAGCCGGTTTGGCTCTTTTGAATCTGCCTTATGCATGGATAGGAATAACTAAAAACAAAGATGGCGATAACCGTCTTCAGTATTATAATCAACAAAAACAGAAAAAAATTAATTTAATCCCTGTGACGAATAAAATATGGCTGCGGGCATATTGTAACTTCGACGAAGATTTTGCTTATTTGAGTTACAGTACGGACGGAGAAAATTATATTACCATTGACGACAAAATAATATTGCCGTATCAGCTTAAAACTTTCCAGGGCGTCCGTTATGCGCTTTTCAATTTTAATAAGGGAGGTAACGAAGGCGGCTTTGCGGATTTCGACTACTTCGAAATAATAGAACCAAGATGCAAAGGTTTAACTAAGCCGATTCCTTATAACAAAACAATAAAATTGATTAGTCTCGCTGACAGTACAATTCTTGTTAATTGGAAAAACTTTTTAAGACCGGTTCCAATCGACAGTAAATTTGCAGAAGGAGAGAATGGATTGTTCCGCGTGATCGACAAAGGCGATGGGCGCATTGCTTTGCAATCTGTTGCCACGGGCGGTTATGTAACAGTAAAGAATTTGGGAGGAATGGCTGAGGTCAGAATTGATAAGGAAGAAAACGGTTCCGCTTCGACGTTTCAATGGATTGATATGTTGAGAGGAGAAATAATGTTGATGTCTTTGAAAACGCACAAATATTTGTTTGCAGATCCGTATGCGGGAAGTTTATGCTCCGCAGATTCGGAAGGAGCGCGTCCCGACCGTAAAGGCGGCTCATGTTTCATTTGGGTATTTGCCGATTAATGAAATTTTTTTGGGGGGGAGTATGAACAAAGTTATTTTCAATCTTCTGTGCTTATTCTTAATTAATTTATCGTTAACAGCCCAGACGCCGAAAACCTATATGAACCCGGTAATTCCGGGAGATCATCCCGACCCGACTTTGACTAAAATCGGGAATCATTTTTATACTTCCGGTTCGTCTTTTAATCCGACACCCAAAATATATCATTCCACCGACCTTGTACACTGGGAAGTGATAGCTCAACCGGTTTCGGCTTCATGGTCGGAATACGGCAATAGTCCCGGCGGAGGAATCTGGGGCGGACACATGGTCTTTTACAATAATAAATATTGGCACTTTTTCGGAAGGGGAGGCGGCAGTATGTATTTTGTCAAAGCGGATAAGCCGGAAGGACCGTGGAGTATGCCGACAAGAATGAATGTTCCTGCAGGTATGAGCGGATTGGGCGTCGACAATTCGATTTTTATTGACGATAGTACCGGCAAATGGTATTTGTTAACCAAACACGGTCGACAGAATAATCATATAGTCGAACTTGGAGAAGACGGTCAACCTAACGGTAATGTACTCGATATGACCTGGCTTAATCCCGATTCGGAAGGAAATCCTTACGGATGGGCGGAAGGTCCGGTAATGTGGAAGCATAACGGGCGATATTATTACAGTTTTGCACAGCATCTGGCAGGAAGTCAATATGTAATGAGGAGCGACACTCTAACAGACGATAAATCAAAATGGACAATAATCGGAACAAATATTTTTACTGGAAGCATATCGAATTTTAGCGCTCCGAATCATATTTCGCCGGCTGTTGAATTGGACGACGGAACAAGCTGGGTTATTGCGCACAGTTACCATAGCGGCAGTTGGTATGCTCAGGGACGGCAGGGTTTATTGTGTCAGGTAATTTATGACGACGACGGATTTCCGAAAATTTTGAGACCTTCGCCGGATGCGGCTTTAGCGCCCGACCTTCCCAGCAGCGGCATTCCCTGGGCAGTCCCGCATTCGGATTATTTCGATTCCGAAAAACTGCATCCCGAGTGGTCGTTTCTGGGATATACTCCTTCATCTTCCTATTCACTTGCAGAACGTCCGGGATGGTTAAAACTTTCGAATATCGGAAGAGGAGGAAGAAATACAGTAATTAAAAACGACGGCGAGCATAACTATTCATTAATTACGCGTATTGATTTCGAACCCGAATCGAACTTGCATGAAGCGGGATTATGGATTATTAACGGTCCTCAAACTCATCAGGTAAAACTTTGCTCTACTGCAGATACGGAAGGAAATAAAATTATTTCGTTCGGTTTTGAGAATATTAAATACGAGGTTGAAAATAATATCGGAGCGGTATTATGGTTAAAACTCGTACGCGACGAGCATAAGATGTACGGATATTACAGCGCGGACGGAATCAGGTGGTTCCAGGCAGGCAACGAAATTGACGCCGCCGATATCGACAAAGAACAAACCCAGTTTAATAACTTTACGGGAAATTATCAGGGACTTTACACAATCGGAAAACCCGCTTACTTCGATCTCTACATTTACCGCGACGGATATACAAATATTAACGCCGCTTCGCCTGCAAATCAGTCGGGCACAAAAACTATGATAAACAGGTATCCGCCGAATCTGTTGAGTCAAATAGATAATGACGATTGGGCAATGTATGCAGGGGTGGAATTGGGAGCGGAAGATTATCCGGTTTTTGCCGATTCAATTGCGGTTGTGGCATCCTGCAACTCTTCCGGAGGTAAAATCGAAGTCAGAATCGACTCGCTTTCCGGCGAAATAATTTCCGAGGTCGAAATTGAGAATACGGGAAGCTGGACCGACTTCAAGGAATTCAAAGCGCCTGTTTCTGGCGCCGCAGATGGTATGCACGACGTATATCTTTTATTTAAAGGCGACTCGTCGGAAGAATTGTTCAGAATACAAACATTGCGTTTTATTCCTCGAGAAAATCCGACAAATATTGAAGAAACAAAGGAAAATATTTTACCCGGGAATTTTGAATTGTATCAAAATTATCCCAATCCGTTTAATTCGTCAACGGTAATAAAATATACACTTCCGTCCGACGGAAAGATATCGTTGAAAATTTACGACCAGCTCGGCAGGGAAGTAGTCAATTTATTTGAGGGATATCAAACAGCGGGAACGCATACGGTCAGATGGAACGGTAAAAGCAATTACGGCGCCGAACTCTCTTCGGGAATTTATTTCTGCAAGATAGCAGACGGACGAAGCGGCAAATCGATTAAATTACTTTTGTTAAAATAAACAGGGGGAATATAATGAAAACAAATAGCTCGGTAATTTTTTTAATGGCTTTCTTCTTTTTATTTATAAACGCTTATTCACAGGAAATGCCCCGCGTTTACGACGTTGAGAATACGGGAGCGGATTGCGCTAAACCGCCGCTGCCGGATTTCAGTCAATTGCCTGTAATTAATGAACTGCCGGATCCTTTCGAATGGTCTGACGGCAGATGCAGGATTACGAGTAAACTCGAATGGAGATGCCGCCGCGCTGAAATTGGCGAAGAAATTCAACATTACGAACTTGGCGCTAAACCGCCCAAACCGGAGAATATGAAAGTTACATATACGGATACTCTTATGACGATAGTTATTGTTGAGAACAACGATACGCTGGTTATAAACGCGCCAATTAGCTTGCCGGAAGGAGAAGGACCGTTTCCCGCCGTTATCGGAGTGGGATTCACTCCTACGGGCAGTTTGCCGCCGGATCTTTTTACAAGCAGAGGAATTGCCACAATTCATTTTATGGAATGGCAGCTTACGAACGGTTGGTCGGGAAGCCGCGGAGACGGACAGTTTTATAAGCTTTATCCGGATAAAAAGCGGGGTAAATTTATTGCCTGGGCGTGGGGCGTTAGCAGAATTATCGACGCGCTTGAAATGTCGCCCGAATCTAAAATCGATTTAAAACATTTAGCTGTAACCGGCTGTTCTTATGCGGGTAAAATAGCTTTGTTTTCCGGGGCGCTCGATGAACGGATTGCATTGACTATAGCGCAGGAGCCGGGCGGCGGTGGCGACGCTGCATGGCGCGTAACAGAAAAATTGCCCGGCAGCAGAGAACGGCTGCGAAACGCGCAAGGTTATGCATGGTATCATCAGGATCTGGGACGATTTAATTCAGCCGTTACTAAATTACCGTACGACCATCACGAATTGATGGCTATGATTGCTCCGCGCGCGCTGTTGGTACTCGGCAATCCGGATTACGAGTGGCTTGCCGAAGAATCCGGACACGTTGCATGCAAAGCGGCTCATGAAGTTTGGAAAGCTCTCGGCGTTCCCGACCGTTTCGGATTTTCCAAAGTAGCCGGTCATCAACACTGCCAGCTGCCCGATATTCAACGTCCAGAAGTTACTGCTTTCATCGAAAAATTCTTGCTCGATATCGATACCGTTAATACGAATATCGAAATAAGCCCTTATGACTCGGATTTATCGAGCTGGATTACATGGACGACTCCCGAACTTTCCGATACGCTTACTTCCGTAGGCAAAAATGATATTATCGAAAATGAATTTGAACTTATACGGAATTTTCCGAATCCGTTTAATCCGGTTACAAAAATTGTTTACAAAATTCCCGAGAACGGGTTTGTTAGTTTGAAAGTTTATAATTCTCTAGGGCAGGAAGTAAAAACCTTGTTCGAAGGATACAGACAAAAAGGTAAATATGAAATTCTTTTCGACGCCGCCGATTTAACTACGGGTCTTTATTTGTGCAGATTATCGAGTATGAATTTTGAAAAAACAACCAAACTTTTACTTCTCAAATAAAAAATAGTATGATTTTGTTTTAAAGTTTTATCTAAAATGCGTAACTTACTTTTGAGTATTGAAACGATTCAATACAGATTAAAACATTCAAGGAAAAATTACTTTCTCAATCAATTAAAAGGTTATTACATGATTCGCAATCGCTACTCTTTGTACAAGTTGTTTCCGCTCTTCTTTTTTATCGCATTATTCTTCTCCGATTCATTTGCGCAGACAATTTCTGTTAGCGGCAAAATAACCGCTTCCCGTTTTCCCGTAAAACAAGCTAAAATTACTTTTGTAAATAACTCCGATACTACCGTTCGGTTTTCGACTCTTACTGACGATAACGGCAATTACAGAATTGATATCGTTACGTCTGTTGAAGGCGATTTTACAATTCCTTCGAGCTTTAGTTTGGGTCAAAGTTATCCTAATCCTTTTTCCTCCAGCGCCGCAATCCCTTACGGATTGCATAAGGAAACCGACGTTAAAGTGACTATTTACGACGTATTGGGCAGAGTAGTTCGCAAGTTCAACGTAGGACGTCAATCTGCGGGAGCGCATAGTATCCTGTGGGACGGCAAAAACGGTTTCGGTCAAAAAGTAGCAACCGGCATATATTTCTATAAATTGGAAGCCGGCGGTGAATCGCAGGTTAAAAAGATGATTTTTAATCAAAACGGAAACGGTCTTGTGCCTTTGCCGAACAGTTTTTCGTTTGAAAAGCTCAATAAAAACTCCTCGGCATTAGAAAGCGACGAATTCTCGGTTCGTATAAGCAACGATTACAATACAATGCCGTATGTTATCGAAAAAGAATACGGAACGGTAAATCTGAAGAACGATACGACGATTAATATTGCCGTTTCGTATCTGCCTACGGCATCGGTCAATACGGAGAATAAACGTCAAATAATAAGAGGATTCGGAGCCGCCAATATTGTTCAATGGCGGGGGGATATGACCGACTCGGAAATCGAGACCGCATTCGGCACAGACGACGGTCAGCTTGGTTTTACGATACTTAGAATTCGTATACAACCTCAAAGTAATTTGTGGAGTACAAATGTTCCCACTGCAAAGAAAGCCCATGATATGGGCGTTACTATAGTAGCTTCGCCTTGGAGCCCGCCTGCTTCTATGAAGACTAATAATAATCTTGTGGGAGGCGAATTAAGAGAAGACGCTTACGACGATTATGCAGCGCACTTGAACTCGTTTGTTGAATACATGGCGTCGCAGGGCGTTCCTGTTTATGCCGTCTCCGTCCAGAACGAGCCGGATTTCACGGTTAGCTATGAATCGTGCGATTGGAATGCCGACCAGATGATTAAATTTTTGAGAGAAAACGCGCCTGCCGTCGGAACGAAAGTAATGGCTCCGGAATCATTCCAATTCAGACGTGAGCTTTCAGACCCTATCTTAAATGACTCGCTTGCATGCGCCAATCTGGATATACTTGCGGGACATATTTACGGCGGCGGACTTTCGCCTTATCCTCTTGCCGAAGAAAAAGGCAAGGAAATCTGGATGACCGAACATTTAACCGGCAGCGATAATCAGGTTTCGCCCAATAGCTGGACAGAAGCATTCCCGGTGGCTGAAGAAATTAACGACGTTATGAAAAGCGGTATGAGCGCTTATATCTGGTGGTATATTGTTCGTTTCTACGGTCCTATAAGCGACGGCGAGTTTAACAGCGGCAAAAAAGGAGAGGTAACCAAAAAAGGCTATGTAATGTCGCAGTTCTCAAGATTTATTCGTCCGGGTTTCTACAGAGTTGAAAGCGAAACGGCTCCATTTTTAAGCGGCTTTGACGTTACGGCTTATCAAGACCCGCAAACAAAAAAACTCGTAATCGTCGCCGTTAATTCGTCGGATACTCAGAAGGAATATGTAATTCGAATTAACGAAAATTTATCGTCATTTAAAACTTATACTACATCGGCAAACAAAAATTGCGAAATGGGAAGCGATGCGAGCGTATCGGACGGTAAATTATTCATTTCGATGGAACCAAAAAGCATTACGACATTTATTTCAAATTAATTTGAGTACGCTTGAAGATATATTGAAATAAATATTAATTTATATACAAACAGGAGGCTACTATGAGAGGGAAATTTATTGCGGTTTTGAACGGATTGATAATTTTGTTTTTAATCATTCCGTCGATTGCAAATGCGCAGCTCGTAACTAACGGCAGTTTCGAGAACACGCCTTTGGGACCAGTAACGGAAAATATCGAAGGTTGGGTCATCGAAGTCGGTTCTTCCGTTACTGCGCCGCCGGATTTCGAAATCGTCGATAATCCGGTGCAGCATGGAAATCACGCCTTTAAAGTCGTTATAAATGGACTGGGCGCTAACGACTGGGATATTCAATTGGTAGCGGACAGCATTCCCGTAAAGCCGGGCGACACTTACGTTTATTCGGTCTGGGCTAAGGCGGAAAAAGCCGGAGCTCAAGCTAATTTTACCGTCGGCAATTACTCGTATAACGAATACGGCGCTATTCGTCCCGCAAATTTAACTACTGAATGGCAGGAGTTCACAATGGAGTTTACTATTACCGATAACCAGCAGGTAATAAGAGCTCCGATTCATTTTAACAAAGACGGAAACACCGGCAATACAATTTATGTAGATAATCTTACTATAATCAATAAAAACGATTTGCCTTCTCCGTTAAAACCGATAGTGCTGGAAGCAGAAGACGGACAGCTGGGAAGCGATTTGGATGTTCTGCAGGACGGCGATATTACATACGTAACTCCCAAAACCAATTTTATCAACAGTACAAATCCTGGCAGCGCTTCGAAAGTAATTACTTTCGAAGTTACATTTACCGACACGGGAAACTACGATTTATTTGCCAAAGTTAGAGTAGGTCCCAATCAATACGACGACGACAGCTTTTTCTACGGAAACGGTTTCGGTATAAAAGATACTCTTAACGACGACGACTGGGTGCTCGGCAATCAACTTCAGGTAGCAGGATTCAACGAACCCGATAATATTGTAAAAGATCCCGGAGGTCTGGGCGAAGGAGTATGGAAATGGGTAAATCTGTCGAATAATAATTTCGGCGAAGACCCGGTTGTCTTCAGAGTTGAAGGGGATACTTTGACGAAAATATTCCAGATTGCAGCCCGTGAAGACGGTCTCGATATTGATAAAATTGCATTCGGGAAATCGAATCTTTATTTCACAGTCGATAACCTTGAAAATAAAACCGCCGGCAGCGACAAACTGCCAGGCGAAGTTTGGGCGGGTCCACCGATTGCTTCGAAACAACCGAAATTTTTAGGCTCGGCTTACAGCACTGCGCAGGCTCCGAATTTTGCGGCTTACTGGAATGCCGTAACTCCGGAAAATGCAGGCAAATGGGGAAGCGTAGAGTCGGCTCGCGACCAGATGAACTGGGGCGGACTCGATGCCGCTTATAATCTGGCTAAAGATAACGGATTCAAATTTGTCTTTCACGTTCTTGTCTGGGGTCAGCAACAACCCGGATGGATCAACAATCTTCAACCAGAAGAACAACTCGAAGAAATTCGCGAATGGTTCCAGGCAGTAGCCGACAGATATCCCGACATCGATTATTTGCAGGTTGTTAACGAGCCGCTGCCGAGCCATGCGCCGGCTCAGTACAGAGGCGCGCTGGGAGGCGAAGGCTCAACCGGATGGGACTGGGTAATTAACGCATTTAAAATGGCCCGGGAAATTTTCCCTTCCAAAACAAAATTGATGATTAACGATTATAATATTATTAACAGCTCTGCCAATACAAGCGCATATCTCAAATTGATAAGATTATTGCAGGCTGAAAATTTAATCGACGTAATCGGCGTTCAGGGGCACGCATTCTCGTTGAATACCGCGGTTTCAGTTATAAAAAAGAATCTCGACTCGCTGGCGTCGACCGGTTTGAAGATTCAGGTAACGGAACTCGACATTGACGGAATGACTGACGAAAGACAACTTCAGGACTATCAAAGAATTTTCCCGGTATTGTGGGAGCACCCCGCGGTAGAAGGCATTACTCTCTGGGGATGGAGACCCGGTCTCTGGAGAAACGAGCAGAGAGCCTACCTGGTTGACGCTAACGGTACGGAAAGACCCGCATTGACATGGCTTCGAAATTACCTCGATTCGGTAGTTGTATCGGTGGAAAAAATCGACGATCTGCCTAAAGATTTCTATTTGTCGAATAACTATCCCAATCCGTTTAACCCGACAACGAGGATTAATTATTCGCTTTCGAAGTCCGTCAATGTTTCGCTTAAAGTTTACGATGTGCTGGGACGCGAAGTGAGAACTTTGGTACAGGGCGTGCAAAATCCCGGTTCTTACACGGTTACATTCGACGCCTCGGATCTTTCAAGCGGCGTCTACTTCTACCGTCTGGAAGCAGGCAATTATTCCGAAACAAAACAAATGTTGCTAATGAAATAAGAGGCGGGCTCGCCGCTGTTGCGAGCCTGACTTCTTCTTATATTAAAAATTTATTACACCGGAATTATTATGAAGAAATTAATCGTTTTGATTATAAGTCTGCTTGCTTTTAACAACGGTATTTTAAATGCCGGAAATTATATTACAACGCAAAAAGAAAAAGCCGCTTTTACAATTGCGGAAAACGGCAAAGCCGCTCCGATTTTTTACAGCAAAGACGACTACTCCGGCGTTATAAGAGTAATTCGACAACTGAGCCGGGATATCGAAGCAGTTACTGATATTAAACCGGAAGTTTATGCCTCCGGCTATCCGGCAACCGATTTTGCCATCATCGTCGGAACGTACAACAAGAGCGGTTTGATCAAAAAATTGATCGATCAAAATAAAATCGATTTGAAAAAACTTGACGGCAAATGGGAACAATTTGTTATTGTTACCGCGGAGGATGTTTTACCGGGAGTAAAAAAAGCGTTGTTGATTGTGGGCAGCGACAAGCGCGGAACGATTTTCGGAATGTACGATTTATCGGAAAAAATGGGAGTTTCACCCTGGTATTGGTGGGCTGACGTGCCGGTTAAGAAAAAGAAAGCCGTTTACGTCGAGCCCGTTAATTTTACTATGGGAGAGCCGGCGGTTCAATACCGCGGCATTTTCATTAACGACGAAGCCCCTGCGTTGACAGGCTGGGCTTATGAAAAATTCGGCGGTTTCAATCATCAGTTTTATCAGCATGTTTTTGAACTGATTCTCCGTCTGAAAGGAAACTTTCTATGGCCTGCAATGTGGGGCAAATCCTTTTTCGACGACGACTCTTTAAATCATAAACTTGCGGACGAATACGGCATCGTAATCAGCACATCGCACCACGAGCCGATGATGAGAGCTCACGTTGAATGGGCAAGGTACGGAAAAGGACCGTGGAACTATACAAAAAACGACAGCGTATTGAGAGAATTCTGGCGTGAAGGCATTAAAAGAATGAACGGATACGAAAGCATCGTTACGATCGGAATGCGCGGCGACGGCGACGAACCGATGAGCCGGGATGCTAATATTGCTTTGTTGGAACGAATTGTAGAAGATCAAAGAAAAATTATCGAAGAGGTAACCGGTAAAAAAGCCGAAAAAACTCCTCAAGTTTGGGCGCTCTATAAAGAAGTTCAGGAATATTACGATAAAGGTATGCGCGTGCCGGACGACGTTACATTGCTGTTATGCGACGATAACTGGGGAAATATCAGAAAGTTGCCGGACTTGAATGAAAAACCGCGTAAAGGGGGATACGGAATCTATTACCATTACGATTATGTCGGGGGTCCGAGAAATTATAAATGGATTAATACAAATCAAATTGAACGCGTTTGGGAACAAATGCATCTTGCTTACGAATACGGAGCCAGGAAAATCTGGATTGTAAATGTCGGCGATATCAAACCGATGGAATTCCCGATCGACTTTTTCCTCGACTATGCCTGGAATCCGGAATTTATTCCTCTGGAAAAACTTCACGATTATTCTTACGAATGGGCTAAAGAGCAATTCGGCGAAAAATATGCCCGGGATATTGCAGACATTCTTGATAAGTACACTAAATATAATTCGCGCAGAAAACCGGAATTGCTTTCGCCGGAAACTTACAGCCTGGTTAATTTCCGCGAATTTGAAAGAGTTACTGAAGAGTATAAAAAACTTTATGAAAAAGCTAAAATGATCGATCGGAAACTGCCCGCCGAATATCGCGACGCTTACTATCAACTCGTTCTTCATCCTGTAGAAGCTTCTTCGAATCTTTATGAACTCTACTACGCAACGGCGAAAAATCGTCTCTATACAAAGCAGAAGAGGGTGTTGACAAACCAGACGGCTCAAAAAGTTATTGAATTGTTCGAAAGGGATTCGCTAATAACCGAATATTATCATACCAAAGTTGCCGGCGGAAAATGGAATCATATGATGTCGCAGACTCACATCGGATATACTTACTGGCAGCAGCCGGATAAAAATTACATCCCTAAATATGAAGTAATCGAAAATTCTAATATATCTGAAATGGGCGTTGCCGTTGAAGGCTCCCAGGATTTTTACCCTGACTCTAAAGAGCTTTCGCTTCCTGCCTTCGAATCGTTTTGTAAACAGAAATATTACATCGAAATTTTTAACAGGGGACAAAAGCCGTTCGATTATAAAATAGTTGCCGACGATATTTTTATTATTGAAAATAATACCGGAACGGTTGATACGGAAGAGAGAATATTCGTTTCGGTTGATTGGCAAAAGGCAAAAGAAGGAAATAACAATTACGTTATTAAAATATCCGGACCTGATGACGATGTTTGCGCAATAAACGCGGTTATTAAAAATCCCGGAAAAATTGATTGCAATAATTATTTTGTTGAAACCAACAATTACGTCTCCATCGAAGCGCGGGATTACTCGCGCAAAATAGAATCCGGAAATATTAAATGGGTTACAATTCCGAATCTTGGACGAACGTCGTCCGCGGTCACGTTCTTTCCCGTAACGGCTGAAGTAGAACTTTCGAATGAAAGTCCGCGCCTGGAATATGATATCTATCTGTTCAAAAAAGGGAAAATTAACGTTAATGTTTACTTATCGCCAACGCTCGATTTCAACGACCATCATGCAGAAGACAGTATCGGGCTTCGATTTGCCGTCTCTCTGGACGACGAAAAACCGGTAATTGTCAATATGCATAAAGGCGTCAATCTTAAATTGTGGGAGAAATGGGTGGCTGATAATATTAACATACAACAAACCGCGCATATTGTTGAACATCCCGGTAAGCATGTATTGAAAATATGGGCTATTGATTCCGGAGTGGTAATTCAAAAAATCGTTATAGAAACAGGGAAGGTCGGTTATTCTTATTTGGGCCCTCCGGAAAGTGAATGCAGTGATTAGGTGTTAGGGATTAGGTGCTAGGGATTAGGGCTGTGTGGTATTAATTGCCGTGTAATTTTGATTATTGAATAACTAAAATAGAATAGTGTGAAAATGAAAAAAGTTTTCTTATTGCTATTTTTAATGGTATGCGTGTATAACGCGCAGGAAAAATATTCTAATCCGATTTTGATGGGCTTTTATCCCGACCCGAGCATATGCAAAGTCGGCGACAATTATTACATGGTAAATTCTTCATTTGCTTATTTCCCTGGTATACCTGTTTTTCAGAGTAAAGATTTGGTGAACTGGAAATTGATCGGGCACGCGCTCGACAGGAAAGAGCAAATGAATACAAACGGGCTCGGCGTATCCCGGGGCGTATTTGCGCCTTCAATCAGATATCACAAAGGACTTTTCTATATAACTTGCACTCTCGTAGATGCGGGAGGAAATTTTATAGTGACGGCAAAAGATCCTGCCGGTCCATGGTCGAATCCGGTTTGGATTCCCGAAATTAACGGTATTGACCCGTCTCCTTTTTTTGACGACGACGGCAAGGCTTACATCGTTTATAACAGCGTAGCCCCGGACAACAAGCCTTTGTACGACGGTCACAGAACAATCAGAATCTACGAGCTTGACCTCGATAGTCTCAAAGTGATAGGGGATGAACGAATCCTTATAAACGGCGGAACGGATTTATCCAAAAAACCGGTCTGGATTGAAGGACCTCACATTTTCAAAAAAGACGGTTATTATTTTTTGATTGCCGCCGAAGGCGGAACGGGCGAAAATCATTCGGAGGTTGTCTTCAGAAGTAAAAGCTTATTCGGACCGTACGAGTCTTACAAAAAAAATCCGATACTTACCCAAAGGCACCTCGACCCTAACCGCAAAAATCCCGTTACTTCTACCGGGCATGCGGATTTTGTAGTAACGGACGAAGGCGACTTGTGGGCTGTCTTTCTCGGTTGCCGGCCTTACGACAACGGTTATTACAATACCGGCAGAGAAACTTTTCTTGCTCCCGTTAAATGGATTGACGGATGGCCCGTTATTAATCCCGATTATGAAGAAGTTCAATATTATTATCCGTATCCCGTTAAACCGGCTAAAGATTTTGCAGTGCGAAAATACAGCGGCAATTTTTCCATAGTTGACGATTTTAGCGTTGATGAATTATCCGGCGACTGGATTTTCCTGAGAACCCCGGAAGAAAAATGGTTCGACCTGAAAGAAAGAAATGGATTTCTGAGTATAAAACTAAGACCTGAAACTTGCGCAGGTTACGGCAATCCGTCTTTTGCAGGCTTCAGGCAGCAGCATATTAAATGCTCGGCGGAAACAAAATTAAGTTTTAAACCTTTATCAGAATTTGAAAAAGCCGGATTGATAATTTTTCAGAACGAAAAACATTTTTACTATTTGTGCAAATCGAAAAATAAACTTAATAACGTTGTTCAATTATTTAAATCGACCGACGGAAACGAAACGGAGCTGATCGAAGAAGCGATTATACCTGCCGAATTACAGAGCGAGGATATCCGCTTAAAGATTGTATCCGAAGGCTCACGCTATTCTTTCCATTATTCGTGGAATAAAGAGGAATGGAAATCGCTCGGGAAAAAATTGGACGCCTCTTTTTTGAGCACAAAAACAGCCGGAGGATTCGTAGGCGCTGTATTCGGACTTTATGCAACTTCGTCCGGGAATGAATCGAATAATAAAGCCTTCTATGATTATTTCATCTACAAAGGAAACGACGACGTATATAAATCGAGTGAATAATTAAACGTTTTTCCTTATTTTGACTTAACATATAATTAATAAAATAAGTACGGTAGCAGTATGGATGAATTAATCAAAAAAATCAGTTATTGCATTGAAAGAGGCAAAGTCAATAAAGCCGCTCCTTATCCGCCCGATTTGAAAGACCTGGAAGGAGCCGACGAATTAACTTTGAGAGCCCTTGACGCAGGCATTAAACCATTCGAAATTCTGGACGCATGCAATGCCGGTATGAAAAATATCGGCGAAAAATTCAGCAGAAACGAAGTGTTTGTACCGGAACTTCTTATGGCGGCAAAAGCAATGCAGGCGGTTATGAATCATCTCAAACCGTATTTCCAGACAGGCGAAGTAAAAAAGAAGGGCAAATTTGTAATCGGTACTGTTGCCGGCGATCTGCACGATATCGGAAAAAATCTGGTAAGTATGGTTGTGGAAGGTAACGGTTGGGAAGTAATCGACTTAGGCGTCGACGTAAAAACCAACAAATTTTTGGAAGCAATAAACAACAACAGAGATTGCACTGTGGGTCTTAGCGCGTTGCTTACTACGACTATGGCAAATATGTCAAACACCGTAGCTGAAATCAAAAATAATTTTCCGGATATAAAAGTAATTGTAGGCGGAGCTCCCGTTACTCGGGAAGCTGCAGCGAAAATGGGAGCCGACGCATACGGCGACAATCCTCAGCAAGCCGTTGAAATACTCGAACAATTTTTGGCGGTTTAAGATGCGAAATTTTATCGAAGCGGCAAAAAGCGGCAAAGTTCTTATATCAGACGGGGCGTGGGGCACTTTTCTTTATGAAAAAGGACTCGCTTCGGACGAATGTCCCGAATTGTGGAATTTAACTCACCGCGATAAAGTATTGGAAATTGCAAAAAGCTATATCGACGCCGGATCGGATATGATTCTTACAAACAGCTTCGGCGGCAGTCCTTACAAATTAAAAAGATACGGTTTGGACGACAGGGCATACGAAATCAATAAAGCAGCCGCGGAAATCTCAAGGGAAGCGGCGGGCGAAGAGCATTTTGTGCTCGGATCTGTCTGTCCTACGGGCGCAATTTTAATGATGGGCGATATTTCTGAAGAAGAATTATTCAATGGATTTGCGCTCCAGGCTAAAGCTTTGGCGGACGGAGGAGCCGATGCCATTTGCGTAGAAACTATGTCGGAGATTAATGAAGCCGTAATTGCAGTTAAAGCCGCCAGATCGGTTTGCGATTTGCCGGTCGTTTGTACTTTCACTTTTGAAAAAACAGTCAACAACGACTACAGAACCATGATGGGCGTATCTCCCGCTCAAATGGCGGTGGAATTGAAAGATGCGGGCGCATCGGTAATCGGAAGCAATTGCGGAAACGGTTTCGATCAGATGATTGATATCGTAAAGGAAATAAGGTCTGTCGAAAAAGAATTACCCGTGCTCGTTCATGCTAACGCGGGTAAACCCGTTTTCAGGGACGGTAAAACTGTCTATCTGGAAACGCCCGACTCGATGGCTCAAAAACTGAATCTGCTTATCGAAAGCGGCGCAAATATTATCGGCGGCTGCTGCGGCACAACCCCTCGTCACATTGAAGCTTTTGTTAACAAAATTAAAAAATAATCCCGGATGTTTACGATTAAAAACGATACTGCCAATAGCCTGGAACTTAATCTTGCGCCTGAGCAAATTACAATCAAGAAAGAAGAAGTGGAATCCGTTATCGGTTATAAAAATCCGGGGCACCATTTCTCCGAAATCATAAATGAAATACTTAATGAATTTCCCGAGAAAATAGAACCGCGCGCAGGTTATGTGTTTATCGATAAAATTAATTACCCCGATAAGAAAAGCATACGGCTGCAGGATGTTGTGTTAAATGCCGGACCAATTGTTACAAGTCAATTGAAGAATGCCGAAGCGATGTTCATTTTTATTGCCACAATCGGCGGTAAAATGGAAAAGTGGATTGACGAATTACGCAAAGAGGGCGAGCTGGCTTATAGTTATATAGCCGATATAATTGCCTCCGCCGCCGCCGAAAAAACCGCCGATTTTATCCATGATTATATTGCCGAGGAAATGAAAAAGTATAATATGGGAGTTTCAAACAGATACAGCCCGGGATATTGCGATTGGCAGGTAAGCGAGCAGCATAAAATTTTTTCTTTTTTCCCGAAAAACTTTTGCGGCGTAACTCTCAAAGAATCCGCTTTGATGACGCCCGTTAAATCGATAAGCGGAATAATTGCGGCAGGCAAAAAAGTTAAATGGAACGACTATTTATGCGATACGTGTAAAGCGAGAGACTGTACATACAGAATTAAAAATAAACGATAAAAGAACAGCAGAGGAAATTATGACAGACAATCAATGGGAACTCTTGAAAAAAGTGATAAACGGCGAAAAAGCAGAGCCGCTGCCGGTGGGATTTATTATTGACAGTCCGTGGCTTCCGAATTGGTACGGCATTAAAATAGTCGAATATTTTGCAAGCGAAGAGCTCTGGTTCGCGGCGAATTTGAAAGCTATCAATCAATTTCCCGACGTTATGTTTTTGCCCGGGTTCTGGTCGGAATACGGAATGTGTACGGAGCCTTCTGCCTTCGGCGCGCGTTCCTCGTTTCCTCCAAATGAATTTCCGCACGCGCATAAACTTATCAACTCGTCGGACGAAATCGAATCTTTGCATCAACCGAATCCGGAAACTGACGGACTGCTGCCTTTGATGTTAAACCGGCTCAAATTGATGCAAAACAGGATCGAAGAAAACGGTCATAAAATTAGATTTGCCGTAGCGCGCGGTCCATTGAATATAGCGAGCTATTTAATGGGAACTACCGAATTTCTTACTACAATGATGATGATGCCGGGCAAAGCGCACGTTCTTATAAGGAAGATTACCGACTTTCTTAAAGACTGGCTCGATCTACAGAGAAAAACTTTTCCATCAATCGACGGAATATTTTTACTCGACGATATAATCGGTTTTATGGGCGAGCCTGAATTTAAAGAATTCGGACTTCCTTATTTCAAAGAATTGTTCGATACAGACGTGTCGGTAAAATTTTTGCATAACGACGCGCCTTGTAAAGTCTCGGCTCCTTTTCTGAATGAAATGGGCGTTAATATGTTTAATATGGGAATCGATGTATCTATAACAGAACTTAAGGAATTGACTGATAATAAAATTACGCTCGTCGGCAATTTGCCGCCCCGAGACGTACTTGCAGCCGCTTCTCCCGGCGAAGTTGCCGCGGCAACGAAAAAAATGCTCGACGATCTGAATGATAAAACCAGATTGATTGTCTCTTGCGGCGGCGGTATGCCGCCCGGCGTAAAAACAGAGAATATCGTAGCGTTTATCGAAACCGTGAAAAGCTATAAAATATAGAAAAAATAAACTTCCGTTAAGCGAGTTTACGCGGGAAATAACTAATTAATTTTCTGTTATTTATTATTTCGGAATTACAGCTATGACCAATAAAGCGCTTTTATTCATTTGTTTTTTTATCTCGCTAAGCGAGATTGTTCCTCAATCGGGAACGGACAATTATCAAGTTGCCGACTGGTTCGGATTTAAGAAAGCCGCAATTACATATACTTTCGACGACAATTGCGCCAATCAGCTGAAAAAAGTTATTCCGATATTTGACGATTACAATTACATGTTAACTCTGTTTACGGTAACCAATTGGGGACCCGATTGGAGGGGGCTCAGCGAAGCCGCGGAAAACGGACACGAAATTGCCAGCCATACTGTAAGCCACCCTTACCTCGATCAGTTAGCGGAAAACGAACTTGAAAACGAACTGAAGAATTCGGCTGAGTCGATATATGCAAATATCAAAACGGGAACGCCGTTAACCATTGCATATCCTTATTGCCGTCCGGGAAAATTATCTTTTGTAAAAAAATATTATATAGCGGCAAGAGGCTGCCAGGGTTATATCGAAAAAAAGACGCCGTCGGATTTATTTAATATTAGTTCTATAATTTGCGGCTCGGAGGGTCCCGTTAAAACCGTAAAAGATTTTAATGCCAGAGCGGAAGAAGCCGCAAGAAGCGGCGGTTGGTGCGTTTATCTTTTACACGGCATCGACGACGACGGCGGATATTCTCCTTTGCCGTCGGATACTTTACGTAAAAGCCTCGACTATCTGAAAGAGAATGAGGACAGATTCTGGGTCGATAATTTTATTAACGTGGTTAAATACATCGAAGAACGAAACAGTCTTACGATAAATGAAACTTATCGGAGCAGCGACACAATAATCTTTACCGTCAACGACACACTGGATGACGATGTTTACGATTTTCCCGTAACTATTCGCAGTAAAATTCCAGCCGGGTGGCAGTCATTTGTTCTGATACAAAAAAATAATGAAATTGCATTTGATTTAATTCATGATAACGAACACGATTATATTGTCTTTAATGTAGTTCCTGACAGCGCTGAGATCTTTTTCATTAAAAATAAAACCACGGAAATTAAAGACGAATTTCAAAGCGGCAAATTAAAATCCGGCAGATTGAATAATTATCCTAATCCGTTCAATCTTTCTACCAACATTACATTTTCATTGGACGAGCCCGGTATTGTTAAACTCACGATTTACGATGTCCTTGGCAGAAAGGTAGATACTGTTTCGAAAGTCTATTCTGCCGCCGGGGAACATTTAATGATTTACTCAGCGGATAAATTAAGCGGCGGCGTTTACTTTTACGCATTAGATACAAGCAGAGGCAGAATCGGAGTAAACAAGATGTCGTTGTTAAAATAAATCCTGACAATAAATTCGGAGATGAAATGTCCCGGAAGTTATTGTTGAAAGCCGTCGAGCTGGCGTATTCGGAACACAGACGCCTCGTTGTTCCTTTGCTCGGATTTCCCGGTATTAATTTGACAAAGTCTAATGTAAAAGTAGCTCAGCAAAATTATATTGAGCACTTTAAAGTATTGAATGCTTTATATAACGAATTTCATCCCGACGCAATGTTTCCATTGATGGACTTGTCGGTCGAAGCAAATGCTTTGGGCTGCTATACGCTTTTCCCTCAAGAAGAATCCGCAACTGTCTTGCAATCGGAGTTCGACGAAAACGTGTTGGACTTTATGAGCAAAATAGAGATAGAAGGGGATTCGAGAGCGCTGAGTTACTGTAATACGGTAAAAAAAATGTCGGAAACTTTTAAGGATTCAATGACATGCGCTTATGTGACCGGTCCTTATACTCTTGCAGGTTTGATATTGGGAGCTAACAGAGCGGCAGAAATGACATTGACCAATCCGGCGCTTCTGGAAGATGTCTGCAAAATGGCTTTCGAAAAAATTAAAGTTTATGCTGGAATGTTAACCGCATCCGGGGCAAAAGCCGTATGTATCCTGGAGCCAAGCGCAGTTATGCTGGGTCCTGAACAGTTTATTAAATTTTCCGCCGAATATGTAAGAAAATTAACCGGGATTTATGAAGAAACGGACATTGCAATTATATATCATATTTGCGGAAATTCGATGCATCTTATCGAAGCAATGTGCAATGCGGGCGTTAACGCATTGAGCCTCGATTCTCCCGAAACGGGTATGGACATCAAAAAAGCATGTAAAATGGCGGGAGATAATATAATAATTATCGGAAACATAAATCCGGCAGGGAAAATATTGCATGGAACCTATGACGAAGTGCTTAATGAAACGGAAGCTCTTTTAAAAGAAACGGAGGAATTTCCGAACTTCATACTGAGCACTGGCTGCGATTTACCGCAGGCTGTTCCGCCCGAAAATATCAGGGCTTTTATGGATGCGGGCAGGAAATATAAATTGCCTTGAAAAAATAGCGGAGCTATAAGCTCCGCTATTAAAATACTTCCGAATTGTTTTTTATGTAATCGATTAACTCGTCAACCTGCGTAAAAGCGACAGCCGTATATGTATCTGCGGCTCCGTAGTAAATTGCAATCCTTCCGGTGGGAGCGTCGAAAAGAGCGGCGCATGGGAAAACAACGTTGGGTACAAAACCCACGGTTTCGTAGTCTTTTTCGGGCGTCAATAAATAATCCCTTGTGCGATAAAGAACTTTTGCGGGGTCGTCGAGGTCCAATAAAGCGGCGCCAAAACTGTATACAAAACCGTTGCAGGTTGTAGTCACTCCATGATAGAATAAAAGCCAGCCTTCTTTTGTTTCGATCGGAACGGGACCGGCTCCGATTTTAGTGCTTTGCCACCATCCGTTTCCTCCGCTTCCCATTACAAACCGGTGATTGCCCCAGTGGATTAAATCCGGACTTTCGCTCAGATAAATATTTCCGAACGGGGTATGACCGCTGTCGCTTGGACGGCTCAGTATCATATATTTCCCGTTTATCTTGCGGGGAAAGAGAACCCCGTTTCGATTGTACGGCATAAACGGATTCGGCATTCTGATAAATGTTTTGAAATCTTTTGTTCTGCCCAAACCGATAGACGCGCCGCGCATGTCGTCGCACCATACAATGTAATAGGTGTCTTCGATTTTTACAACGCGCGGGTCGTAAGCGTAACTTGTTGGATTGGGATTTCCGTTTATATCAACCCAATCGATCGGATCCGGGAAAATATCCCAATGGATAGCGTCTTTACTTAATCCGGCGAAAAGGGTCGCTCTGCCGTTTTTTTGGTCCGCTCTGAAAACGCCCGCAAAACCGTCCTCAAACGGAACGACTGCGCTGTTAAATATCCGCGCGGCTTTGGGTATCGGATTCCATCCGAGTATCGGATTGCCGCTGAATCTCCAGATAATGTCGTCTTTGTTTTTCTTTTCTTCCCAAGGAATAGCAGGCAGCGCTCCTCCTATAATTGTGTCGCTCATATGTCACCTCATTTTATTCTATATAAACTGTAATTTGATTCGTTTCTTTAAGTTTGGTAATCGGTATGAAATCCGATTCTATCTTTTCGCCGTTCAAAATTATCTTCTTTACTCCGCATTCCTTTTTGTTATCGTTATGAATTGTAATGTCGAGTAATTTTTTTCTGAAGATTCGTTTTATGGTAATCTTATTCCAATACGACGGAATGCAGGGCGAAATCTTAATGCCGTGATAATCCGGCTGTAAACCGAGGATATATTGCGAAGCCGCAAAATATGCCCACGAGGCTGTTCCAGTTAACCACGGCAGTCTGGAAGCTCCGTAATGCGGACTGTACTTGCTGTGCGTAAACTGGGAATAGACATACGGCTCAATCTCTCGTATTTCCGCCATATCGTTATAACGCGCGGGCATAAATCTTTTATAATAATCGTAAGCAGTATTCCCTCTGCCCAAGATTACTTCCGCAATTACCGCCCATCCCTGTGTATGATTGAAAATGGAGGCATTTTCTTTCATACCTTTATTAAAAACTCTCGACTTATTGACCTCCGGATCTGTCTTCTCGACGGGAGGGTCGCAAATTAACAATCCGTAGTCTGTTAAAAGACGATTCTTTACCGTATCCATTATTCGTAATCCTTCTTCTTTACTTACGTGACGGCTTATAATCGACCAGGATTGAGGATTCAGGAAAATCGAAGCTTCGTCATTTTCTTTCGAGCCGAATTTTAGTCCGTCGGCTCGGTAAGCTAGTATGAACCATTGACCGTCCCAACCGAAGTTCTTCAGGTTTTCATCCAGATTCTTCAGATGTGATTGCGCCCATTGTTTATCTTTTTCTTTGCCCAACAGTCCGGATATCTCAGTAAAAGTATGAAGTGCGTATCGAAGTTGAAAAGCTACGAATACGGATTCTCCGTCGTGACCAAGCTGAAGACAATCATTCCAGTCGGCTGCCAGTCCGCACGGCAAGCCGTGTTTTCCGCTCCGCTTCAGATTAAATTCGATTGCCCGTTTGAGATGCATAAAAACCGTATCCTCGCCTTTATCGGAGTAGGGGAGAATTTTATTATAAAAATCTATATCGCCGGTTTCTTTAACGTAAGCGGGAACAGTATTAAAAAGCCACAAACAATCGTCGGAGCGGTATTCTCTTTCTTCGGGAGGAGATTCGCTGCCGGGTTTATGCGCAAACGGCTTTACAACGGGCATAGCGCCGCCCGTCGACGCCTGCCCGGTGATCATCAATTCGAGTCGTTCGCGGGCTTCGCCGGGTATCAAATGCAAAACTCCAAGCATATCCTGAACGGTATCCCGGTATCCGAGTCCGTCTCGTTCTCCGCTGTAGACCAAACTTGCGGCTCGGGACCAGGAATATGTAATCATGCAATTATACGGATTCCAGGTATTGAACATGCTGTTGAAAAGTTCATCGGGCGTTAAAGCCGTATACCCGCTTATTCCGGAATGCCAGTAATTAATTAATTTTTTGAATTCGGTATTTACTTTATCGGGACGAGATAATTCCCGTAAAGCTTTTCTGCCTTCATCATCGGCTTTGCCAATCCCCATGACAACGGTTATTTCTTTTGTTTCTCCGGGATTAAGTTCTATGTCCGTTTGCAATACGCCGCAAGCGTTATCCCCGACGGCAATCGAATTCGAGCAGGAGCCTTTTTCCAGAGCTTGCGGTTTGGAATAATTTCCGTACGCGCCGAGAAAAGCTTCGCGGTCGGTATCGTATCCGGAAATTTCCGAACCGCTCAAAGCAAGGAAAGTATGACGAGCCTGATCGCTGTATTGAAAATCATCCGGTCTCGGAGGCATGAAAACATTTGTTCCGTGATCTATTATATTATCAACCACGTCCATTTTAACAATAAATTGAGAATACTGAAGATTGTTCATATCCTGCCGAATGTTCCAGTTGTTGGCATATTCCACATATGTAAATATTCGTAAGTTTCTTTTTATTGCGTCTTTGTTTGTAAGTTTAAGCCGCCAGTATTCATAATTTTTATTCAACGGGACGAAATAGAGCGTCTCGGAAGAAATATCGTCGTATTCCGAATTGATAATAGTATATCCTGTGCCGTGTCTGCATTCTGATTTGAATTCCTCGAGAGGTTTGCCAACGGGTTGCCACGAGGCCGACCAGTAATCTTTTTTGTCGATATCGTAGATGTAAAAGTATCTGCCGGGTTGATCCATTGGAACAGAGTTGAAGCGCAGGCGGGTAAATCTGCCCTGAGCTGCGGATTTATAAAAGCTGTATCCGCCGGCGTTGTTTGTAATTATCGCTCCGTATTCAGTAGAACCCAAATAATTGCTCCATGATTTCGGCGTATCGGGTCGTGTAATTACATATTCCTTTTTCCGGTCGTCGAAATATCCGTATTTCATTTTTATGTCCCGTTGATTCAATTAAGTGACGGCAAGGTCATCGTTTCTGTTCTTTCTCCTTTCTTCGAGTTCGGAGGCAATATTACTCATCGTATCTTCGTTGAGTTTATAGAACAACATTACGATCAATGAAAGTATGCCGATAAACGCAGGGATTAAACTTACCAGCAGTCTTAGTCCTTCTTTCACGGCGTCGGACTGAGCGATATTTGCCTTGTAGCCTACTAAAGTCAAGAGCCATCCGGCAAAAGCCGTTCCGAAAGCCCAGCCGAATTTTTGCGACATAGTCGAGGCTGAAAAGACCAAGCCCGTGGCTCTTCTTTTATTCTTCCATTCCGAATAATCCGCGGAGTCAGCGTACATTGCCCAAATCAGAGGAGTAAGGGGACCGCTTGTGAGCGAATAAATTATTTGCAAAATAAATATCCAATAAACGTCGGTCGGTTGCAGAACATAAAACGCGGCATTCGAAATTATAGATATAATGAACAGAACGATAAAAGCTTTTTTCTTTCCGAATAAACTTGCAAACCATTTAGTGCAAAGCACGCCGACAATTGCCGAAATCTGACCGATACCGTTGAACGCCGAAGTTAATTCTACAAAGCCCAGGTTATAAACCGTCCCGAATAAATTCATTTGTTGTTCTTCAACGTAGTATTTGAAATAGTGTGGAATGACGCTTATACGGGTGGCTACGAAGAGAACCATAAAGATAGTAGCAGCCAATAAAATCAGCCACGGTTTGTTGTTTATCAAATCTTTCAAGTCGTCTTTAACCGATGACTTTTGTCTGGGAGGCGGCGCCACTCTTTCTTTTGTGGATACGAATGCAATGAAGAAAAAGATTACCGCGGCGGCTCCGTAAACCATCATTGTTTTTTGCCATCCGGCGGCTTCGTTGCCTCCGCCCAAATATTGAGTCAAAGGCAAAGCCGTTATTGAAACAATCGTTCCGCTCAGATATGCGAATACATATTTGTATGACGAAACGCTGGTTCTTTCTATTGTGTCGGGAGTAATAACTCCAAGCAACGAGGAATAAGGGATGTTAATCGCAGTGTAAAGCATCATAAAAAGAATAAAGGTAACGTATGCGTAAATTATTTTACCCGAATAACTAAGATCCGGCGTTGTAAAGGTTAAAACGCCCATGATTGCCAGCGGTACGGAACACCACAACAAATACGGTCTAAATTTTCCCCATCTGGTATTTGTTCTGTCGGCAATAATTCCCATTAGAGGATCGTTAATGCCGTCCCAAATTCTCGAGACGAGTATCATTGTTCCGGCAGCCGCTGCGGTTATACCGAATACATCTGTGTAGAAATAGAGAAGGTATGCTGTTATTGTTTGCCAGAATAAGACGGAAGCAAGGTCGCCGAATCCGTATCCGGCTTTTTCCCAGAAGGTGAGTCTTTGCACAACTTTGCCCATGGCTTTACCTTTTATTAGTCTGTTTGATTATTTGAAATACGCGCCCGAATTGATTGGCAAGATAAAAAAAGATTTTTTTATAAAGAAGTTTTAATATTGTATATGAATTTTATTGTTTTATCATATTAATAAAACCCGGCAAGTTCACGGAGGGAAAAATGAAAAAGGGTATAATAGTTGTTTTGTTGATTCTGGTTTCGATTAACGTAAAAGGACAGAGCGATTACAAACCATCGAAGGAAAATCTAGAAAACCGCGAGTGGTTCAGAAACGCTAAGTACGGATTGTTTGTGCATTGGGGAATTTACAGCGCGCTCGGGGACGGCGAATGGGTTATGGAACAACAAAGAATCGATAAGCGGACTTACGAAAAAGTAGCGTCGTTTTTTAATCCTATTGAGTTCGATCCGAAAGAATGGGTAAAGCTGATTAAAGACGCCGGCATGAAATATATTACAATTACAACGCGTCATCACGACGGATTCTCGATGTTCCATACTAATCAGAGCGATTGGAATATAGTAGATAAAACTCCTTACAAAAAAGATATTATTAAAATGATTGCAGATGAATGCCATAAAGAAGGAATAAAAATATTCTTCTATTATTCGCTTGTCGATTGGTATCATGAAGATTATTATCCGAGAGGAGCAACCGGACATTACAGCGGCAGAAGCAATAACGGCGACTGGAATAAATATATCGAATTTATGAAAGCGCAGCTGACGGAATTATTAACCAATTACGGCGAAATTGCAGGCATCTGGTTCGACGGGCTGTGGGATAAAAAAGACGCCGACTGGAAAATCAACGAAATCTATGAATTGATTCACAAGCTTCAACCGCAGTGCCTGATAGGCAATAATCATCATCATGCTCCGATAGAAGGCGAAGATTTTCAAATGTTCGAAAAAGATTTGCCCGGACAAAATAAATCCGGGTTCAGTAAAGACGTCGAGGTAAGCAAGCTTCCGCTTGAAACATGCGAGACGATTAACAACTCCTGGGGATTCAATCTACGCGACAAAAATTATAAATCTGTTAAGACAATTATTGATTATTTAGTGAAAGCCGCGGGCAACGACGCTAATTTTCTTTTAAATGTGGGTCCCATGCCGAACGGCAAAATACAAAATGAATTTGCAGACACATTGCGAAGCGTTGGAAAATGGCTCCGAAAATACGGAGAAACAATATACGGCACTAGAAAAGGTCCTGTTGAACCTCATTCCTGGGGCGTAAGCACGCAAAAAGGTAACAAGATTTATCTCCATATTCTCGCTCCGGAAGATGATGTTCTCTACGTGCCTTATACCGGAGATGTCAGGAATATAAAATTATTCGAGTCGTACCGCCCGCTAGATTACATCCGTAATGATTTGGGTTTATTAATAAAAATAGATAAAGATGATTACAACCTTTTGGATACGATCGTTGTAATTGAGACGAAAGAATAGAGCTCAATTTTTGTTTCTGAAGATAACTGTGAAAGTTGTGCCGACGCCTTTCTCGCTTTCGACTGAAATATCGGCGTTGTTTATTTCGCAATATCTTTTGACTAAGGCGAGTCCCAGTCCGTTGCCTTCGAACTGTCTGGTATATCCGCGCTGTTCCTGAGAAAAAGCCGAGAAGAGATGCGGCAAGTATTCTTTTGATATACCGATGCCCGTATCGGAAATTTTTAATACTACGTCTTTAGTGTCGTCATTGCGGTATGCGGTTATTTCTATTTTGCCCCGGAAAGTATATTTAATCGCATTGTCGGTAAGGTTTACAATTATTTGCGTTATCGAATATTCATCTGCATAAACTACCAGATCGGCGTCTTTAATGTTCAATATAAAATCGAGATTTTTCTTCCGGGCTTTGTGTTCAAATTCAAGAGAGAGATCTTCCAATAGATTAGAGAGATTAATATTCTTGTATTTGATTTCGTAACTTCCCGTTTGGAGTTCGGACATGTTGAGTATCAGGTCGATTGTCCTTACGATTCTGTCGCCGGCTTTATCGATCGAATCGAAACTTTCCTTAAGCATTTCGTTATTGTCAGCGTCGATCGATTCCCTGATTAGTTCTACGAAATTAAGGATCGTATTTATTGGCGAGCGGATTTCGTGCGACATTTGAGCCAGAAATTCGCTTTTGAGTTTTTCGGAGCTTTCGGCTTTTTCTTTTGCTACGAGTAGTTCTTTTTCGATTTCTTTTCGCTCGTTAATTTCCTGAACCAACTTTTCATTCAACAGGGTTTTTTCTCTTATCAGGGATTCAAGTTCGTTTTGTCTTTTCCGCACGGAATTTATTTTGACTTTGTAACTTGCAACGATAGCGATAAGTAGTATCAGCGCCGCCGCCAGTCTGAACCACCAAGTCTGGTAAAAAGGAGGGTGGACGATAATTTTAAGACTAACGCCCTCTTCATTCCAATACCCGAACGAATTTGCCGCTTTTACATGGAAAGTATATTCGCCCGCGGGAATTCTCGAAAAGACCGCGTAGTTTCTGTTCCCGATATAATTCCAGTCTTTATCCAGACCTTCCATTTTATAGGCGTATAAATTTTTATCGGGAGCTGAAAATTTCATTGCGGCAAATTCAATTGTAAAGACGTTTTGCCTGTATGAAAGGTGTATCTCTTTCAAAAATGAAATATGTTTCGGTAAAATTATGTCGCCGTCGATTTCGTCGCCAATCTTTACGGGCGAGTTGAACAGCTCGAAATCCGTCAGTACGATTTTAGGGGGAATCGTATCGATTATTATTTCGTCGGGTTTAAATAGAACCATTCCTCTGTTTCCGCCAAAAACAAATTCGCCTGTCTCTTTAAGTACTTCGGCGGATCGAACATAATGTTCATTACTGGGCAGCCCGTTGCTCTTGTCGAAATTGATGAATGATTTTTTGGAAGGATTAAATTTTGATATGCCTTTGTTTGTGCTGATCCATAAATTACCTTCTTTGTCCTCCAGAACGGCTTGAATATTATTATCGGGCAATCCGTCGTTTTTAGTAAAACTTTCGAATGAAATATTGCCGTTTTCGTCGGTAATGATTCTGTTAATTCCCTGCACAGTTGCCGCCCAAAGTCTGCCCCTGCTGTCTTCATATAAACTCAGGACTTTATTATCGCTGATGCTGTTTGAATCATCGGGATTATGTTTAAAATGTCTGAAAGTTTTATTTTTATAGTCGAACAAGTCAAGCCCGCTTTCGTCCGTTCCGATCCAGATTCTTCCGCGGCTGTCCTGAAAAGCCGTCCATAAATTATCGCTTGCAATACTGTTTGTATCTTTCGGATTATGTCTGAAGTGTGTAAACCTGTTTTTACGTTTGTCGTAAATGTTCAAACCGCCGCTATATGTGGCAAAAAGAAGTTCGCCTGTATTAATTTGTGTAATTGAAAAGACAAGATAGCTGCTTAGTTGCGGCGTTGTGTAATTGATAAAATTGTTTCCCGGCGGATTATATCTCGATACTCCCAGATCGGTCGAAATCCAGATGTCGCCTTCCCGATCCTGATAAATTGTTCGAACTCTGTTATCCATCAAAGAATTGGCGTCGTCAGTGTTATGTGCAAATTTAACATAGTTCTTGCGCGAAGGATTTAACCGGTAAACTCCATTGCCGTATGTGCCTATCCATAAATACCCTTTGTTGTCTTCGAGCACTGAATAAACCATTACTGGATTGTCGCCTGATAGTTCATTTTCAGGCACGGTTAAGAAACTGAACCGGGATTTTTTGAAGTCGAGTTTATTGACGCCTCCGCCGTTTGTCCCGACCCAGATTATTCCTTCGTTATCCTTACAGAGAGAATATATATTGTTGCTGTTCAGACCGTACGGATTATTGGGCTGATATTTATAATGAGTAAATTTTTTCGAAGTTTTGTCGAATTTATATAATCCGTTAATGTTAGTGGCAATCCATAAATTATTGTCGTTATCTTCCGTTATCGACCTGATTGTTTTATCCGGGCTTTGCGCTGTAAACGGATTAAAATGACGGACAAAATTATTCCCGGCAGGGGAGTACTGATTTAAACCTTCGCTGGTTCCTATCCAGACCCGACCCGCTTTATCTACGAAGAGCGCATTGACAAAATTACCTTCGAGACTCTTTCCGTCGTTCTGAATGTTAAAATAAAATTCCGAGCTGTTGTTTTGGGGATTAAATTTTATCAGTCCGTTCCATGTGCCCAGCCAAATAAATCCGGAGCTGTCTTCCGCCATTGAGGTAATATACTCCGAGCGTTCGTATTTGTGAAACGGAATGATTTCCGTATAGTCGATAAATCGGTCGGTTCCGAAATCGTATCTGCACAATCCCTCTTCAGTTCCGATCCACAGTCTCTCTTTGGAGTCGTATAACAAAGCCCGTACGCGATTTGAAATCAACGAATTGCTGTTTCTGTCTTCTTTGCGGTATCGTGTAAATTTATCAAGAGAACGATGGTATCTGTTTAGCCCTTCTCCCAGCGATGCAATCCAGAGGTCTTTGTTCTTATCCTCAACAATTGCATAAAAGCCCTGTCCCGCGATGCTTGTCGAATCGTTCTGGTCTGTCTTATAAACCTTAAAGCCGAAACCGTCGTATCTGTTGAGTCCGTCGAATGTTCCGAACCATAAAAATCCCTGCGAATCCTGGAAAATACAAAGTACGGTATTCTGCGAAAGTCCCTCTTCGGAAGTGATATGTTCGAAACGGTAGTCCTGCGCTATTACTGTTGATACGAACAATATTGATAACAAGAACGCTAAAAAAAGATTTTTGTTTGCAGGCAGCCGTTTATACATACATTATTTTTTTTATTTGTATCTTCAAAAATAACTATATACCCCTTTATTATCGAGGGAATAGAGCTTTTTTTAAATGAACTGAATTATTGCGGAAAATGTTCATAACCAAAAAGGAGGATTTATGTTCGGTAAAGCGGTTATTCTGTTCTTTACGTTTACTCTGGCTTTTGCACAGGGTAATATTTATGATTTTAAAGTAAAAGATATCGACGGTAAAGAAGTATCTCTGAAGGATTACGAAGGGAAGGTTCTGATGATTGTAAACGTTGCAAGCAAATGCGGATTTACGCCCCAATACGAATCCCTTCAAAAAATTTATGAAAAATATAAAGAAAGAGGTTTTGAGATACTGGCATTCCCGTGCAACGATTTCAATGGACAGGAACCCGGTACCAACGAGGAAATAAAAGAATTTTGCTCTGCAAATTACCACGTTACATTCGGCTTGTTCGATAAAATTCATGTGCTTGGAGAAAATAAAGCGCCGCTTTACGATTATCTGATTAACAGCGAAGGTATTGAAAAGGGCGACGTGAAATGGAACTTCGAAAAATTTATAGTCGATAAGAACGGGAAAGTAGCAGCCAGATACCGAAGCCCGGTAAAACCGGACAGCAAGGAGATAACCGGTTTGATAGAAAAATTACTCGGCGGAGCTAATTAAGTCCCAAAGCTTCTTTGACCTCCATTTTGGCGGCTATCATGTCCCTGTGGCTTAGCTTCAGATTGTTGGTTACTAGTCTTACGAGGTGGTCTTCGTAACGGTTCAGCACTTTGTCTGCAAAAATCAAATGCCAAATTTGTTTTACGAGCTCGTATTTTTCTTCGTTGTCGAAATATTTGTTTATTATCTCCGTGAATTCGTATATGCTCACGCTGTGTAGAATAGCGTCTTCGGCAATATCGAGAAGCTCGTGAGTTTCTTCGTCATTTAAATCGAATAAACTTTTTATCGAATTAATTAGTGTTTGTCTTTCCTCGTTAGTAAATTCATTATCCGATTTGGCGATTTCCAAAAAAAGAGAGGCTGTAGCCAATTGTAATTTTTTATTGAACTTTTGATTATTTAAAATAACATCCAGCTTAGACATTTTGTTACTCCGGTATTCATTAGATATAAAAATATTGGCTGGCAATATAAAAAAGATAATCGATAGAATTTTGATTATCGTTTGTCTCAAGAAAAAATTTTTTTGACTTAGTTTAGAAAACAGCCGAAAAACAAAGGGGGAATATAAATCAATTGAGTAATTTTTATTTTTTTGATTCAGGCAATTGCTAAAAAAAATTTTTTTAGTTAAGTTGCCATTCCCACGTGAGAGACGAAAAGTTCTTAAAGATTTAATAAACAAGTTTCGTTCACCAATTGATTGGAGAACTAAATGAAGGTTAATCGTATATTTACAGTCGAGGGCAAGGACCCTTTTGAATCGATAGAATTTGTTAAGAGAACCTCCGAAATTAAAAATCCGGACGGTTCCATTGTCTTCCGTATGGAAGAAGTGACCGTGCCCAAAGAATGGTCGCAGGTAGCTACCGATATAATAGCCCAAAAATATTTCAGAAAAGCGGGAATTCCCAAATTACTCAAAAAAGTTAAGGAAGAAGGAGTTCCCAAATGGCTTCAGCCGTCGGCTCCCGATCCGAAATTGAGCGAGTTGCCCGAAAAAGACAGATATACGTCTGAAACCGACGCTCGCCAGGTATTTCATCGTCTTGCCGGAACCTGGACATACTGGGGCTGGAAAGCCAAATATTTCGATACCGAGCAGGATGCTAAAGCATTTTACGACGAACTCGCTTTTATGCTGGCAAAACAATATGCCGCCCCGAATTCGCCTCAATGGTTTAATACGGGATTGAACTGGGCTTACGGCATCAACGGACCCGCTCAAGGACATTATTATCTCGATTTTCAGACGGGCGAGTTAAAACAATCCGAAGACGCATATACGCATCCACAGCCGCACGCATGCTTTATTCAGTCGATTAAAGACGATCTCGTCAACGAAGGCGGAATAATGGATTTATGGGTGCGCGAAGCCCGCCTCTTCAAATACGGCTCGGGCACCGGCACAAATTTTTCCGATATCAGAGGTGCAAACGAGCCTTTGAGCGGAGGCGGCAAGTCGTCGGGTTTGATGTCTTTCCTTAAAATTGGCGACCGCTCGGCGGGAGCCATTAAATCCGGCGGAACTACGCGCCGAGCTGCCAAGATGGTAACTCTCGATATCGACCATCCCGACATTGAAGAATATATTAACTGGAAAGTCGTAGAAGAACAAAAAGTAGCCGCTTTGGTCTCAGGTTCGAAGTTATGCAATTTCCATTTGAATAATATAATGAAAGCCTGCTACGAGGAACATCCCGAAAACGACCGTTTCAATAAGAGAACGAATCAAAAATTAAGAAAAGCTGTCATCGAAGCGCGAAGGGCAAAAGTTCCCGAAAATTACATCGACCGCGTTATCAAACTGGCTAAAATGGGCTTCCGTTCCATCGAATTTCCCGTTTACGACACCGACTGGAATTCGGAAGCGTACGCTACCGTTTCCGGACAAAATTCGAATAATTCAGTCCGCGTTTCGAACGAATTTATGAAGGCGGTTTTGAACGACGACGATTGGAATCTTTATTGGCGTACGGAAAAAAAGAACGCCGCCAAAGAAGGCAGAAAACCCGTTGCCTGCAAAACTTTGAAGGCAAGAGACCTGTGGGATCAGATTGCATATGCCGCATGGTCGTGCGCCGATCCCGGTTTGCAATTCGACACTACTATTAACGAATGGCATACGTGTCCTCAAAGCGGAAGGATTAGAGCTTCCAATCCGTGCAGCGAATATATGTTCCTTGACGATACGGCTTGTAATCTGGCTTCTTTGAATCTTGTCCGTTTCTACAACGAAAAAGAACACAAATTTAATATAGAAGCTTATCGGCATGCGGTAAGGCTATGGACAATTGTTCTTGAAATAAGCGTGTTAATGGCTCAATATCCGAGCAAAGAAGTAGCTCAGAACAGCTATGAATTCAGAACGCTCGGACTCGGATACGCTAATCTCGGTTCTTTATTGATGCGGCAGGGAATTCCGTACGACAGCAAAGAAGCTACGGCTATTACAGGCGCGCTGACCGCCATCATGCATATGCACGCATATGCAACGTCGGCGGAAATGGCGAAAGAACTGGGAACTTTCCCGCGTTATTCCGAAAACAAAGAACATATGCTGAGAGTAATTAGAAATCATCATCGCGCAGCTTATAACGTTCCGGCAAAAGAATACGAAGGACTTTCGATTATTCCGATGGGAATCGACCCTGAATATTGTCCTTCCGATTTACTGAAAGCAGCCCGCCAGGATGCTGATATGGCTTTGAATTTGGGAGAAAAATACGGCTTCAGAAACGCTCAGGTTACGGTTATTGCTCCCACCGGCACAATCGGTCTGGTAATGGATTGCGATACTACCGGTATCGAGCCCGATTTTGCCCTGGTTAAATTCAAAAAACTCGCCGGCGGCGGTTATTTCAAAATTATAAATCAATCGATTCCCCCGGCTCTCAGAAAACTCGGGTATAACGAAGACCAGATAAAAGAAATTGTAAAATATGCCAAAGGGTCGGGCACTCTTGAAGGTTGTCCTTATATCAATCATGAATCCTTGAAAGCCAAAGGCTTTACCGACGAAATACTGAATAAAATCGAAAATATTCTTCCGACGGTCTTTGAACTTAGTTTCGCATTCAATAAATATACACTCGGTGAAAAGTTCTTAAAAGAACAACTCGGTTTTACAGAGGAACAAATTAACGACATCGAATTCGATTTATTGACTGAACTCGGATTTACGCGGGAAGAAATTTCGGCAGCCAACGATTACGTTTGCGGTACGATGACAATCGAAGGCGCCCCGTTCCTGAAATACGAGCACTATCCTGTTTTCGACTGCGCAAATAAATGCGGCAAAAGGGGAACGCGGTTTATCAAGCCTGAAGCTCATATAAGAATGATGGCTGCGGCTCAGCCCTTCATTTCAGGCGCAATTTCCAAAACGATTAATCTGCCGAATTCGGCTGAAATTGAAGACATCAAAAACGCTTACATGATGTCGTGGAAGCTCGGTTGCAAAGCAAACGCTCTCTACCGGGACGGCTCCAAACTTTCTCAGCCTCTCAATACAATGACAGAAGAAGAAATCGAGGAAATCCTCGAAAAGAAAGAGGAAAACGATATTGTTAAGATTGCGGAAAAAATCATTCACAGATACATTGCCAAAAGAAGGAGACTCCCCGACAGAAGAACCGGTTATACTCAGAAAGTGAAAATTAACGGTCAATCGGTTTATCTCCGCACCGGAGAATACGAAAACGGACAATTAGGCGAAATCTTTATCGATATGCACAAAGAGGGAGCCGCTTTCAGGAGCCTTTTGAATTGTTTCGCCATTTCGATTTCGCTCGGACTGCAGCACGGCGTGCCCCTCGAAGAATTCGTTGACGCGTTTGTATTCACTCGTTTCGAACCGAGCGGCATTGTTACCGGTCATCGAAGAATTAAAATGGCTACTTCCGTTATCGACTATATCTTCAGAGAGCTTGCGGTAACTTATCTCGGCAGAAACGACCTGGCTCACGTTGACGAGGAAGAAGTTTCGGGTAAACGGAAACAATCGGCAGCATCGTGCCGTACTGTAGTTGAAACCGATTTTGTAGACGAAGAGGTCGTAAGCGAGAGAATGGTGGAACTCGACAAAGATTCCGATAAAGACAACGGAAAGTGGACGTCGTCTTCGAACGAATCCAAAATTAAAATGATTTCCCGCAACGACCCCGTTGCCAAAGCGAGAGAACAGGGATACACGGGGGATATCTGTCCGGAGTGCCAGAGCATGACAATGGTTCGTAACGGCACATGCTTGAAATGCACCACATGCGGCGCTACCACCGGCTGCAGTTGATTTTAAGTAGAGGGGGCGCAGCCCCCTTTTTTTATTTTATTACGGAATCGCCGGGTTTTTTTATATTTGCTCTGTTCTTTTTAATTCTGTCCATTTTAATTGACTTTTTATCCTAAAAGGGATAGTTTTTCAATCTTGATTTGGAATTATGATAGCCGATAATATTAAAAATATACTCGATAAAATCGATAAGGCGTGCAGTCGTTGCGGACGAAGTTCAACGGAAATTAAATTAATCGGCGTATCGAAAACAGTTTCGACCGAAAGGATACTTGAGGCTTACAGAGCCGGACTTAAAGTATTCGGCGAAAATAAAGCCCAGGAATTGAAACAAAAAGCGGAAACGCTTTCGGACTATCAGGATATCGAATGGCATTTTATCGGTCATCTTCAGACAAATAAAGTTAAGTATGTTATCGACAAAGCCGAATATATACACTCGGTCGATTCTTTGAAACTTGCTGAAGAAATCGAAAAAAGAGCTGAGAAAATATCGAAAATCCAGAAAGTTCTGCTGGAAATCAAAACTTCCGAGGAAGTTTCGAAATTCGGATTGACCGATATCGAAGAAATTTATAGAGTGGCGGAATTTTGCAAAAACTCCGCAAACTTAAAACTTATGGGATTGATGACTATCGCTCCTTTTGTGGACGACGAAAATATTGTCAGAAATGCGTTTATAAATTTGAGAAATTTAAAAGATAAATTGAAGCAAGACGGATTTGAAATGACTGAATTATCGATGGGTATGACGGGTGATTTTGAGATAGCAATCGAAGAAGGCGCTACGATGATACGTATCGGAACGGCAATTTTCGGAGAAAGGGGTAACTGAAATGAAGTTTACTCCGTACGGCATAAAGAACCAGGAATTCAATAAATCCGTAAGAGGATACGACCGGGACGAAGTCAAGGCGTTCTTGGAACGGCTGGCTGACGAATTCGAGAGAATATCGAATGAAAACGAAAGATTGCTTAAAGAAATTGAGTCGAAAGAAGAACAATTGGCAGAGTACAAAAAGATCGAGAAGAATTTGCAATCGGCTCTCCTTAGCGCTACGGAAACAACTTCGAAAGCCGTCGATTCTACCAAGAAGCAAACCGCTTTGATGATAAAAGAAGCCGAAATTAAGGCGGCTCAAATTGTCGAAAAAGCCAAAGAAAGCGCCGATGCTTTACGAGAAGCCGTCATTAAACTGAGAGAGGAAAAGAAATTATTGATTGCAAAATTAAAAGCTATGGTGGATACGCAGTCCAATCTGATAGAAATAATTACCGATAAAAATAAAACAATGCCGGACGTTAAAGTTAAAAAAACGGCAATCGCCGAATCATCCAAAGAAGAACAATCGGATATTAATGTGGACGATATTTTGGAGAAATTGTTATGAGCAAACTGATCGAAAACATTAACGAAACTTTGAGCGTCATCAGAAAGTACACCGACAAAAATTATGAAATCGGAATTATTTTGGGAACGGGACTGGGCGGTTTGGTTAAAGAGATCGAGGTGGAACACACGATTGACTACGGCGAACTTCCGCACTTCCCGCTTTCGACTGTCGAGTCGCACCAGGGTAAATTAATATTTGGTAAGATCGGCGATAAAAACGTTGTTGCAATGCAGGGAAGATTTCATTATTACGAGGGATATTCCATGAAGCAAATCACTTATCCCGTCCGTGTAATGAAATTTCTCGGCGTTAAATATTTGATGGTATCCAACGCCTGCGGAGGCATGAATCCGCTCTACAGAAGAGGGGATATAATGCTGATTGTCGACCATATCAATTTGCTTGGCGACAATCCTTTGATCGGTCCAAATGAGGACGACCTGGGACCGAGATTCCCCGACATGAGCGAGCCTTACAGCCGGGAATTGATAACATTGGCAGAAGAAGCGGCTTTAAGAAATAAAATACGCATTCAAAAAGGCGTTTATGTGGCGGTGCCGGGACCGAATCTGGAAACCAGAGCCGAATACAGATTTTTGAGAACTATCGGCGCCGATGTAGTCGGCATGTCGACCGTTCCGGAAAATATTGTGGCTAATCATATGGGGATGAAAGTTCTCGGCATCAGTATAATTACCGACGAGTGTTTTCCCGACGCGCTTAAACCGGTATCCTTAAACGAAATACTCGAAGCCGCAAACGAAGCGGAACCGAAAATGACATTGATAATGAAAGAAGTGATTCAGGCTTTATGACCGAGAGGAAAAATATCTATTACGCCACGCCGGGCTTGCTGGCTGTGATTATTTTTGCGTCCGATTTTTTAAGCACCGAGATATTCAAATCGGGTTATCAGGATTTTTCCGTCTGGTTCCTTCTCTCGCTTTTTGCATTTGTTTGCGGATGGCTTATTAATAAAACGCTCGGTTATAATCACGGAGGCAAAGTAATTTTTGCGGTGATAATTTCCGTTTCGTTTGTAAGCGTTGTAATGATAACTATGTTCAGGGAATATTTCGGATTGAACGATCTGCTCGTTGAGAATATGATCCTCTATTTATTGAGAAACGTAATGCTGGGTTCGATGGCGTTGTTCGGAATGGTAACGTGCGAACTTTTAATATTGCAGCGCGACAAAGTAAACGCCCCGAAAAGCCGCGACGAAATTAAAAATCTGCTTGAGTCGGCTAAAAGGGAAGCGAACATTATTATTGACGAAGCTAAAATCGGCGCCGATAAAATAATTTACGAAGCGCAAAAAACAGCCGACGAAATAATAAACCGGAAAAGTCAGCTCGAAATGCAGCTGAAAGAATTAATTGCCGCAGAAAAAGAATTAATAAAAAAATACGAATCGGAAGAATAGTTACTCATAAATTATAGAGATATTGAGATGTTCAAACAATTTGACGAAAAAATAAGTTACCCAAAAATCGAAGAAGAAATTCTGAAGTTCTGGCAGAAGAACAAAATATTCGAAAAGAGTATCGAAACAAGAGACGCAAATTCTCATTTTACGTTTTACGAAGGACCTCCTACGGTAAACGGGAAACCCGGCATACATCACGTAATGGCTCGAACTCTGAAAGACCTCGTGTGTCGTTATAAAACGATGAAAGGTTTTCGCATTCAGCGTAAAGCCGGATGGGATACTCACGGACTTCCTATCGAAATTGCTCTCGAAAAAGACCTCGGGTTTACTCAAAAATCGGATATCGAAAAATACGGCGTAGGTAAATTCAATAAAAAAGCTAAAGAGCTCGTTTACCATCACATCGAAATGAAAGAAGGGTGGCGCACATTAACCGAAAGAATGGGCTACTGGATAAATCTCGACGATCCGTACATTACATGCACGAACGAATATATCGAATCGGTTTGGTGGGCGTTATCCGAATATTTCAAAAAGGGATTGATTTATAAAGGTTTTAAGATAGTTCCGCAATGCCCTCACTGCGAGACCCCATTGTCTTCGCACGAGCTTGCTTTGGGATACAAAGAAGTTCGCGACCCGAACGTTTATGTCAAATTTAAATTGAAAGACGAGGACGCATCGGTTCTGGTATGGACGACAACGCCGTGGACGTTAATTTCTAACGTGGCTCTCGCAGTCGGAGAGGATATCGATTATGTGAAGATTAAAACCGAAAATCACGGGACGCTCTATCTGGCAAAAGCCCGTCTGTCCGTTATTACTGAAGATTACGAAATACTGGAAGAACTGAAAGGGAAAGACCTGCTCGGCAGGGAATATGTGCCGTTATTCGATTACATAAAAGTTAATAAACGGGCATGGTATATCGTATCCGGCGATTTTGTAAGCACCGAAGACGGTTCCGGAGTAGTGCACATTGCCCCGGCATTCGGCGCAGACGACTACGAAGTTTCTATGAAATACGATCTGCCTTTCATTCAACCGGTAACAAAAAACGGACGCTTTACCGATGAGGTTACGGATTTTGCGGGCAGATTAATCAAGTCAATCAAATTCGAAACTCACGAAGAAAAAGGAGTCGATCCCGATATCATAAGAAACCTCAAGGAAAGGGGATTGATTTACAGAGCGACTACCGATTATCTTCACTCCTACCCGCATTGCTGGCGATGCGACAATCCTTTAATCTATTATGCGCGGGACAGCTGGTATATCAGGACCACACAAGTGGCTCAAAGAATGATCGAACTCAATAAAACCATCAATTGGCATCCGCCGGAAGTCGGAGCCGGCAGATTCGGAAACTGGCTCGAAGAAAACAAGGATTGGTCGCTCTCGAGAGACAGATATTGGGGAACTCCGCTTCCCATATGGGTAAACGAAGACGGGGATATGTTTGCCGTCGGATCGATCGCGGAATTGAAAGAAGGCTTTGTTCTAAGGGACGGAAAGAGGATTGCCGTAAAAGATTTACCCGAAGATGAAATCGATTTGCACAAACCGTTTGTGGACGAAATTAAATTCGAAAAAGACGGTAAAATTTATACCAGAACGCCGGAACTGATCGACGTCTGGTTCGACAGCGGCGCCATGCCGTTTGCGCAATTCCATTATCCGTTTGAAAATAAAGAATTGTTCGAAAAGAATTACCCGGCGGATTTTATCTGCGAAGGGATCGATCAGACGCGCGGCTGGTTCTATACTTTGCATGCAATCGGCACTATGCTTTTTGACAGCATTACTTTTAAGAATGTTATAGTAAACGAACTGGTGCTCGACAAAAACGGACTTAAAATGTCGAAGTCGAGAGGAAACACAGTCGATCCGTTCGCATTATTCGAAAAATACGGAGCTGATTCGACCCGCTGGTATTTGGTTACCACAAGTCCGCCGTGGAAACCGACATTGTTCGACGAAGACGGAATCGTTGAAGTGCAAAGGAAATTCTTCGGAACTCTGGTTAATACCTATTCGTTCTTTGCGCTTTATGCAAACATCGATAATTTTACGTATAAAGAAGATACGATACCGTACGCAGAAAGACCGGAAATCGACAGATGGATTATTTCCAAATTGAACGCGCTCGTGGAAGAATACGAAAGATATATGGAAGACTACGACGTCACTAAAGCAGCGCGGGCGGTATCTAATTTTACTATCGATCAATTGTCCAATTGGTACGTGCGCAGAAACAGGCGCCGGTTCTGGAAATCGGAAATCAATAAGAATAAATTATCCGCATATCAAACTCTTTACGAATGTCTGCTTACAATTTCGAAACTAACCGCTCCTTTCGCTCCGTTCATTGCAGAAGAAATTTATCTTAATTTGAATTCGGTTACCAAGAAAGAAGATTACGAGTCGGTGCACCTGGCATACTATCCGAAACCCGACTACAGGGATAAAGAACTGGAAACAAAAATGGACGTGGCTCAAAGAGTGGTTTATCTGGCGCGTTCGATAAGAGCCAAAAATAATCTGAAAGTGCGTCAGCCGTTGCAAAAGATGATGGTCTATGTGGATAAGGATTTACGCGAAGCGCTCGCAAAAATGAAAGATGTTGTTTTGGAAGAAGTTAATATTAAAGAAATGGTAATCCTGGAAGACGACGCCGGTATCGTAAACAAAAGCGCCAAACCGAATTTCAAGGCTATCGGTCCTAAATTCGGAAAACTCGTAAAGAAACTGGCTGAAAAGATAAAAGAGCTTAATAAAGAAGAGATTGCGCGTATTGAGAAAGGAGAGCCGGTTGAGATTGAAGTCGATGGCGAAACAGTTTCGGTTGGCAGAGAAGACGTGGAAATTGTCAGCAGCGAAATTGAAGGCTGGCTCGTTGAAGCGGAAGAAGGAGTAACGGTTGCAATCGACACAGAACTGACAGAGGAACTTATTGCCGAAGGATATGTAAGAGAATTCGTCAACAGAGTTCAGAATATGAGGAAAGACCTCGATTTCGAAGTAACCGACAGAATTAATCTCCATGTAGACGGCGACGGTAAATTAATTAAATATTTGAGCGATTTCAGCGATTATATATCAAATGAAGTTCTTGCAAATACGATAATGTTTAATTCCGAAGGCGGTAATATCCAGGAATGGGAACTGGGGGATTATAAGTGCAAGATCGGTATTGAAAAAGCATTAACCTAGTAACGGAGGAAACATGGCAAAGAAACAGACACAAAAGAAGAGCGCTGCTGCTTCAAAAAAATCTACTGCAAAGAGCGCTAAATCGAAAAAATCTGCTTCGGCTGCATCTAAAAAGAAAACTGCCGGCAAAAAGGCTGTAACGAAAACCGCTAAAAAAACTACAGTCAAAAAAACAACCGTTTCTAAGAAAGCGTCTTCCAAAGTTGCCGAAACAAAATCGAAAAAAGCCCCGAAAAAAACGGAGAAGAAAAAAGTGGCGTCTGAAAATAAAGTAGAAGTTATGTCACCAACCAAAAAAATGAAGAAAATTCAGGGATATTCCAAAGCGGAACTCGAAGAATTCAAACAAATTATAATAGAAAAAAGAAATGAAATCATCGAGCAGCTTCAGGCGCTCAAAGAGCAAATGATGGACCCTACGACGGGACAGTATGTTAACGAAAATTCGCCCTATTCTCTCCATATGGCTGAACAGGGAACCGACGCCATGGAGAGAGAGAAGCTCTACCTGTGGGCGCAGCGTGAAAATAAATTCTTGGGATACCTCGACGAAGCTTTGCAAAGAATCGAAAACGGAACTTACGGGATCTGCATCGAGTGCATCGACGAGCCGCAAAATCTCTGTCCTACGTGTCCGTTGATTCCGAAAGAAAGACTTAAAGCCGTTCCGCATACGCAGCATTGTTTGCAGGTAAAACAAAAAATGCAGTCCAAATAATCGACGGGATGTTAAGTGAAAGCGCTTTATGTAACACTATCGGTAATAATAGTCGACCAGATAACAAAGTTGATCGTTAAGGGAATATCGATACCTTTTTTGAATATTCATCTTGAAGGTATGTCGTACGGCGAAAGCATTAACGTAATAGGCGACTTTTTTAAGATTACATTTGTTGAAAATCCCGGTTTGGCGTTCGGCATCGACGTCAACGACAGCGCAAAATTGGCGCTCTCAATTTTTTCGTTAATTGCCAGTATCGGTATTTTTTATTACTTGTATAAATCGAAACATCAAAAACTTGTCGTAAGGGTTGCGCTTGCCTTGATACTCGGCGGGGCAATCGGAAATTTAATTGACCGCACTTTCTACGGCGTTATTTACGGATATGCGCCGATTTTTTACGGCAGAGTTGTCGACTTTTTTAACGTCGATTTTTTTGATTTCACAATCCTGGGAAGAACGTACGACCGCTGGCCGATTTTTAATATTGCCGACGCCTCGGTTACCGTCGGAGTAATTTTGTTGGTTGTCTTTCACAGCAATGTAAAGGAAGACGCTCCCGAAAACGAGACCGCTGTTCCGGATGAAAACGCTAAGGTAGTTGATGAATTATCGACAATAAAAGTCTCTGTGGCTGATGTCCAGGATAGTAACGGAAAAGAAAATTAGAATTGAAATACCTCCGGGCAAAAAAAAGGAAAGAATCGACGTTTTCCTTTCGAATTCAATCGAGCATTCCACACGATCAAAAGTCCAGAAGTTAATCAAAGCCGGTCTTGTGCTCGTAAACGGCGCGGGCGTAAAATCGAACTATCTGGTAAATCCCGGAGATATAATCGACGTTACGATTCCGATCCCTCCTCGTCCGGAAGAAACAATACCCGAAGAAATTCCGCTCGACATTGTCTATGAAGACGAGTATTTATTAATCGTTAATAAGCCGCCGGGGATGGTTACGCATCCGGCGTTCGGTAATTACAGCGGAACTCTTGTAAACGCTCTTTTGGGCTATACCAATAAATTAAGTCAACTCAACGACAACGTAAGACCGGGAATCGTTCACAGGCTGGATAAGAACACAAGCGGACTGCTTTTAATTGCCAAAGACGAATGGACTCACGCGCAGCTGGCAAAACAATTTTCCGCTCATACAATCGAAAGGGAATACTGGGCTGTTTGCTGGGGAATATTTAAAGAAAAAAAAGGCGAAGTTGTCGGAAACATTGCCCGCTCTACAAAGGATAGAAAAATATTTGCCGTAAGCGAAAACCATGGAAAGCACGCTCATACGTTTTATGAAGTAATTGAAGAATACGAATTCGCTTCGCTGGTCAAATTGAGATTGAAAACGGGTAGGACACATCAGATTAGAGTCCATATGTCTCACATTCATCACCCGGTTTTCGGCGATCCTACGTACGGCGGCAGGAAAATTGTTTACGGTGCGGAGCTTCCGAAAATGAAAAGCAGAGTCGAAAATTTATTGAAAATTATGGAACGCCAGGCTCTGCACGCTAAGACGCTCGGATTTATTCATCCACATACTAAAGAGAAAGTGTTTTTTGACTCGGAGCCTCCGGAAGATTTTCGACGGCTTGTAGAAAAACTTAAAACACAGCGCTAAACTTTTTATTAAATTTTACGATAATAAATTGCCCTAAGGAACCATACAAACCAATCTTTTTAAGGACCACATTTTTGTGGTCCCCTCCTTTTTAAATCTACTTTTTAATCACCGTATAGATAATTTCAAGGAGGTCTTCTTGCTCGTACGGTTTTGCTATGTAGTAATCAAAACCTTCTTTCAGAAGTTTTTTCTCGTCGCGCAGGAGGGCATAACCGGTAATTGCAATTAAAGGCAGATCGTTATAATCGGGATTTTTTCTAACTTCCCGAGCGAAATCGATCCCCGAAGGACCGCTGCCGAGGTTGATATCGACAAGCACTGCAGTATAAGCGCCGTGTTTTAATTTCTCAACCGCTTCGTAATAATCGAACGCTGTATCGACTTCGCAAATATCTTTAAGGTAGAGAGTGACAAGTTCCGCATTGAGTATATTGTCTTCGATACTGAGAATTCTGGGTTTGTTTTCGCCGGAATGAATTATTTCTTCTTTATTCGGGATACGCTTATCTTTCTCGGTCGGTTTGTCTTCAATTCCGTTGAATGATCCGGGCAGGGTGATTGTAAAAGTCGAGCCTTTACCGAGTTCGCTTTCGACGCTGATATCGCCGTTCATCAAATTTGCCATCTTTTTTGCAACAGCGAGTCCGAGTCCGCTCCCTTCGAAATTCCTTCGTATGCCTTCGCTAATCTGGCGGAACTCCCTGAAGATTTTTTCCTGGTCGTTTTTTGCAATTCCAATACCGGTATCGATTACCCGGATGACAGCCAGCGTTTGATTATTAAAGTCGTTTCTGGCGTCGACTTCTACCGTTACTCCGCCTTTTTGAGTGAATTTGAGCGCATTGTCGACTATATGCATTAAAATTTGCTTGAATAAATTTTCGTCGGCAACGGCATTAATATTATGGTTAATTACTTTTATGTCGAACGAAAGCGATTTCTCCGCGGCGGTTTTATTGTAGTTGGTAAGGAAATATTTTGTGTACGAGCCAAGATTGAATTCCGTTATGTTAATCGGTATAGTTCCGGATTCGATTTCCGATAAATTGAGAATCGAATTCAGCGTTATTAACAACCGCTTGCCCGATTTCAAAATCTTATCGACCATTTCAACCTGGTCGATATTATTAAGGTCGTCTCTAAGCAGACTGGCAAATCCGATGATTCCGGTCAGCGGAGTTCTTAATTCGTGACTCATATTCGAAAGAAGAGTGGATTTGAGGCGATTGGCTTCTTCGGAACTGTCGAGCGCTCTCTTGAGTTCGAATTCCATCTCTTTCTTTTCTGTTATGTCTTCTTTGATAGCGAGGAAATTAGTTATTTCGCCGTCTTCGTTACGGATGGGGGAGATTGTAACTGATTCCCAATAGAACTCGCCGTTTTTCTTTTTGTTTTTGAATTCGCCGCGCCATTCTCTTCCCGCCAAAATATTTTCCCACAGGTCTTTGTAGACGTGATCGGCGGTATAGCCCGATTTTAGCAAACTCGTTTTTTTGCCGTAGACTTCTTCGAAAAAGTAACCCGTTATCTCGGTAAATTTTGGATTTGTATATTCTATTCTCCCTTCGAGGTCGGTTATGATTATTATCGAAGAACTCTGGTCTACAATACGCGTAAGCTTATTAATTTGTTCTGAAATTTTTTTCTTTTCGGTTATATCTCTAATGAATATTAAATCGAAAACTTGCTCTTCAAAAGGAATGGCTTTGTAATTTATTTCTATGTCGAATTCGGTAAAATCTTTTTTAACGCCTCTAACGTGATAGTTTTTTAATTCGCTGGAAGAATTGCGGCATTCGTCGATTTTTTCTTTGAAACGGTCGACGCATTTATCCTGAAGAAATTCGGAAAAAGGTTTGTTGGTAAGCCGGTCTTTATCGGCGTAGCCGAATGTATGCGCAAAAATTCTATTGTGATAAACAATCGTGTTGTCTTTTAAGATTACGATTGCGTCGAATGAATTTTCGAATGCATTGAGTAAAAGGGAATCGAGATTTCCGGTCGATTTCATACTGCTGAATAATTCCAATATTTTTGACAGATTATTATTCATCTATTAAGTCCCGTTTATTCCGCCTTGGGAAGTGATACATAGAATGTGGTTCCTTTATCGACTTCGCTTTCAAACCAGATTTTGCCGTTGTTAAGTTCCACCATCTCTTTACATAACAGTAAACCCAATCCCGAGCCGGGTTCGTTTTCGGTGCCGAGCATATTTACCTGTTCGCCCAATTTGAAGAGTTTCTCTTGAGTTTCTTTATCCATTCCGATGCCCTGGTCGCTTACGGAAATTTCTATACTGCCGTTTGTTCTTTTGCCGTTGATAATAATTGCGCCGCCTCGTCTGGAAAATTTAATGGCGTTCGATAGTAAATTCCTGAAGACCGTATGCGCCATATTTTCATCCGCGTACGCTATCAGATTGTCGGACAAATAATTTATAACGGTCAGGTTCTTATTGTTGAGCGCATGCTTGTTTAGCTCGATTATATTGTTAAAAACTTCCGCCACATTAATTTTGGCTGGATTGACCTTGACCTGTCCGAGTAAGAGTCTCGACCAATTGAGCAGTTCGTCGACCAGGTTATAGAGATTTTTAACCGATGATTTCGCATAGCCGAGGTAACGTCTCAGCTCTTCTGGATTCAATTCGTCGAAGGTTTCGGAAATAATATCGAATATCCCTAGCAAACCCTGAAACGGGCTTTTTAAATCGTGTGCAATAACGGATATAAATTTATCTTTTGCATTTAATTCTTCTTTTAATTCTTTGTTTTCTTCAATTAATTTTTCGACGTTCTCTTCTTCCGCCGTATCTTTTTGAACTTCTTTTTGTTCAATTTTGATAGCGGGTAAATTTCCCGGCAGAGATAAACCGCCTCTGACTTTTTCGGATATGTCGAAAAATGCCCAGAGTCTAAGTTCCTGAGACAATCCCGAAAGGGGATAAGTAACCACTTTGATAAAACCGCTCCCTTTTACAGGCAACACCGTGCTGAAATTACGGGTGAATTCCGATTTAAGTTTTTCGACGGGTTCTATATTGACTAAACCGCTGAGGAAGTTTTCTTTTAAGTGCTCGAATAATTTGTCCGTTTGAGAAGTAACATCGGAATCGAATCCGATATTCAGCAGATTATACAGAGAGCTGTTTGTGTGGATTATATTGCCGCTTTTGTCCGATACAAAATATCCCACGTCGAAACTGTTAAGCAAAGTAAATAAAGTTTCAAGATGGCTGTTATCGATATTTTTTGAATTAATCGCCATTAGTGTGATTCTAATATAAAAAAGTTATCTGATTTTTCCGCCAATTAATCCGGATTTTTCACTTACGCTCGGCAATTCCGTACCGTAAACACAAACCGAATTTAATGCACAATATTATTATCGAAAAAAATATTTAATTATTTAATTTTATTTGAAAAAGAAAATGAATAATAACGGACAAAATATATTCATTTTTTTGCTAAAACTTTCGCCGAATAGTTCGATAATAGAATGAAGAATTTTTAGCAGCTGGCTAATATTCGACATTGCAGAAAATAAAATCGGTTAAAAAGAGTTAAAATAGACGGTTATAAAACAGGCATATTTCTTGTGTAAATAAACCGAAGAAAAAATATAAGAGAACTATGGAAAAAGATACTCAAAATCAAACCGTTAATCCCGAAAATAGATCCGCCGACGATATCATTCAGGAACTCTATTCCTTTGTAGATAAAGAAAATCTGGACGACGACCTGGAATTTATCTGCGGATTAATTGCGCATGAGGATAAAGGAGTTCGTAATGCGGCTACAATGCTCCTTTTGAATAAAAGACCCGAAAAAGCGCCGAAATATATTGCGCCTTTTATATCGTCCGAAGATATAGCGGTGCGGAATCTCGCCGGCGAAATATTGGTAAAATTGGGCGGCTTGTCGGTACAGCCTCTTATCGAATACAATAAAGATAAAAACGACGACGATCAGAAATTTATTATCGACCTGCTCGGTTTGATCGGAGATACTTCTGCAGGCAATCATATAATGGAAGTTCTCAGCGCAACGGATAACGACAATGTAATTCTTGCATGTATCGAAGCGCTTGGAAACGTCCGGTTCGAAGAATCGATCGACATATTACTTTTGTTCTATGAAAGGAATGAACTGTATAAACCGACGATTGTAGAAGCGCTCGGTAAAATCGGCTCTCAAAAAGCCCTCGATTTTCTTCTTGCCAAATTCAACATGGAAGACGATCTTACAAAATATTCGATACTCGAAAGTTTAGGCGCAATTGGAGATATCAATACTTATTTCTTTTTATTGGAGCAAATTCCCAATATTCACGGACCGCTCGTCTGGCCTTTAATTACTTCCATTTATCAGCTTAAAGAAAAATTCAATCTCGACATTCCGTACGACGACAAGATGAAGAGCCTTCTTTTGTATACTTTAAACGAAGGCAGCTCCGAGCACAAAAAGATAGCTCTCACATTAATTAAGATTTTCAACGATAAAGATATACTGCTGGCAAGTCTGAAATTCCTGGGCGACGATTACGAGCTCGACGATATGGTGCGCGAGAAATTATATAATAATATTGAATATTTTCTCGAGGAAATTCCGCATCTGCTCGACTCGAAACCCGAAAACATAAAACATATAATGAATCTTTTGATGGGGATCGTATCTTCTATAAGCGAAGAGCAAAAAGAAAAGATCCCCTTGTTGTTGATACGCAACATACTTCATGCGGTAAGCAATTATCTGAATCATCCCGACGAAGAGGTCAGGCGCACAAGCATGGAAATCCTTTTCTATCTCGACGTAGAAACGGCTTTCCTTTTTATCGACGCAATGGTGGCGGACGAAAATATCTGGAATAAATTGAGACTGATAGAAATACTCGAATTGCTCGAAGTGGACGCTTCGACCGAAACTCTTACAAGAATGTTGAACGACGAGGATGAAATGGTGCGCGAGCGCGCCGCTGAAATTGTTAATTACAGAAAATCCACTATTAATTGAAAAAAGAATTATGAACCAGTCATCGGATTTGAAATTATCGGAGTTCAGAAAAAGCCTGGGTAGCGTGCTTCCTAAGCAAATGACAATGTCCCTTCCGTTATTTCAGGAAATACGGAAATATATATATGAAAGTACGGGAATCTATTTCCAGGACAACAAAAAATATCTTCTCGAAAGCAGACTCCAACGACGCATAAATTATCTGGGGCTCAACAGTTTCGAAGAATATTTTTCGCTTCTTAAACGGAATTCCAATCCCGAAGAAAAAAGATATTTCTACGAAGCGATTACAATCAACGAAACTTTCTTTTTCAGAAATCAGCCTCAGCTCGACGCTATGGCGTCGAAAATATTCCAGGAAATTATTAACAATAAAAAGTTTCAACCCGGTTTATTGCCGCATCAAAGAAATAAAATTAGAATCTGGAGCGCGGCGAGCTCTTCCGGCGAAGAAGCCTATTCGGTCGCTATGGTGTTTCACGATCTGATTCAACCGAAATATCCCGACGTAACTCTGGAAATTATCGGCACCGACATAAACACAAGCGTTGTGGAAACTGCCAAAGAAGGAGTTTACAAAGAATATTCGATACGGAACATACCGCCGTATTATCTTAAAAAGTATTTCAAGATCAACGGCAACTCTTACGAGGTAACGCCCGAAATTAAAAAGTTTGTTTCTTTCAAAGTAATGAATCTTTATGACGACATAATGATGCGTACGATGACGGGATTTGATGTGATTTTTTGCGCCAACGTCTTAATTTATTTCGATACGGCTTCGAAAATAAAAGTGGTTTCTCATTTATATAATTCATTGAATCGCGGAGGATATCTTTTTATCGGATATTCCGAAACGTTACAGGGAATTTCAAAAGCATTTAAGCTGGTCAGTTTCCCTAAAACCGTAGGATATAAAAAGGAGTAGTTAAATAAATGAAACGAGTAATATTGGTAGCGGACGATTCACCTACTATCAGAAAGTTTGTCAGCGTGGCGTTAAGCACGAAAGGCTACGAAATTATTGCCTGCGCCGACGGTATGGAGGCTCTGGAAAAATTGCCCGGCAATAAAATCGATCTGCTCATAACAGACCTTAATATGCCGAATATCGACGGTTTCCAGTTAATTAAATCGATTCGGGAAAACGAGGAGTATAAAGAACTTCCGATAATTGTACTGTCTTCTTTGGGAAGCAGCGAAGACATACATCGCGGTCTGGAATACGGAGCAAATTCGTATTTAATTAAACCGTTCGACCCCAAAAGAGTTTTATACGAAGTTTCAAAATATCTGAATTAGGAGTAATAAAAATGGCACTAAAATTCTTAGTTGTAGACGACTCAGTAACTATGAGGAGAATTGTGGCAAATTCCCTCAAATCAATCGGGTACGAAAATTTCGTCGAAGCCAGCGACGGCAAAGAGGCTCTGACGAAATTGAATTCCGACGATACAATCAATTTCGTAATTACCGACTGGAACATGCCCGAGGTTTCGGGATTGGAACTCGTCAAAGCTATCCGTTCCGACGAAAAGAAACAATCGATCCCGATTCTAATGGTCACTACAAGGGGATTGAAAGAAGATATTCTCGAAGCATTGCAGGCTAAGGTGAACAATTATATTGTCAAACCTTTTACTCCTCAAATACTTCGCGAAAAAATAGAACAAATTTTAGCCAGCGCTTAATCAGAGGTATATAATGGAAAACAAACTCAGTATGGAACAGGTATTCGAGAAACTGGGGGACCTGAAGCAATTCTTCATCTTCGGTCAGAAAATTGTCCCTCTATTCAAAAAGATAATCGATTTTATGACCGATATTGTCCCGCTTCTCGAAAATGTAAACAATTCGATTCAGGATACAACCAGTAAAATTCCGAAAGCGGCTCATCAAATAAACAGCGTAACGAGCGCAACGGAAATTGCCACAAGCGAAATTCTCGACATTGTCGATTCGATGTCGAATGATATGATAAAGATAAAAAACGAATTGAGCGATTTGAAAAACGGTTTTCTCAATCAACGAGTGGCGCTCGACGCTTTTGCGCAAAAGGCTGCCGCATTAAACGGCGAGTTTGACGAATTGAAATCAAATTTGAGCATCGACGAACTAGAGAAGAAAGTTATTTCCCTCGAGGAAGTGATAAATAAAATTGAATTGGACGCCACAAATATTACAATATCTTTGCAGGTTCAGGATATTACCGCGCAGCAACTCGCTTCGGTTAATCATCTGATCCATTCCGTTCAGGAGAAATTGTCCTCGCTTCTAATCGATTTTAATAAGCAGGATGGAATTGTTCTGCCCGAAACCGAAGCTCCGAAAGTTGATCCGAAAGCATTCAATCCGGACGCCAAATACGACAGAAGTCAGAGTCATCAGTCCGTAGCAGATCAACTTATAGAACAAACGAAAAAACAAAACAACGACAATGGCAGCAAAGCTTCACAGGAAGAAATAGACAAACTTTTTCGGAACAATGGCTGATACAACACAAAACCCAATGCTCGTAGACCCGGAGATGAAAGAAATTGTCGACAGCTTTTTGCTGGAGACAAAAGAAATTCTTGAAAATCTCGACGTCGACTTGATGGAACTCGAAAAGTCGCCCGAAGATCTTGACCTCTTGAACAAGATTTTCAGGTCTTTTCATACCGTCAAAGGAACCTCCGGCTTTTTAGGTCTTGAAAAATTACCGGAAGTCACTCATAAATGCGAAGACATTCTGAATAAATTAAGAAAAGGAGAAGCCAAACTTACGACCGAATTGATGGACGGCATTCTCCTCGGTTTCGACACTATCAAAGAATTGCTCGATAAAATCGAAAACGATAAAAACGAAGACGTAGAAGTCGAAAATGTTATTAATGTTTTACAAAATCTGCTGGCGGGATTAAGTTCGGATTCCCCGCAAGAAGCGCCAAAAACTTCCGAAAAGGAGAAAGAGGAATCGGGCGAGCCGGCGGAACAACCGGCTGAACAAGCCGTAAAAGATAATAAAGCCGCAGAGGAGAACGTTTCAAAAGAAGAGACTCCGGCTGAGACGGTTCAAGCCAAAAAAGTAGCAATGCCCAGATCGGCTCCCAAGACGGAAACTAAAAAAGCGGACAACACTATTCGAGTTGAAGTTGAACGCCTCGACGCACTTTTGAATATTGCTTCGGAACTGGTTCTGGGCCGCAACAGGCTCACTCAGGTTAATAATCAGTTTGCTCTCGAATACGAAGGCACCGGGTATGCTAAAGACCTCGCCGACGCGACCAAGCAAATCGATCTGATGACCACCGAGCTGCAGCTTGTGGTAATGAAACTGAGAATGATCAAAATCGGCAAAGTGTTCAACAGATTCCCGCGATTGGTCAGGGATTTGTGTAAAGAGTTGAATAAAGAAGTCGAACTGAAAATCTTCGGCGAGGATACGGAAGTCGATAAGAATCTGATTGAGGAAATTAACGATCCTCTCGTGCATTTGATTCGTAACTCGGTAGATCACGGAGTCGAAAAACCGGAAGTGCGCGAAGCGGCGGGCAAACCGCGCAAAGGAACGGTTATTCTATCGGCTGAACACGAAGGCAATAATATAGTAATTACAATCGAAGACGACGGTAAAGGAATCGATCCCGAAGTAATAAAAGACAGGGCAATTAAAAAAGGATTCCTGTCGCCGGAAAGGGCAAAAGAACTTTCGAAACAGGAAGCGTATAACTTGATTTTCCACCCGGGTTTTTCGACCGCCGAACAGGTAAGCAATGTTTCCGGTCGCGGAGTCGGAATGGACGTTGTTAAGACCAACGTTACTAAACTAAGAGGTACGATTGCGGTTGAATCTGAGGTGGGAAAGGGTACCAAGATTATTCTGCGACTTCCCCTTACGCTTGCAATCATATCCGGTATGATTGTAGAGGCATGCGGTCAAAAATTGGTAATCCCGCTTCATTCCGTTATCGAAGTAATCAGAGTAAATAAAGAACAAATAGAAACAGTCAGGGGCAAAGAGGTAATAAATCTTAGAGATACCGTCCTTCCGATAGTCGGACTCGACGAATTAATCAATCACTCTGGCAACGGTAACGGCAAGGAAAAACAATGGCAGTATATAGTGGAAGTCGGTATTGCCGAAAAGAGGTTCGGCATTAAAGTGGATAACCTTGTCGGTCAGCAGGAAGTGGTAATCAAATCGCTCGGTAATTATCTCGGTAAAATCGACGGCATTGCAGGTTCGACGATTATGGGCGACGGAACTGTTGTGATTATCCTCGACATTAACGAATTATTCAACAAAATGGAAAAACGGTTAGATGCATAACATTTCGGTTCTTGTGGTTGACGATTCGGCTTTCATGAGAAAATCGATTTCCCTGATGCTTGAAAGCGATCCTTCTATTAAAGTTGTCGCAACGGCGCGTAACGGCGAGGAAGGCGTTGAATTGGCTCAAAAGTTACGACCCGACTTGGTTACGATGGATATTGAAATGCCGGTTATGGACGGTTTAACGGCTCTTAAAAAAATTATGGATACCGCCCCGACTTCTGTTATAATGATAAGTTCTTTGACAACAGAAGGAGCCGAAGCCACAATCAAAGCGATGGAATTGGGAGCCGTCGACTTCATACCGAAAGAACTCTCGTATGTCAACGTCAATATCGGCAAAATAAAAGAAGACCTGATTTCCAAAGTCAAAGAGATAACGAGACATAAACTTATTACATCCCGGTTGGACCGTATCCGCAATCTGGAAAAGAGAAAACCGGTTGATACTACGAAAAAAGAACTGCCGAAGTTACATTACCATGCCGTATCGATCGGCATTTCGACGGGAGGTCCGCTTTCGCTCCAAAAAATCATACCCAGATTTTCAGGCGATATAAGCGTCCCGGTTTTCATAGTGCAGCATATGCCGCCTAAATTTACAAAGTCGCTGGCAGACCGTCTCAATTCACTTTCGCCGCTCGAAGTCAAAGAAGCCGAAAACGGCGAATTGGTCAGAGGCGGAGTCGTTTATATTGCTCCGGGCGGTCAACATATGAAATTGAAAAAAGTAAGCAACTTTAATTATGCAATAGAAATTACAGCGGAACCGGCTAGCACACTTCATCGCCCTTCGGTCGACGTTACAATGACCTCCGTAATCGAACATTATGGCAAAAACACTCTCGGAGTGATTATGACCGGAATGGGCAAAGACGGACTCGAAGCCGTCAGGTTGCTGAAATCCAAAGGCGGCGTTGCAATTGCGCAGGACGAAGAGACCTGCGTAGTCTACGGAATGCCGAAAGCTATTGTAGATTCGGGGCTGGCGGATTTAATTTTGCCGCTCGAAAAAATACCAGAAATAATAAACGGAGCTTTAGTAAATGGAAAAGAATCAATTCGAAGATATAGTAATGAAAGACTTTAATATGACATCCTCCAAATCGGGTAATTTAATTAAAGCCAAAGACGTAAAATTAAACGGCTATTCCAAGATTACCGTCGAAGACGACGAGAACGAAGACGTAAAAATTTATTTGAAAAAGGATATTAACGACGTTGTCAAAGAAATCAAATTCGTTTGTTCCTGCGGTCAAACCAAAACAGTTATACTCGATTATAATGAATAATAATTGTCAACTGTCTAATTTTAGCCATCCTTTGTTATTTCATATCACTTAAAACACCCGTTTTTGAGCCTTTTTAGTATGGCACTTGTTTTGGATAGTTTTATTTAAAAATATCCAAGATAAGAGGAAATGGGAAATTCAATAAAACTTCTCGAAAATCTTTTAGACTACTGCGTTGTAAAGAATAAGGTAATAGCTAATAATATAGCTAACATTCATACCGAAAATTACAAACGGGAAGACGTTGAATTTAAAAACCTCCTGGAAGAAAATTCCAATTCCCTCTTAAGAACAACCGAATCCAAACATTTACGAATGATAAACGATCCGCTGGAAAGGCAAAATCGATTCAGAGTAGTAATCGACGATTCTTCGGAAAGTCTTTCGGGCATAAATAATGTCAATATAGAACAGGAAATGGCTGAATTGGCTGAAAATACACTCAGGTTCAAATTCGCTTCTAAAAAAGTGGGCGAATACTACAAAATGATTCAAAAAGTAATAAACGGAGGAGGAAGATTTTGAAATTATCCGGCAGTATGTTCGGTCTTGGTATTAGCGCTCGCGGCATGAGTATCCAGCGTAAGAAAATGGAGCTCATTTCGCAGAACATTGCAAATGCCGATACGGTGCGAAGCGTGGACGGTCAACCGTATCAACGCCAATATTTGCAGGTGCGCCAGGAACAAAACAGTTTTGCCTCCAGATTGAAATTGGAAGAAGGCGAATTGATAAGGCTGAATGCCACCAATCCGAATCATTTTGTTAAAAACGACGTAAACAGAGTCGGATTACCGCCCGTAAAGGACGATATTGAAATTAATGTGGCTGAAGACCCAAAGCCCGGAGACCTGGTTTATATGCCCGATAATCCGGATGCAGACGAAAACGGATACGTACAAATGTCGAATGTAAATATCATCAACGAAATGGTAGATATGATTGCGGCAACAAGAGCTTACGAAGCCAATCTCACGGCTTTAAATTCGTCAAAACAAATGATAAAAGATTCACTGGAGATATAATATGAAGATTACCACAAATTCATTCGGTAATTATTCTCTCAATCGCATTAATCAGAATCAACAAATACAAAAAGCGGCGCAGGCGGATAAAAAGCCTGAAATTACAAATGCTGAAAAGAAATTCTTCGCTAATCTTTATCCCGAAAAAACCGATGAAATTCTCAAATACGAATTCTACAATGCCAAAGGTAAAGTTAGCGGAGTTACTGTCGGGTCATTATTTGATAAGAGAGGTTGATCATGAAAATTGACGGTTTAAGCGGCTTTATTGCCAACGCCATCAATCAGGAACAAAAAAAGCAGGTCGAGACTGGCAATGTTTTTGCCGAGCTTCTCAAAAGCGTAAACCAGGCGCAGAACGAGTCGGCTAAAGCAATTGAAGATTTCGTAGCCGGCAACGGGGTTGAACTTCACGAAGTTATGATCGCCGGCGAAAAAGCTAAAACGAGTCTCGATTTGTTGATGGAAATCAGAAACAAAACTATCGACATGTACAAAGAACTAACTAAAATACCGATATAATTATGAATTCAAGTCCGTTACAAGCTTTATTTGGCATAATTAATAAGCTGAATCCGAAGCAGAAGTTCATGCTTGCCGGCGGAGTCCTTTCCACGGTTGTGCTTCTTGTCGTCATGCTATTTTTCCTGAACGAGCCGAACTATACGACTCTTTATACGGGATTATCTGCCGAAGACGCCTCAAAGGTAGTAGAATACTTAAACAGCCAGAAGATTCAATATAAAATCGACGACAACGGGCAAACGATTAAAATTGCCAGGGAAAAAGTATATGAGACGCGTCTGGCGCTTGCGGGAAGAGGCATTCCGAGTTCCGGCGTTATCGGCTATGAGATCTTCGATAAGTCGACAATGGGCATGTCGGAATTTATGCAGAAATTAAATTACAAGAGAGCCCTGGAAGGGGAGCTGGCAAGAACAATCACTCAAATTGACGGAGTCGAAGGAGCGAGGGTTCACATTGTAATTCCTCAAAAAACAATTTTCAAAGAAGAGGAAAAACTGCCCTCTGCTTCCGTAGTGCTAAAGCTGCGCAACAGCAACTTTATCGGCAAAGAAAATATCGCTTCGATTGTTAATCTGGTATCGAGCAGCGTTGAGGGAATGCCGCCGAGCAGAGTGTCGATAATCGATACAAAAGGAAGAATCCTTTCGAACGACTCGGAAGAAGGTCCTCTTGCATTTGCTTCAACTAAACAATATGAAGTTAAGCAGTCCGTAGAAAATTATCTTGCCAAAAAAGCCCAGTCGCTGCTCGACAATATTTTGGGATACGGAAACTCGGTTGTCAAAGTTAACGCCGACCTTAACTTTGACCAGGTTGAAAAAACAATGGAGCAGTACGACCCGGAATCACAAGTTGCCATAAGCGAACAAACAATCAAATCGAATAACGCCGGAAGCTCGTTGAAAGACACGACGGTTCAATCGAGCGAGAACTCGCTTACTAACTATGAAATAAGTAAAACAATTCAAAAAGTAGTCGAAGGTAGCGGCAATATAATACGCCTGAGCGTCGCAGCCGTAGTCAACGACATTCCGAAAGAAATTGAAAACGAAGGCAAGAAAGAGATTGTTTACGAGCCCCGGTCCCAGGAACAGTTGAAGAAGCTGGAAGAACTTGTAAGGAACGCAGTGGGAATCGATCCGCAGCGCAACGACCAATTTTCGCTCGTAAGCATTCCTTTCGAAGTAAAACAAATTGAAGAAGTTCCGGAAGAAAAAGGAGCTCTTGGCGGAATACCGAATGCCGACGAATGGATGAACGTATTGATAATGCTCTTTGCCATCATCTCAGCTATCTTTGTATTGAAGAGCTTAATGAAGAAACTGAAAAACGAAAAAATTATAATCGGCACGGTAAATACCGCCGCGGCTGCAGATTCGCTTGCGCTCAGCGGAGGAAGCGCCGGGGCGTTGTCTCAATCGAGCGCGGCGTCGGGCATGATGAATCAATTAGCTCAACCGCGCAAAAGACCAATGCTGCAGATAAACGATATCGAAGACGAAATATCGGACGAAGCCGTAGCCAAAAAAACGCAGCAGGAAAAAATCATTAATTACGTAACCAAAAATCCGAGTGAAGCGGCAAAATTAATAAACGCGTGGATGCACGAAGATGAAATCTGAGAAACAACAGGAAGTATTGCTTGAAGACGTAAGCGGCGTTCAAAAAGCCGCCATGCTGATGGTGGCGTTGAACGTGGAAGCCGCGTCGGCGGTCTTGAAACATCTCGATCCGAACGATATAGAAGTAATATCCGCCGAAATTACGAGAGTTAAAAACATACCGTCGAAGGTGGCGGATAAAGTTATAGAAGAATTCTACGGCATGGTTACCGCTCGAGAATATGTTCTCGAAGGCGGATTGGACTATGCCCAGGCAGTGCTCGAAAAAACTTTCGGCGCCCCTAAAGCGGTTGAAATTATCGAAAAAGTCAAAAGGCTTACAACATTAAAAGGGTTCGACGTACTCAAAAAAGCAGAGCCTACGCAACTTATCAACTTCCTGAGCAAAGAACATCCTCAGACTATGGCTCTTATCCTTTCGCAGTTAAGCCCCGATCAAACTGCCGCAGCTTTGAAAGAATTGCCCGAAGATCTGAGAATCGACGTAGCACATCGAATAGCCACGCTTGGTAAAATTGCTCCGCAAACGCTCAAACAGATAGAACACGTAGTAGATGAAATTGCGGGACTATCGATGAGTCAGTCGGTCGGAAAACTTGGCGGCGCCAAATGTTTGGCGGGCATTTTAAACAGATTGAACGTCACTCTTACCAAGGATATACTCAATAAAATGGAGGAAATCGACCCGGAAACCGCTTATGAAGTAAAAAGACTGATGTTCATCTTCGACGAAATAATCAATATATCGGATAAAGACCTGCAGAAGATATTGCGCGAGGTCGATCGTAAAGACCTGGCTCTGTCGCTTAAAATTGCCGACGAACGGCTGAAAGAAAAAATATTCAGAAACATGTCCGAACGCGCTGCAGACCTGCTGAGAGAAGAACTCCAATATATGGGCAAAGTTAAACTGAAAGAAGTCGAAACCGCCCAGGGCAGAATTATCGATATCATAAAGAATCTCGAAGAAGCCGGTGAAATATCCTTGAATATGAGAGGCGGTCCGGAGGAAGTTTATGTCTAACGTCCTTAAAATTAATGCGGGCAAAGCCAAACCGACAGTTAAAGTTTCTTCAAAAACTCACGTTGTAGAAGAAGTAAATACATTCGAAACGGGGCAGCAAAAGATCGAAGAAGCTTATAACAAAGGCTTTGAAGAAGGACGTAAAAAAGCTCGCATGGAAATAGAAAAAGATTATTCAGAAAAACTTTTTCAAAAGTACGAAGAAATTTACCATGTGCTTACGGCATACGAACAAAAAATGGAAGAATATGAAACCGCATTCGAATTGCTGGTGGTAAATACTGCGGTCGAAATTGCGCGAAAGATAGTTCGACGCGAAGTTGAAGCCGAATCGTTGATAAATGAAAATCTCAAAGAAGCTATCTCCAAAATTATCGGCGCCAACGAAGTCATTATTAAACTTAATCCTTCGGATATGGATGAACTCAATGAGTTCAGTAAAAATTTGCTGAACAACAGCTCGTTTAATAAAATAAAATTCGAAGCGGACGACAGAATCGAAAAAGGCGGCTGCCTGGTGGAAACTGAAATAGGAAATGTGGACGCGCGAATTTCGAGTCAGCTCGAGGAAATCAGATTGAAACTGGAAGAATCGATTAATAAGAAAAATCAATGATCGAACTGGAACACATAGTTGAAGATTACCGTCGCGTAATTGAGAAAACCGACCCGCTGAAGGTCAACGGAAGGGTTGTGGATGTGGTCGGTTTAATTATCGTTTCCGTCGGTCCTAATGCCGTCATGGGAGAAGTATGCAGCATAGTCGATAAAGACGGCAATGAAATATGCAAATCGGAAGTAGTCGGATTCAAGGAAGGAAAAGTATTGTCGATAGCATTGGGCGAAGTTCATGCAATTTCGCCCGCCTGCGAAATAAAAGCTACAGGCAGAGGTTTTTATGTGGGAGTCGGTCCGGAACTGCTTGGCAGGGTAATAGACGGACTGGGAAATCCGATCGACGGCAAAGGCGAAATAAACTACGCCGCCTTTCGCGAAGCTCACAGGGAAGCTCCTAATCCCCTTGCGCGTAAAAGAATTACCACTCCTTTACAAACCGGAATACGGGCTATCGACGGTTTGTTGACAATCGGCAAAGGACAAAGAATGGGAATTTTTGCCGGCAGCGGCGTAGGCAAAAGCGTTACTCTCGGTATGATCGCCAGGAATACGAGCGCGGATATTAACGTAATTACATTAATCGGCGAACGGGGCAGGGAAGTAAGAGAGTTTATCGAAAGAGACCTGGGCGAAGAAGGATTGAAACGCTCAGTTGTAGTTGTGGCAACAAGCGATAAATCGCCTTTGATCAGGATGAAAGGCGCTTACGTTGGAACTACTATCGCAGAGTATTTCAGAGACCAGGGACTCAACGTAATGCTGATGATGGATTCCGTAACTCGTTTTGCTATGGCTCAAAGGGAAGTAGGACTGACAATCGGCGAACCTCCGACAACAAAAGGATATACTCCGTCCGTATTTGCATTATTGCCTAAACTGCTCGAAAGAGCGGGCAATTCGGAAAAAGGGTCGATTACGGGAATTTATACCGTGCTGGTAGACGGCGACGATATGGTCGAACCGATTGCCGACGCCGTCCGGTCGATACTCGACGGACATATCGTATTATCCAGAAAACTAGCAAACAAAGGACATTATCCTGCAATCGATACTCTCCAGAGCGTTAGCAGGGTTATGCCGGATATTATCGATTCGGAGCATTATAAAAAAGTTATGTCTTTTAACGAACTTCTTGCAACTTATCGAGAAGCGGAAGACCTGATTAATATCGGGGCTTACGCAAAAGGAAGCAATCCTAAAATTGACCTTGCAATTAGCAAAATAGATGCGCTAAACGGCTTCCTGAAACAAGGAATTTTCGAAAAAGCAAATTATCCGGATACTATTGAAAAATTACGCCAATTGATCGATTATAATTAGGAAAGCTGAATGTCTGATTTCAAATACAAATTCGAGTCGATTTTACGAATTAAAAATATTCTTGAAAAAAAAGTTTTAAAAGAAATAGCAGAAATTGATTTTGAAATTAATAAAGCCGAAGAATTGAAAAAAAGTTTGATGAAAAGATTAAAAGATTTGAACGACGCGGCTTCGAAAGGTAAAATAAAGGCTCTCGAATATAAAAGCGTTAAAGCTCATTGCAATCTGATTGAAAAACAAATCGAAGAAGCCGAACGTAAAATTGTCGATTTAATTAATAAGAAAAAAATGAAACAAGAAGAATTAAAAGAAAGAACGAAGGAAAGAAGAATACTCGAAAAATTGAAAGAAAAGAAGTACGAGGAATTTATAATCGAATCAAACAGAAAAGAACTGAAATATCTGGACGAAATTGCGATAAATAATTTTAACAGGAAATAAAAGTGAACGGAAAAGTAATAATATCATTTATACTGGCGTTTATTGTGGTTACCGTAGTAATGATATACGGCGCTACCGCATACAGAAATATATTCGATTTCGACTTTACTCCGGTATCGGAAATCGAGGCTCAAAAGGCAAAAATGGCTCAAAATGCCGGGGCAAAGAATAAAGAAAAATTTAACAGACAGAGTGATAAAAAGGAAGTAAAAAAGCCTTATGATTTCTCCGATAACGGCGCGTACGATACGATGACCGTCAGTCTTAAAGATTCTTCTTCGTTGATTGACAGCATTAACACGCTGCTGGCGGAAATACGCAGATTGCAAAACGAAAAGGAAAAACTTTTAGAAAGTCAAAAAGAAGCGGATAATCAGGAAAATACAACCCCTCCGGAAGAAGAACAAAAGTATCGCGAGTGGATTAAAAATACGGTAAAACTATACGAAGCGATGGATACAAAAAAAGCCGCTAAAATAATTCAGAATTATTCCGATAATATAGCGAGAGACATAATATTTTCTATGAAAAAGAAAAAAGCAGCAGAAATAATAGCAGAATTAAAACCTGAAATCGCAAACAGAATAATAAGTTTACAATGATGAACTTCAATCCGTTATTTATAGATAATAATTTAAGCGGTCTCGGACTCGGAGCTCTCCGGCAAAACGGCAAAGCTGCCGAAGGTCAGGGAACCAAAAATTATCTGTTTGCGGATATCATAAAAGTTTATGAAGAAGAACTAAACGTAGCAAATTCCAAATTGGGCGACGATCTGCTCGTGAACCTGGAAGGATTGAAAGATTTTATTGTTACAAAAACCGACACCAAAGTTATCGACGGCTTCCAGAACAGTCTTAATAATCTCGAAGAATTATCCGTCGTTTCAAACTCAAACACGGTCAACATTGAAGACGCAAAGATATCTTCCAAAGTTTTTGTACTTACTCCGGATAATCTTCTCGCCTTTTTGGGAAGCATAAATAATATTATTTCCGAATCGGAATCCGCTCAACCGAACACCGCCTCGGGAAGCTCTCTGTTCTATCTGAATGATTTCAAGAATACGCTTCAGGCAAGCGACGATCCGGACAGGCAGCTGCTCGACATCAAAAAGTTGTTCTCCGTTATGTCGAATAAAGAGGCGATTAAATTCAATTTTACGACAAACGGAGAAAAATTGACTGTTGCCATAAGTCAATTAAACGAAAAAGATAATAAAGCCGGGAATGAAGAAAACAAGATTAGCGGAACCGACAATAGGGAAAAAGATGATGAGAAGCCGGCGCTGTCTCAGAATCTGTTGCTGAATATTCCGGGCTTCAGCGAACTTGAAAAAGCCGACACGGAATTTTATAAAATTGAAATCGTACACATTCATAAAGGCGATCAAAAAATATTCGACATTAAAACAGGACAAATAAGACAGCCGCAAATTGATAATCCCGAATTATTAGCGAATAAAAATGCATCCTTAAATGAGAGTCCGGATATTATTGATCAAACTCCTCATACTGATAAAAACTCTGATAAAATAGCCGGTGAAATTAAACCGGTAGTAAAAAACGACAGCCAGCCGGCAACGCAAAAAAATGAAATCCGGGGAATTGACCTTTCAAAACTGAATCTGAAAGACCTCGATACGGAATTGACAAAAGAAGAATTTCATAAAATCCAGGAAGTTCTCAATTCGAAAGAAAGGAAAATCGATTCGACCGGCAAAGTCTATTCAAAAATCATAACTTCGGAAGAAAACAGAACAATTGCCGAATTTAATCCGCCTGTCGTCAAAAAAGAATCGACCGCAAAAATAAAATTATCCGAAAATGTAAAAGAAATCTTGACTGATAACGACGGGGTTAAGAAAAATATTCCGGAAATAAAAGTCGAATCGAATAAAACGGAGTCCTGGATTAACTCTGAAAACCCTGATAAGCCTGTTGAACAAAAAATTCAAATCGATAAGCCGGAGGCGTCGCCTCAAGTAAAAATCGGACATGAAAACAAAATAGAAACGAAGACGGTATCGAATTCTTCTTCAAACATTAACGCAGACGAAGCGAATGCAGTGAAAAAGGAGACTAATTTAAGCAAGGACGAAAAAGAATTCGATCGACAAAAAGAACAAAATGTCGAAACAAAAGAAACCGCGGTAAAAGAACAAAAAGAAACCGACAGAAAGCAACCGCTGAACGATCAATTCGCTAAAGAATTGAATAAGCAGCACGACAATTTGATTCATAAAGCCGATAACCAGGTCGAAAGAGTTAACGCAGGCGACAATCAACCGAAGATTGAAAACGGCAGCGTCAAAAACGAAAATTTGAAAGAAGCTTTCAAAACCGTTAAAGCCGCGGAAGTTATTTCGGAAATAGTAAAAAGCGTCGACGGCACAAAACAGCATCTGAGTTTCAAACTCGAACCCGAATCGCTCGGGAAATTAACCGTATCAATCGACTACGTAAATAATAAATTACACGCTCATATCGAAGTCGAAAACGAACAGATTAAGCAATTTGTGCAGTCGAATCTCGATCAGTTGAAAAACAATCTGCAGAATAACGGCGTACAGGTAAACAGCATTAATGTCGGATTGAATAATAACGAGCAAAAAAATACAAAATACGTTAATCCAAAAAGAAAATTCCATGGGAAGATTGCAGACGTTAAAACCGAAGACGTTCCCGAAGTAAAGAAGATGATGGGTTACAACACATACGATTTTTTAGTATAGGAGAAAGAAAATGGTAACAGATGTGAATTCAAGCGGAAGCGTTAATACAAACGCCAATGTATCGGCAAATAAAAGCGCACTGGGCAAGGACGATTTTTTAAAACTTATGATTGCTCAATTAAAAAATCAGGACCCGCTTAATCCCATGGACGGCACCGAATATGCATCGCAATTGGCGCAGTTCAGCTCGCTAGAGCAAATTACAAATCTTAACGATTACCTGAAACAGAGCGTAGACGCAAATTATTTGTTGACTCAGTCGATAAACAATACAATGCTGGCAAATTTAATCGGGAAGGAAGTAAAAATAGGAGGGGATTCGATTAAAGTCGCAGGTCAGGATTCGGTCACATTAGGATACGATATTCCGGACGGGGTAAAATCGGTAAAAATTAATATTTATAACCAATACGGTACGCTCGTTAAAACAATTGAAGCTCCGAATAAAAAAGGCAGTAATTATGTCGACTGGGATTTTATAGACGGCAACGGCAACCGGGTAACTGACGGAGATTATACTTTTGAAGTGAACGCATACAATTACAATAACGAAGAAGTAGAAGTAACCCAGTATAAATCCGGTCCGATAGACGGAGTAAAATATACTGAATCAGGCACATTATTAATAATTAACGGAGTGGAATATTCGGCAGGAGATATTCTCGAAATAATAAACAAAAAAGGAGGTGATAGTTAATGGCAGAAATTAACGGTGTTTCTGTTCCTTTTGTTCCGATAGTCGGGAACAACACTGCGGTCAGGAACAGCCGTGATCCTGTTAAAGCCTCGTTCGATTCGATTTTTCAGCAGGAACTCGAAAAGGTTAAATTTTCCAATCACGCCCTGAAGCGCCTCGAATCGAGGAATATACAGTTGGGCGAGGAAGATTTAACAAAAATTCAGAATGCGGTTGAAAAAGCAGAGTCGAAAGGCGCCCGCGATTCGTTAATTTTGATGGACTTATCGTCAAACGAGCGCAAAGCGGCTTTTATTGTAAATATTCCGAACCGTACTGTTGTTACGGCAATCGAGGTCGAAAACGCTGAAGAAAATGTATTTACGAATATCGACAGCGTAGTTTTTGCTTAAAAAATAATATTTCGGAGCGGGACCTTCCGAGGACGCTCCGGATCCGGCGGACTGACTGAAGCCGGGTCAACTGAAAAATAATTAATTATAAAAGTCCAAGGAGGTTAAAATGGCACTTCTTAATTCTCTCTTTGCAGGCGTTTCCGGTCTGCGCAATCACCAATCGATGATGGATGTAATCGGTAATAATATCTCGAATGTTAACACAATCGGCTTTAAAGGCTCGCGCGTTACATTCAGCGATACTTTCAATCAATTTGTTAAATCAGGTACTAATCCAACCAGCACTTCAGGCGGCACGAATTCGTTCCAGATCGGTCTCGGCATGAAAATCAATTCGATCGACCGTAATTGGAATCAAGGCACATTCGAAAGAACGGGAATTACGACCGACCTTGCTCTCCAGGGACAAGGGCTATTTATCCTGAAAAGCAATGGGCAGCAATTTTATTCCAGAGCCGGAGCGTTTATTTTCGACGCCGACGGTAAACTGGTCAATCCTCAAAACGGAGCCGTAGTTCAGGGCAAGATTGCCAACGGCTTGGGAGAAATACCCGCCGGCACAACATTGCAGGATATAGTGATTGACAAAAATCTGCGACTTCCCGCTGTAAAAACAACTGAAGTTTCTTGGGGCGGTAACTTGCAAAGCAGTTCTACTACCATAAGGACAGACATTGTAGAATTAGTAGGCAACCTTAAAAAAGAAACCCCTTCTGGCACGCAATATTTCCCAGTTCCAGCAACAACGACACCTACAACTACACTAAAATTAAAAGGGAATATTGATAGCAGTTCTACTCTCTATCCCGGGCCTGATAACACGGATTTTCAACAAAAAACAGTTTATGACAACCAGAATAATTCATATACCTTTGATTATCGATTTGAATATGACGATTCAAATGGGCAATTGTATTATAAAATTGATGGAGGCTCAGAACAGGGTCCGACGCAAGTGAATTTTGATGGCGCAGATGTGGTTAGTATTACTGACGGCGCCGACCTTAATTTTATCATAGACATGTCAGAGTTAACTTTGGGCGCCAGTCCTACTATCATCGATGAAATATCTTTATCTTCCTCATCGTTTAACATCAACAAAATATATAATAAAGACGGAAAAGAATACCAGTTATGGAACCGGTATGAACAAGATACAAGCGGCAACTGGACATATTACTATGAAATAAGAGATGATGCGGGAAATCCTCTCGGAACCCCGATTACAGGCAATCAGTCGCTTACCTTCGATGCATTAACAGGAGTGTGTACTAACGACCAAATAATTATCCAGGATGCAACTGAAAAAATTGATTATAAACTGAACTTTTCTTCTTTAAGCAATTTAATAGCCGACAGCAATGTAGTAACCAGGATAGACAAAGCGGAAGTACCCGAACCCGTTCTCGGCGCAGTTACAATTTTCGATTCTTTGGGTAATCCGCATACATTGTCGGTTAAATTCGAGCACGTTGATAATAACCGTTGGAGCTGGAGCGTTTCTCTTCCCTCGACCAGCGGTTCTTTGAGTCCTAATGCCTACGGAGAAATTTATTTCGATCCGAACGGGCAGATTCAGAGCGTTTGGCAAGCCGGCAGCCAGGTTACGTCGTCTCCTCCGATTCCAAAAGTAACGTTTACGCCGGCAAGCGGCGCTGAAGCTCAGATTATCGACATTGACTTCGGAAGCGGCACCGCAGGCGTTACTCAAACTAACCTTACATCGCAAATTGCAGCTCTTTCGCAAAACGGATCCGCTTCGGCTGCATTATCGAATCTCAACATCGACCAGTACGGAAATATTATCGGTATTTTCTCCAACGGAAATTCGAGAACATTAGCTCAGATAATGGTGGCTACGTTCAAGAATCTAAACGCACTTGTGAGCGTTGGAGATAATATGTACAATGTGGCTGCTAACAGCGGCGACCCGCGTATTGACACTCCCGGAGAAAATTCCGTTACTACAATTCAGTCCGGCGCTCTCGAACAATCTAACGTCGATCTGTCGGAAGAATTTACAAAAATGATAATCTCGCAGCGCGGCTTCCAGGCAAATGCCCGTGTTATTACCACTGCCGATAATCTTCTCCAGGAAATCACGAATCTTATCAGATAATAGGTCTCAGGGATTGCCGTTAAATACGGCAATCCCGTCTTTTTTCGTTAAAAAATTTCCGTGATGTAGCAGAATGTGCAGGTGACTAATATTAGCCACTTCGTTGTTCTTAATTTTTGATTAGTAATGAATTTTAAGGCTTTAACGAGTGGCATATTAATTGAAAACTATTAGTCACTATGGCACAGGAAAACGAAAATATCTTAGAACAGTCTGAAACTTCCGGAACCCAAAAAGGTTCCAGTTCAAAAATCCTTGTTATAGGATTGCCGCTTTTCATTGTTCAACTTGTAGCGGTTTATTTTATAACCGCTAATATTTTGCTGCCCAAAATCCAATCCCACTATGCACTCCCAACCGAAGAACACGCTCAATCGGGCGATTCTTCAGCCTCCGAAAGCGAAGGCGTGGAATTCGGAAAATTCATTTATGTTGTAGACGACCTCATAATCAACCCCGCCGGCACGGACGGCAAACGCCTTTTGCTTGCTTCGATCGGGTTCGATATCGCAACCGAACAAAATAAAAAGGAACTCGAAGAAAAGGAAGTATTGGTAAAAGACGCGATTATTTCGGTTATGGGCAGCAAGGATATGACTCAATTGAGCAACGCTCTTTACCGGGATTCATTAAAAATCCAAATATCCGACCAGATCAAGCAATTGATGCCCGATATTAAAATCAATAACATTTATTTCAGTAAATATATTTTACAATAATTATGGCAGAGATACTCTCACAACAAGAAATCGATCAACTGCTCGATAATATAAAAAGCGGGCAGGAGCAAAAAAACGAAGAGCAGAGCGATAAAGAAAAGGAGGCGGTGCTTTTTGACTTCCGTCTTCCGAATCGCATCTCCAAGCATCAACTCCGCATTATTCGAAGTATCTGCGATAACTTCGGCGAAAGTTTTACATCGTTTCTTGTTACCAAACTCCAAACTGCCGTTAACATTAACGTCGCTTCAATCGACCAAATCTATTATTCGGAATACGTACTTTCGGTTTCAAATCCGGCCTGCCTCTATACTTTTAATATAAAGAATACCGACATTAAAGGCATACTTGAACTTAATAATGATCTGGCGTTCCTGTTTGTGGATAAACTGTTGGGAGGCAACGGATTAACGACAAAACAGGTAAAAGTAATTACTCCGATTGAACAAAAAGTGCTGCAGGTTATAGTAGATCGTATAATGTACGACCTTAAAAAGTCGTGGCAAATTATAGACGACCTCGAATTTGAAATCGAGAAATTCGAACCGGATATCGATTTTGCTCAAATTACCTCGCAAAGCGAATCCGTGCTCCTTATTTCGTTCGAATTAATAATGGGCGACCAGTCGTACATGATGAACGTCTGTTTTGCCACATTTGCGTTCGACGCAATTCTGGCTAAAATGACGACGCAAAAACTGTCGTCTATCAGGTCGACTAAATATTTCGGCGTAACGTCAAGAGAAGTTCTATCGAAACATCTGGCGCAAACTGCGGTTCCGATTACCGTCGAATTCGGCACGACCAAACTGACGGTAAAAGAAATTATGGAGCTCGAAGTGGGGGACATTATCAAACTGAAAAATAAAGTTCACGAAGAACACAAAATCAGAACCGGCAACCGGTTGTTGTTCCTTGGCAGAGCCGGCGTTCTGAACAATCACAAAGCAATAAAAATAACTGAAAAAGTATTCGAAAAAAAACTCTAAAGAGGGAACTATGAGTGAAAATATCAACAATCCCGACGCAATGGAAAACATGGAAAACCCGGAAGATAACTTTACCGCTTCTCTGGCTCAGTTCGACGAATTCGACGACTCAACCCGCACTTTAGGAGGAGCCGACGAAAAACTGAATCTTTTGAAAGACCTCCAGATGAACGTCTATATCGAATTGGGAAGAACCCAAATGCAGATTAAAGACATTCTCGAACTCGAAAGAGGCTACGTAATCGAACTGGAAAAATTAGCCAGCGAACCGGTGGACGTTTTCGTTAACAATAAAAAAATTGCCGAAGGCGAAGTAGTCGTAATCGATAAACATTTCGGCATAAGAATAACATCGTTGGTCGACCCGGCTCAAAGAATAAAGGATATCTATTAATGTCAGCCTTCGATATTACACAGGCTTTTTTGCCGCTTATTCTTGTAATAATAATTCTGGGCATAACTCTCTATTTCGTAAAACGTTATACGTTTTCGATGAAAGGCGGCAAACGCATGCCTTTGAAAATAGAGGTCCTGAGCAACCAGCTTATTATGCCCAAAAAATATCTTTCCGTTGTGCGCGTTGAAGATAAAATTATGCTGCTCGGAATAAGCGAAACAGGCATTACTTTAATAAAAGAATTCGACAGTATCGACATGCCGGACAATAACGAAACGCAAGACGGCGTTAATCAGAAAAAGTCTTTTTATGAATTGCTGAAGCAGAATTTAGGAATGCGATGAAAAAGTGGATTGTAATCGGGATTATATTGTTAAGCGGTTTTACCTCTCTTTATGCGCAATCTCAGTCGCCTTCAATTCCGATTCCCAAAATTGACCTCGGAATCGGAACCGCAACTTCCGGAGAAGACGTTTCCGTAACCCTGCAAATTTTATTGTTGATGACGATACTGGCGCTTGCTCCTTCCATCGTCATTATGACAACGGCGTATTTGCGCATTATAATCGTATTTCATTTTCTTAAAAGCGCGCTTGGCACACAGCAAATGCCTCCGTCTCAACTTCTGGCAGGAATTGCGCTTTTTATAACCTTTTTTATTATGGCGCCAACATGGAACCGGGTTAACGAAGAAGCCCTGTCGCCCCTGATGGACAACAAAATAACGGTTGAAGAAGCTTACGACAAAGGCATAGAACCTATCAGAGAATTTATGTTTAAAAATACAAGGGAAGAAGACCTGGAATTGTTTGTAGGACTTTCCAATTTGCCCCGACCCGAAACCAGAAACGACGTGCCTACTTATGTGTTGATTCCGGCATTCGTGCTGAGCGAACTTAGAATCGGTTTTATAATCGGCTTTTTCCTCTTCATTCCTTTCCTGATGGTCGATATGATTATATCGAGTATCTTAATGTCGATGGGTATGATGATGATGCCGCCGATGATGATTTCTCTGCCGTTTAAGATATTGCTCTTCATACTCGTCGACGGATGGAATTTGATTATCGGTTCACTTGTTAGGAGTTTTCATTAATGTCGGAAGAATTGATTATAGAAGTATTGAAAGAAGCTTTTTATACGGCTTTTATTATTTTGCTGCCCGTTCTGGGAGCGTCGTTAGTAGTCGGTATTTTAATTTCGATATTCCAGGCTGCAACGTCTTTGCAGGAAATGACTCTTACTTTTGTGCCAAAGTTAATCGTTACGGTGCTTGTGATAATTTTTTTGCTGCCGTGGATTGCCGATAAGATGATTTCGCTTACAAATAAAATGTTTACAATGTTTCTCAATGTGATATGACGACGAATATTCTGATAACGGATTTTATATTATTCATTTTAGTGTTTATGAGAATCGGCGGATTAATATTTACCGCTCCGGTTCTTTCATTCAAGGGGTTTCCTGTATTGGCCAGAATATTCCTGGCAATCGTTATTGCATATATGGTCTTCTTTACAGTTAACAAATCAAACGTCAATATCAATCTCGATTTAACAAATCAGTCGGGACTGATAACATTGGCTTTATATTCGGTGAGGGAATTGTTAACGGGTATGATACTTGGTTTCGCAATGAATTTCATTTTCTGGGCTGTATCTTATGCCGGTCACTACATCGGATTCGATATGGGACTCATGCTTGCAGAAGCGCTCAATCCCGTTCAGGAAATTCAAACGAATATCGTCGGTCAGTTTTTATACTATGCGGCGGTAATGATTTTCATCTTAATTAACGGGCATCATTATTTAATCAGCGGATTGGCAGCTTCGTTTAGCGTTGCGCCGCTGGGCAAATATGTAATAAACGAACCGGTTTATACTTTACTGATTAAATATTCGTTTCTTGTATTCACAATTGCAATTAAAATAGCGTCGCCCATTATCGTATCGTTTTTCCTTGTGCATCTTGCGGAAAGCATAATAGCGCGGGTAATTCCGAACATGCAAATTATATACATTACTCAGCCGCTCAAAACATTATTGGGCATATTCATGATATTATCGCTAATTCCTTTTTACGTTTACGTATTAAAAAATTTACTTGAAGGTTACGAGTACAGACTACTCGATTTAATAAGAGCAATGGGACAATAAAAAATGCCGAATTTCGAAGGACAGGAAAAGACTGAACAACCGACCGGGAAGAAGCTCGAAGACGCGCGTCAGAAAGGACAGGTCGCCAAAAGCAGCGAAATTAATTCGCTCGCTATTTTCGGCAGCGGTTTGATTATTGTATTCTTATTTAAGAGTTACATCGGCGGACAGTTTTATGAATTTTCAACGGACATCTTTTCTAAACTCAATCAGGTAGAAATGAGCCACACTGTGCTGCAGACATACGCATTAAGGTGGGGAGTTTTTTATCTGATGCTGATGATGCCGATTTTGATTGCCGTATTCATAGCTTCGATAGTCAGTAATGTATCGCAGGTGGGATTCAGAATAACGCCCGAAGCAATTTCGTTTTCGCTCGACAAATTCAATCCTTTTAAAGGTATAAAAAGAATATTGTTTTCGACGCGTTCATTTGTCGAATTGGGTAAATCGCTCCTGAAACTTGTTATAATCAGCATTTTTACCTATTTCATAATTTCCGAGCTTATCAGAAAGAGCATACAATTAATAGACCTGAGCATCGAAGATACGGTTGAATTCATACTCGATTCTTCGTTCTCGTTAATCTGGAAAATAGTCCTCTTTTTCGTTGTGATTGCCGCCGTCGATTATATATTTCAGCGCTATAAATTCAGAAAAGACATGATGATGACCAAGGAAGAAGTTAAAGAGGAATTAAAGCAGACGGAAGGCGACCCGATAGTCAAAGGCAGGATCAAGAAGGAAATGTTATCGGCGGCTCGACGAAGAATGATGCACGAAGTTCCCAAAGCCGATGTGGTTATTACAAACCCGACTCACGTTGCCGTAGCGCTCAAATACGAAATGGGCAAGGACAGCGCTCCCAAAGTCGTTGCTAAAGGATTGGACCTTGTAGCGCAGCAAATCAAAAAAATTGCAGCCGAAAATAACGTGCCGATGTACGAAGATGTTGAACTTGCCCGGGCTTTGTATAAAACGTGCGAAATAGGAGATGAGATTCCGGCTAATCTGTTCAAAGCCGTAGCGCAAATTCTGGCTTATATTTATCAGATGAAAAAACTCAAAAAACAAAAGAGCATAATCTGATATGAAACTGTTTGGCAGAAATAGCGATATCGTTCTTGCATTCGGTTTGATACTGATGCTCGGATTAATGTTGATTCCATTACCGGCGCCGTTTCTCGACTTTTTGCTCTCTATGAATATTACGCTTGCAGTTCTCGTTTTGATTGTTTCATTATATATTCAGTCGCCGCTCGACATATCGGTCTTCCCGGGTCTCTTGCTCGTGCTTACTCTCTATCGTCTCGCTCTAAATATTTCGTCTACGCGTTTGATACTGATTGACGGTTTTGCAGGACAGGTGATAGAATCGTTCGGATCGTTTGTGGTAGGCGGGAATTATGTAGTCGGTTTTATTGTGTTTATTATTCTTGTCGTCATCCAATTTATAGTAATCGTAAAAGGCTCCGGCAGAATTTCGGAAGTCGCTGCGCGTTTTACGTTGGACGCCATGCCGGGTAAGCAAATGGCTATCGACGCGGATTTGAATACGGGCTTGATAACAGAAGCCGAAGCGAGAAAAAGAAGAGCTCAGATTGAAAGAGAAGCCGAATTTTACGGCGCGATGGACGGCGCAAGCAAATTCGTAAAAGGCGACGCTATTGCGGGACTTATTATCAACGCAATCAATATCGTCGGCGGTTTTATTATCGGAGTAGCTCAAAAAGGAATGTCGTTTCAGGACGCCGTCCAAACTTATACGATTTTAACAATCGGCGACGGTCTCGTTTCCCAGATTCCCGCGCTGTTGATTTCAACCGCCGCAGGTTTGGTCGTAACCAGAAGCGCATCGGGCACCGCGCTCGATTTCCAGATGAAAACGCAGTTATTCTCGAATCCGAGAGTCCTCGCTACGGTCTCGGGAGCTGTGTTCTTATTTGCTTTTATTCCGGGTATGCCCACTATACCTTTTTTGATTCTGAGCGGCGTGCTTGGCACTTCGTCTTATATGAACAGAAAAGGGAGCGCATCGGATGCCGTAATTGAAGAAGCCGAAGGCGAGCAACCGAATGAAGAAGAAACCAAACCCGCTGAAGAAAAGGTCGAGCAATATCTTCAGGTTGACCCGATCGAAGTTGAAATCGGCTACGGACTTATTAGTTTGGTCGACGAAAAACAGGGCGGAAATTTATTCCAGAAGATATCTTCAACAAGGAAAGTAATTGCCCTGGAATACGGCGTTTTGATTCCTCCGGTTCGCGTCAGAGACAATCTGCAGCTTTCGCCGAATGAATATGTAATAAAAATAAAAGGAAACGTAGTCGCAAGTTTTGAACTCTATCCCGACAGATATCTGGCAATGAATCCCGGAGTTACGGAAGAAGAATTATCGGGGATTCCAACAAACGACCCGGCATTCGGTCTGCCGAGTTACTGGATAACGCACGAAGAAAAGGAAAAAGCGGAAATGCTCGGTTATACAGTCGTAGATGCAATTTCCGTGCTTGCAACTCATTTGCAGGAATCGCTCAAACGGAATTTCGACAAAATTCTCTCCCGTCAGGAAGTAAAACAACTGCTAGAAAATCTGAAAAAAGAATATCCTGCTGTAGTGGAAGATATCAATCCGGACATACTTAATCTCGGTATGATTCAAAAAGTGCTGCAAAATCTTTTGAAGGAAGGAATTCCCATTAAGGATTTTGTGAGGATTCTCGAAGCTTTGATCGATTATTCGAAAACAACCAAGAATATCGACGTTTTGACGGAATATGTGCGACACACAATCGGAGATACAATTGCCAATTTGTATAAAGATTCGAACGGAATAATACACGCTGCAGCTCTGGGAGAGAATCTGGAAACGATGATTACTAAATCGCTCCAGGCGCAAAAGGACAGTATGATAACTCTCGGTCTTTCAACCGAAGTATTGCGCGAGCTTAATATAAGAATTCAACAGGAAGTTGAAAAATTCAACAATATGGGATATCCTCCAATCATTATAACTTCGGCGGCAATCAGACCTTATTTCTACCGTCTGGTCAATTCAAGTTTTCCGGACCTTGTATTGCTCTCATACAGCGAATTGCCGTCAAACGTGGAAATCGAATTTATCGGAAAAGTAGAGGTGGGTAATGCAAATTAAAAAATTCGTCGCGCCTACATTACGCGAAGCCAAAGAACAAATGAAAAACGAACTCGGCGGCGATGCCATTATTCTTGGTACAAGGGTAATTGAAAACGACAGAAGGTTTAACTTCAGGAAAATGTTCGAAATTACGGCGGGAGTCGACGAAGATGTTAAGAAAACCCAGTCGTTCGACTACGAGAAGGAAAATGAAAAAGCGGATATCGACATTGAATTATCAAAGCTTACTCAGAAAATATTCGAAGCCAAAGAAAATAAAAAAGTTGCGGTTGAAGATGCAGTTGCCGAAACAAGTAAACTCACAAAAACACAACTCGACGAATATCTGGAAAAATTGCTCGATCTCGAAATTAATCGTCAGCTGGCTAAAGAATTGATTGACCAGTTGAAAAATTACGACGGTCTCCTCGGCGAAGCGAATCTGGAAAATTACCTGATTGCGGGAATGGCTTCCATGATTCCCACTAAAGAATTCAAAGTAAAAAAGAACCGCAATACGAAAGTGGCTCTGGTAGGACCGACTGGCGTCGGTAAAACCACCTGTATTGCCAAGCTGGCTGTCATATCTAAGATTATTCATAAACTCAAAGTCGGACTGATTTCGATAGATACGTACCGATTGGGAGCGATAGATCAATTGCGAATATTCTCCGAAATAAGCGATATCGAAATGAGCGTTGCGTACGAACCGTCAGATATGCCCAAACTGATAAAAAAATTCAAAGATAAAGACCTGATTTTCATCGACACTGTAGGCAGAAGTCAGAAGAACAGGGAGAATTTGAATAAGATTAAAGAATATCTCGACGCGGCTGAAGTGGACGAAACAATATTGGTAGTTAGCGCCACCAGTTCCATGCGCACATTGTCCGACGTGGCGGAGAGATTCAAAGTTCTCGACTACGATTCGGTGATTTTTTCAAAAGCCGACGAGGCTGTAACATACGGCAATATATTCAATTTGACGAATAAATTTAACCTGCCCGTTATGTTCCTTACAAACGGTCAGGTTATACCGGACGATATTTTATCGGTCAATCCGGAATATCTTGCAAACGTAATCTACAAAGGGAAACTCTACTGATGAACGAGCAAGTAAAACGTCTTCTGGAATTACGCCGTCTGCAAAACAACAGGGAAGGGAAGACGGCATTGATCGTTTCGGTATGTTCCGGCAAAGGAGGAACCGGCAAATCGTTTGTTTCCCTGAATTTGGCATATAAGCTTGCCCGGCTCAATAAAAAAGTTCTTGTAATCGATTTCGATTTTAATTTATCGAACCTGCATTTGCTTTTAAATGAAACCGTAAGAGAACCGCTGTCCGATTTTTTCAATCAAAAAACAACTTTCGACGAACTGATTTGCAGATATAACGATAATCTGCATTTGATTTTCGGGGATTCCGGCAGCAATAATTTTCCGAAAATTACAAACGATCTGATCGAATATTTCTTTATCCATCTCGAAAAAGCATCGCGAAATTACGACTTTGTATTTATCGACTCGGCAGCGGGAGCCGACTCGAATACGATGTATCAAATCAGCCGGTCGGATTTGAATTTAATCGTGGCTTCGCCCGAACCGACGGCAATTATGGACGCATACGTGCTGATAAAACTGATTACCGAGCAAAGCGTCGATAAACGTTACATGAACATGCCCGAAAACATTATAATTATCAATAAAGCGGACGATAAAGAAGAAGGCGAACTGGCGTTCCAGAATTTGAGCACGGCTGTTCGTCATTTTCTCGATAAAGAAATCGTTCTGCTCGGCGTAATCGGACACGACAGAACGGCATATAAATCTATAATCAACCAGGAATTGCTGGTTGAACACTATCCGAATTCGATGGCAGCCCTCCAGATAGACGACCTCGCTAGACGCTTCCTGAATATTGCGCAGATGGCTAATAGTAGCCAGCTATTTAACCAAAAATCCTGATTTTAGTCTAAAAATCAAGTTTTTCTTATGGTATAGTCTTTGCATCTCTCTATTCAAAAGAATAGGAGAGATGATGAACAAAATAATAATGCAATTCGGATTACTCGTTTTCTTCTTTTCCGTAATTTATTTTGTTCAAAAAGGACTCGACGTCACCCGGGTAATACTGAATTCCCTTTCGATATTTCTCCTTTTGACGATAATGTTAAGCTTCGTCACCATCAGTTTAATAAAAGCCATCAATCGTAATTCGTTGGAAAAAATAAAAGAAGAACCATCGGGAAAAGACAGTAATGAATAAAAACGAACAATTATGGGAAACCTTTAAGGCGCATCCTTCGCCTGAATTAAAAAAGAAGATTATTCTCAATTACATTAATCTTGTCCATTATGTAATCCACAAGACAAATCTTAATCAAAGCGAATTATTCGACAGAAGAGATTTTTTCCAATTCGGAATCGAAGGCTTGAGCGAAGCCATCGACCGTTTTGACCCGGATTACGGGACAAAGTTCGAAACATACGCAATTCAAAGAATACGCGGCAAAATTTACGATGAAATACGTAAATACAGCCATAAATATGAAATGATAGGCGAGCCCGAGCCGGTTACCACGATAAGCAGCGGAACGGTTTCGCTCAACAGCAATTATATCGAAGAAGAGGGTATGCAGGTCTATGAAATGATGGCTGACGACGGCGACGAACCTCTTCAGATTCTTGAAAAAAACGAGATGAAAGAAAGACTGGTCGAAATGATAAAACAATTGAGCGACCGCGATCGGATGATTATTACTCTCTATTATTACGAAGAACTCAATTACCAGGAGATTGCAAAGGTACTCAATATTACGGTATCGCGCGTATCTCAATTGCATTCCAAAATAATGAAAATACTTAAACAAAAACTTACTGAAAAAAATGGTTGAACAGGGAACATCCGAAATCAAGGAAAAGATACGGAAGCAGCTTTCGGGAATAGGCAACATACCGGCTGTTCCGCAGGTTATTGCAGAAGTTTCCAATATGCTCGATAATGAAATGACAAGCGCGTCGGATCTTTGCAGGGTTATATCGAGGGATCAGGCGCTTGCCGCGAAAATTTTGGCGGTTGCAAATTCGCCTCTCTACGGATTGCCCCGCAGAGTATCCACTATAGAATTTGCGGTAGTGATTATCGGTTTCGATCACATCAAAAACATTCTTCTGGCTCTCTCGCTTCTCGATACGTTCAAAGTAAGAAACGCCAAGGATTGGAATCACCAGGACTACTGGCGTCATTCAATACTGACCGCTACTGGCGCCAAAAGAATTGCCGACGATTTACGATATCCGAAATCGGGCGAAGTTTTTACCGTCGGATTGTTGCACGATCTCGGGCTCGTTATTCTTTATAAATATATGAATTACGATTACAAACAGATAATGGAATTGGTAGAAAACCAGGGCTTAAGTTTCCTGGAAGCGGAAAATAAAGTGCTCGGATATACGCATAGTCATATAGCGGAATTCCTGCTGGAAAAATGGAACTTCCCGAGGAATATAATCGACGCGGTTGTAAATCATCATACGCCCTCGGAGTCTGAGTACAATCCTGTTCTTACTTCGTTGGTCCATTTGACCGACTATATGACGCAGAAATTCGAAATCGGGGCTTTTATGTGCGACGACAATATGCCCCTGGACGAAAATATTCTCGAAATTCTTCAATTCGGAAATATGGAATATCTGGAACAATTTATGGAAAGCTATCAACCTTTATTTAATCAACATTTTGAATCACTAAACAGATAAGAGCAATGAACACAATAGTATTCGATCAGGCGCAAAAGAGGGAACGTACACAACTGGTACTGAAAAGAGTTACTACGCTCTCGCCGGTGCCTAAAATTCTTTCTGAAGTTCTTGAATTATTAAAAGACCTGAATACAAGTCCCCAAAAACTGGCTAAAGCTATTGCAAAAGACCAGAGTATAGTGGTCAAAATTTTAACGATAGCCAACTCGCCGTTTTACGGACTTGCCAAAAGGGTTTCGTCCATCGAGTATGCTATCATGATTCTGGGTTTCAACGAAATCAGAAACATAGTGATGGCGCTTTCGCTGATGGAAACGATGAAAAACAAAAGCGATGAATACATGAACCAGAAAGATTTCTGGCTCCATTCGTATATAACTGCCACTACCGCAAAAAAGATTGCCGACGATATGAACATTCGTGAAAGCAACGACGTCTTTATCGGCGCTCTTCTTCACGATCTGGGCATTTCGGTAATCCATCGCTATATGCATTCGGATTTCGTTAAAATTAAAGAAAGCGTGGAAAAAGGTTCTAAATACTCCGAAGCCGAAAACCAGCAGCTCGGTATGGACCATCAAATGGTCGGTTACAGCCTTCTGCGCAATTGGAATATTCCCGAGCATATCTGCGATATGGTAAGATACCATCACAATCCTAATCAATCGACGAATACGAAAATTCTGTCGTCGATAATTCATCTGAGCGATTACATGACTCAAAAGCTCGATATCGGCAAATTCGATTGGGATAACGACCTTGAACTCAGTCCCGAAGCGGCTACAATTCTGCAATTCAAGGATATAAATGAAATTGAAGAATTTATCGAAAGCTACAGAGAACCAATTTCATCACAAATAGATTCACTGAGGAACCTGCTTTGAGAGTAATTAAAGACAATACCGCGCGGTTCGAATCGTTTTCGAAATCGCTTCAGTACTATACGAAAGGAAATTCCTCCGGGGATTTTCAACTGATTAATATCGAAACTCATCGTTCGAGAAATAATCTGTTCGAAAAGTATAATTACATCGTCCAGTCGTTATATACTTTTCAGAAAAAATTTGCGGGTCTTAAAAATATCGACGATATCCACTTTCTGTTCAGCCATCACGTCAAAATGATAATTTCTTCAAAAGAAGTCGATTTGTTCATGTTCGACGACTCGCGAACGGTCTTGAAATCGGTCAGTTCGAAATCTTCCGCGCTCCAGAATAATCTGGTGAACAAGGCATTCAAAAACGGCATACTGGACTGGATTTTCGAGACGCAGAAGCCGACGCTCATTCCCGATCTGAGTTCGATTACCGGCGAAGGTTCGAAATTATATCAAACGATTTTTCCCGTTTATTATCAGAAAAATCCGATAGGCGTGGTATCGCTTTTGGGTCCTGCCTATAAGATTTCCGAGGATTCGCTCGAAAATCAGGCGATTTATATTCTTTTGAGCGCGGTAATACCTCAAATAATATCGATACAACAGAAAAATAAAATAAACAAACTGTACGACGATTTACAAACTTACGAATCGAAACTGAATAACGATTTCAAACTTTATGCTGTTGGAGAATTTGCCGAAGGCATAATACACGATATGCTCAATTCGCTGCAGGTTATTCTCAGCAATGTCGATTATATCGAAAGTCTCAATACAGGCGTGGATACCGAAATATTCGAAAAAATAAGGGAACGAGTCGACAGGCTGAGCGGTCTGTCGCAAAAGCTCTTCAAGTTCAACGAAGTAAATCAAAACGGCGGAAAGCAGAATCTGCCGTGCGATCTTAATAACCTTGTCAAAGAATTTTACGGCGTTGTAACGGCGACTCTCAAGAGTCTGGAACTCGAATGCGAGCTCGATCTGGAAGACAATATTCCGCCGGTGCTCGGAAATTCGAAGGAGATTAAACAAATCCTTACTAATATCTTTTCGATGATTAAGAAGAAATCGAATCGAGGCAGCGGCATTGTTATCCAGACAAAGTATATAAACGAAGTTATAGTTCTCTCCGTCTTTGTTACGGATTACTGGGAAGATTTCGGAGAATCGAACGATTATATATCTAACCTGACTATAAAAATTGTCGGCGAATTAATGAAAAAATGCGACGGCAAAGTCGAATACGATTCAATGCCTCTTAAAGGCACGTCAATTCATTTGTTGTTCCCATTAAAGAGGAAGTTAACGAAATGAGAACGCTTTTGGCTATACTGATTCTTTTATACGGAATGCCGGCTTTTTCGCAGAGCGACAGCTTGTCGGTGCGGTCGGAATTTGAAATTCCGGTCGAAGATTCCGTAGATGTCAGAGAACTCGTAGCGCAGCAAATTCTTATGGCTAAAATTAAAAACGAAAAGAAGGAAGTAAAGGAACCCGAAATTATACAAACCGCGCCCGAATATGAAAGCGAGACGCCCGTTGTGATAAAAAAGAAAAAGTCGGTTTATCAATTGTTTGTAGAGTTGCCTTTCAACGTAAAACTGTTGATTTCCTTCTCTGCGTTTTTATTCGTTCTGATCTTTATTCGCAGAGCCGTCATTAAAGCGCAGCAAAAATCGAGGAAAAAGCTGAAAATTAACATCGGCATGATGCGCGAAGAAAAATTACAGCCTGTAACCGATATAAGAAGAAGTAAATTCAGGAAAGAATTATTGAGCAATCCCGTAATCAATAAGTTGAACGACAAAAATATCAATAAGAAAGCAAAGGAACTTAAAGTGGCGCAGGGCGAATTGATGCTCGCCGCACGGCTCAAATATTACGAGTTCCATAATTAAGGAGTAGTTGAAATGATTAAAGGCATCTATTCGGTGGCAAGAGGAATGGTTCAGAGGTCGCAGAATATCGACATTATAGCCAATAATATTGCCAATATAAACACCACCGCATATAAAAGAGAAATACCTTTTTCCGAATACATTAACGAGGCTGGAGAAGCGCAGTTCAAAAAATTAACGAGCATGCAGCAGGGCGAGACCGTGCTTACATCCAATCCTCTCGACGTGGCAATTTCCGGCAGAGGATTTTTCATGATTAAAAACAGCGACGGTCAGTACGAATTGACCCGCGACGGAAGATTCCGCCTTTCGGACGACGGCTATCTCGTGGACGGACAGGGGAATAAGGTTCAGGGTAAAAGCGGCGAAATTTATATGGGCGAATTGATCAGAAATAAAGACTCGGAAATTAAAATTTCCAACAACGGCGAAATCAGAGTCGGAAATCAATTCATTGACACCATACTCGTAGTTGACGTAGAATTTCCAGAGAGTTTGAATCGTATCGGCGCCTCGAATTTTTTGCTGGGGAATCAGCCGTTTAAGGAATTGAGTGAAGACGATTTCAAACTTGCTCAGGGATATCTGGAAGAATCGAATACAAATCCGATTCTGGAAATGGAAGCGATGATTGCTTTGAATAAATCGTACGAAACTTCGCAAAAAATAATTAATGCGCTTGATCAATCGCTTGATCACGCGAATCAAATTGGCAAAATATAAACGAGGTAAATTATGCCGACAAGAGCTTTGAGAACTGCGGCATCAGGAATGTACGCTCAACAGATTAATATCGAAGTTATATCGAACAATATAGCGAATATCAATACTACCGGTTTTAAGAAAAACCGAGCCGACTTCCAGGATTTGATGTATCAGGAAGTCAACATTAATCCTTTGACAAGTTCAACGCCGGGCATTTACGAAACGACAAATAATAAAGTTCAGGTTGGAAACGGAGTTAAGCCTGCGTCCACTCAGAAAATTTTCAAACAGGGCGACCTGGTTGCAACGAATAATCAGATGGACCTTGCAATCTACGGCGACGGATTTTTCCAGGTGCGCAAAAGCGACGGCACATTTGCATATACGCGCGACGGTTCGTTTAAGCTGAACGCCGACGGCAGAATTGTAACTTCGAGCGGTTACGAACTCGACCCGGGTTTTACGATCAACAACGACGTTGTAAATCTTATGATTGCCAAAGACGGAACGGTCGAAGCCGAATTGGTCGACGGTTCGCGCGTTACTCTCGGCAGTATCGAAATTGCCCGTTTTATGAATAACGGCGGTTTGGTCGCTCTGGGAGATAATTTATACGGAGAAACCCCTGCCTCCGGTCAACCGATACTCGGAACGCCGGGCGAAGACGGTTTCGGTGAAATTCATCAGGGATATCTCGAAACTTCAAATGTCGATATCGTCGAAGAAATGATTGCTATGATTGCAGCTCAAAGAGCTTACGAAATCAATTCCAAAACCGTTAAAACGGTTGAAGACATGATGACAATGGCAAATAATCTTAAGAGGGGATAATGTTGGCAATATTCGTTTTAATATTGCTTCAATTATTTCCGGGAGATTCATTCGAATCAAAATTGCAAAAATATTTATCCGAAAAATTGTCGGACTATTCCGGTTTTACTTTCAAAGTAAACAGTATGCCCCTCAACTACAGCCGTATCGAAATCGACGATACCCGGCAATTGAGGATAAGCAACAGATATGCATTTTTGCCCGTTCAGGTTTACGATGCATACAGCAATGTAAATAATTCGTTTATAACCATAGAGATTGAGCTTTTTAAAACTGTGTTTAAAGCAAACAGGAAAATTGAAAGAGGAGAAACGTTGAGCGGCGACATGTTCGAAGCCGTAGAAGCCGAAATTACTTCAATTAAAGGGACTCCCGTTTTCGAAAAGGAAGAAATTGCAGGCAAGCGGAGCCGAACCGTTATTAACGAAGGCACGGTTTTGACGGAAGAATTGATGGAGCCTGTGCCCGACGTTTACCGGGACGCTAAAGTTGTTCTGCATGTAATAAAAGGGAGCGTGGACATTTCTGTCGACGCTACCGCGCGGCAGGAAGGACGAATCGGCGAAATTATACGCGTAATTACTACGGATAACAAAATATTCAGAGCAAGAATAATCGACAAACAAAACGTTTTACTGGAAGACTAAAATGAAAAAATTAACGATTTTTTTAATAATTACGACCGCCAGCCTGTTCGGACAGAATATGAGGCAGAATTCGCTCTATTCTCTTTTTGCTGACAATAAAGCGGTTGCAATCGGCGACGCTATTACGATTATTGTAATGGAATCGTCCCAGGCGTCAAACAACGCCGAAACTACAACCGGCAGAACAAGCAGCATCGGCGGCAGTTTCTCCGGCAATATGGACAGCACTCCTCTGCCGAAGGCAGACGGAAGTCTTGGTACGAATAATTCCTTCGAAGGCTCAGGCTCGACCAAAACTACCGGACTGGTAAGAACAAAAATAAGCGCTCTCGTCGATACCGTATATGCAAACGGCAATATGCTTATTACGGGCAGCAGAAAAATTGTTATAAACGGCGAAGAGCAGGTAATTAAAATTAAAGGGATTGTAAGACCGAGCGACATACTGCCAGACAATTCTGTCTATTCGTACAATATATCGGAAGCCGAAATTACTTTCGAAGGCAGCGGTATGATCGACCGGTCGCAAAGTCCGGGCTGGTTAACCAAGTTATTCCATTGGTTATTTTAAGGTGTTTCAATGAAAATTAAGGCTATAATATTTTTTCTGATTTTAATGACTACCTTGAATGCGCAGCGCATCAAGGATATCGCGTATTTAAACGGAAACGATGCGGAACAAATTATCGGATACGGATTGGTTGTCGGTTTGGCGGGAACGGGCGACAGTTATAGGTCGTCTTTTACCATTCAATCGGTGACCAGTATGCTTAAGAGGTTTGGAATTACGGTCCCGCAGCAAGATATCAGAACAAAGAACGTAGCTGCCGTTATGGTTACTGCAACGTTGAATGCAAATTTAAAACCCGGAGCTGAATTCGACGTAACTGTGTCGTCAATCGGCGACGCTACGAGTCTTCAGGGCGGCACTTTACTGATGACTCCATTATCCGGGATGAGCGGACGGGTCTATGGGTTTGCTCAGGGACCGATCTCCGTGGGCGGTTACGATATTAACACTTTTTCCGGCAACAGGATTTCCAAAAATCATTCACTCGCAGGCAGAGTGCCTCGCGGAGGAAGATTGAAAGAAGCCGTCTCTTTCCCCGAATTTTACGAATCGGAAGTGTCGGTCTATCTCAAAGAACCGGATATTACAACGGCAAACAATATCAGCAATGCAATAAATACAACATTCGGCGGCAATATTGCCAAAGCGCTCGACGCTGCTGAGGTACGAGTTTCTGTTCCGCAGGAGCGCCAGGATAATTTAATCGGATTTCTTGCCGAGCTCGAAAATATTAATGTGGAAGTAGATGAAGTTGCCCGCGTCGTATTAAACGAAAGAACAGGAACCGTTGTTGCTGGCAGCAACGTAAAGATTCAACCGGTTTCCATTACGCATGGCGGCTTGAATATCCAGATACGCTCTTATCCGATAATTTCTCAACCGAATGCGTTTTCGAGAGGCGAAACTACGGTGTTTAATAATCTTGTGCCTTATGTTTCGCAGGATTCGAGTAAAACAATTGCAATCCAGGGAGCAACGAACGTTCAGGAAGTAGCGGCTGCATTGAACTCGCTCAAAGTGTCGCCGCGAGATATAATTGCAATTTTCCAGGCTCTTAAAGAAGCCGGCGCATTAATTGCAGAATTGGTGATTATGTAATATGGATAATCTTACTATTAAAATAAGCGAACCGGGCAAGCATCTCAACCGGATGCAAAATGTCAATGAACGCTTCGACAACAAGCAAAAGTCGAAAATTGCCGAAGCGGCGTTGAAATTCGAAGCCCTTTTTACTTCGATGCTCCTTCGCTCGATGAACAGCGCTACCGGCGAATTGTTTGATAACGGGGAAAATGAATTCGGAGTTAAAAACAATTCCAATTTGTTCGGATTGCCCGACGGCTTCGACGCAATATTTGAACAGCAATTTGCCGACTTTATGACCAAAGGGAAAAGCATCGGCATAGCGGAAGCAGTCTATAAAAAGGTTACGGGCGAAGAGATGCCCAAAACTGTTCGCGCTAATTCTTTCAATCGTACTGTTAAAATCGATACTAAAAAATACAATACCGAATTCAGAAGTTTAAAACCCGCAGCCGATTCGTTAAACCGTCTTAGTAAATACGAAGAGATAATCGACCAAGCTTCGACCGAATTCGGCGTCGATAAGAATGTTATACGGTCGGTAATATTGGCGGAGTCGGCGGCTAAACAAAACGCCGTTTCGCCGGCAAACGCAAAGGGTTTGATGCAATTGATCGACTCGACTGCAGCGGAAATGGGAGTTAGAAACAGTTTTGACCCTAAGGAGAATATATTCGGCGGCGCTAAATATCTGGCTAAAATGCTTCGACAATATAATGGGAATTTGGAGCTTGCTCTGGCTGCGTATAATGCCGGACCGGCTAACGTGGAAAAATATAACGGCATACCTCCTTTCGAGGAGACGCGAAAATATGTGGAAAAAGTAATCTCTTATTTAAATCATTTTAATGAGAATGAATCATGAACCTGGAAAATTTAATTGAATCTCTAAAAAGGCAGGAAAAAAATTTCAGCGACCTCCTTGAAACGATTAAAACAAAAAAGGAAGCGTTGCTAGAAAACGACGTTGCAAAACTCGATAAAGCCGTCGACAGCGAACAAAAACTTCTCCATTTGATTCAAAAGGAAGAGAAGGAAAGGAAACGATTAACTTATGTTTTTGCAACCGAGAATTCGATTGAATTAAAAAACGCATCGATTGAAGAATTGTTGAACAAGATGCCGCAGGCAAGCGGTAAATTAAAAAGCGTCAGGGATTCGATTAAATCTAAAGCCGCTGAAATTATAAAAATTAATTCCCAGTTGACGGTTTTGGTAGGCGTATCGCGTAATCTTATTCGGGATACTGTAACGACTTTGTTGGGTAAAGGGAAAAAATCGATTGTTAACAAGAGAGTATAGTAATGGGTATCGGTAAAATATTCGACATATCGGTGCGTACAATGGCTACGTACCAGCGCGCCCTCGACGTAACGTCCCAGAACGTATCGAACGCGGGGAACGACGAATATACGCGTCAGAAAGTTATTTTCGGCACGGAAGAAACTCAAGCCGGAATCGGAATGGGCGTTAAAATTCAGGATGTTGTTCGCGTTAAAAACGACTTGATCGATAAACAGATTTACCAATACCAGTCGACTTATTCGGACGCCAATAAACGTTCCGAACTGCTACAGCAGGTGGAGACTATTTTAGCCGAACCGGGCGATTACGGTCTGTCGAGCTATTTCAATCAATTCTTTAATTCCTGGAGTCAACTGGCTACAAATCCGACTTCCATACAATATCGTACTCAAATTATCCAGAACGCGCAAAGATTGAGCGAACGGTTTAAGGATGTGTACGACAGCATAAGCTCGCTACAGCATCTATTGAAAAACGAGACCGTTTCGAAAGTGGATCAGATGAACTCTTACTTAAAAGAAATCTACGATTTGAACAGAAAAATTTACGACAACGAAGCCGTGGGCATTAAAGCCAGCGAACTGATGGACAGAAGAGATTTGCTGTTGAACGAATTGAGCAAACTTGCTAACATAACGATAAGCAACAATGAATACGGAACAGTAACCGTGAGCGTTGGCGGCGTGCTTGCCGCAGACAGGAATGTTTATACGGAATTTACTGTAAAACTTGACGGAGGTAAGTTAAAGGTCGTTCCGAAAGCCGACGAAAACAGCGCCGTTGTCCTGAATAACGGAGAATTGTTCGCTCTGACGGAACTGTATTCAAAACAAATACCAAAATACAAGAGCGATCTGGAAAATCTTGCCAATGTTTTCATTGATAAAGTAAATGAATTACACAGACAGGGTTATACGCTTGTACAAAGCGGATCTTCGTCGACAGACATACCGTTCTTCGGAACGCTCAGCGGCGGCTCGGTGGTGGACGCTTTTGTAGACGGGAAAATAAATATTAATCCCGCAATACTTAATAATCCCAAGAATATTGCCGCTTCCGGCGTAGCCGACAACGACGGCAATTCCGATTATGCCGTGAACATCGCAGCTCTTGCCGATACAAAATTCAGCGAACTCGGCGATCAGACGATTCTGGAAGCTTACTCAACTATTTTGAATAACTTCGGACTGGAAAAAGTTCAAAGCGACAATCGCATCCAAACGAGCGAAATGGTGCTGCAACAGTTGAATCTTCAAAAATCATCCTACTCGGGAGTGTCAATTGACGAGGAGATGACCAACGTAATAAAATACCAGCGTTCATACGAAGCGGCGGCTCGGTTGATTCGCGCTGCTGACGAAATGTTGGAAACTATCATTCAAATGGTATAAAAGATGAGAATTACAGAAAACATATTGTCGAATAAATATCTCTATAATCAGGATAAAATTAACAACGAAAAAGTAAAGATTCAGAACCAGCTTATTACGAACAGCCGTATCGAAAAATTGAGCGACGATTTGTTCGGTTCTCTGGAGATAATCAATATCGATTCTCAAATTAAGAAAATAGAGACGTATCAAAAGAATATCGATTACTCGAAAGAATTCGTAAAATTCACGATCAACTCTCTGGATAATATAGTCGGCGAAACTCAGAAGATCATCACTCAGGTGGTAAATATCGATAATGCGGTAAACGCGAATTTCAGTACGGTTGCGCAATCCGTACGAGCGTCGCTCGAATCGATAGTGCAGAACTTAAATTCTAAATATAACGGCATGTATTTGTTCGGCGGCACAAATTATACGACGGAACCGTGGTCGATCGACGCAAACGGTAAAGTGGTAACTAATTCCGCCGACCTGAGCGGCGAGGTCAAAGTGCAAATTTCAAGCGGCATAAAAGACAGCGTCAATGTGCCGGGCAGTAAAATTGAATCCAGCGATTTACTCGCTACGATAAACGATATTATCGATTCGCTCGACGCAGGCGTAGTGCCTAATCAGGCTCTTAAGGACAGATTGAATGCCGCTTATAATGAAATTCTCTCTATTCAGTCATTGACCGGAGAGAAATACAACAGGCTGGAAGATATCAATACAATATTGGATAATCAGTTGACTGACGCTCAGGAAATGCTTGCAAAAAGAAAGGAAATAGATCCTGCGGAACTGTCGATTGACCTTCAGTACCAGGATTATTTATTGCAATTGTCTTATAAATTGGCTTCATCCATATTACCAAAATCAATTCTGGATTATATGTAATGCGAAAATCGGGAGCATTTATCGGTTTAACGTTGGGAGTTTTTTCGATATTCGGCGCATTTATAATCGAAGGGGGATCGATAAAAGCGCTTTTTATTGTATCGTCTCTTGTTATTGTTTTCGGCGGAACGTTTGCCGCGGTTATTATCGGATTCGGACTCGATAATTTCAGTAAGATATTTCAACTTATCCGGCTTGCTTATTTCCCGCCGAAGTACGACATAAAAAAAATTGTCGATATTTTTATTGAATTGTCGGTTAAAGCAAGGAAGGAAGGACTGCTGGCAATCGAAAAAGACATTGCCAAATTTCCTTACAACTTTCCGCGGAAAATGACTAAATATGCCATCGACGGAATCGACCCCGAGTCGATTTACTCTCTGGCTCAAATGGAAATAAAGGCGATGCAGGAACGTCATTATTCGAATATCTTTTTGTTTACGAAAATGGGGGGCTATGCTCCCACTATGGGAATTATCGGTACCGTGATGGGTCTGATTATGACTCTGGCAAACGCAGGCGCCGACCCGAATTCATTGATAAAGAACATTGCAACCGCGTTTATTGCTACTTTATGGGGCGTTTTCAGCGCCAATATAATTTGGTTGCCAATCGGAGACAGACTTAAAAAATGCCATTTGGAAGAAAAAAATATGATGGAAGTAACTCTGGAGGGAGTAATCACACTCCTAAGTGGAGAGATTCCTTCGATAATGAAAGCGCGTCTGGTTGGAATGCTTCCGACCTCCGAGCAATACGAGAAAATAAGCGCTTAGATAACGAAGAAGAAACCCTCTTCAGAGAAGACAACGATAAGGATCGGTATTTGATTACTTATGCGGACCTTATTACTCTATTATTGGGACTGTTTATAATTTTATATGCAATGTCGAATATCGATACGGCTAAATATAAAAATGTCGCCGCGGCAATGGGGAGCATTTTCGGCAGTTCCGCCAATTTGTCTTTGCTGCAGGAAGGCAAAGTTATTCCAAGCCCGAAAGAAAAGTTAGCCGATCAGTTATCGAGATTGATCGAAACTTACAATTACGGCTCCTCGATAAGACTCGAAGAAAATGAACGCGGAATTACAATCCACATTTTGGACGATATATTGTTCCCGTCCGGACAGGCTACATTGAACGAGAGTTCAAAGCTCGTTTTGCAGAGATTGGCTCGCGTTATAAGAGCTTTGCCCAACGATATCAGAATCGAAGGCCACACCGATAACGTCCCGATTAATACCGTTCGTTATCCTTCAAACTGGCACCTGTCGGTCGACAGGGCGTTAAGCACCGCGTATTATTTGATAAAAGAAGAAGGCATAAAGCCCGATAAAGTTTCAATCGTAGGCTATTCGGAATATAAACCGATAGCCTCGAATGATTTGCCCGAAACAAGGGCGTTAAACAGAAGAGTAGACATAGTAATATTAAAGTGAGAGGTTATGAAGCTTAAAACTAAACAATTCGGCGAAATCGAATTCTCCGACGACCTGATTCTTAATTTTAAAGAAGGTTTGGTCGGATTCGAAACTCTTCGTAAATTTATCCTGATTAAACCGGAGGATACTCTTTTTTATTGGTTAAACTCGGTCGAAAATCCGGATATCGCTTTCCCGCTTTTCGGTTTGAGATTAATCGACGAAGAATATCCGCAGGTTGAGAATCATGAAGCTTTTGGCATCGTTATTCTGAATCCTGACCCGTTGAAAATTACGGTTAATATGAAAGCTCCCGTATACGTTAATCAGGACGACAAAACGGGATATCAGAAGATTCTCGACGATGAAAAGTATTCACTCTATTACAATTTATTTACAGAGTAAGCCATGTTAATTTTATCAAGAAAAGTAAACGAAGAAATTAAAATCGGGCCCGACATAACGATTAAGATTCTTTCGATTTCGGAGAATCACGTTAAAATCGGAATAACCGCGCCCGATTCTGTCGAAATTTACCGCGGGGAAATTTACGAAAAGGTAATCGAGATTTCGCGCGAAGCCTCTCAACAGAAGGGCGCCGATAATGTCGACTTGTCGAAATATAAAATTAAAAAGGTTAACAAATGACCACATTTTTCGACAATAAGGTGCGAATTCTGGTGATTGATGATTCGGATATTATTCGTAATGTTATCAAAAATTTTCTTTCCGAATATAATATAGAAGTAGTAATGTCGAGCGACGGTCTCGAAGGAATTCAAAAAGCCATCGAGTTTAAGCCGAAACTTATTTTTCTGGATTTAATGATGCCCAACCTCGACGGACTCAGAATGCTGAAGGTAATTAAAGTGCTCGACGATCTGAAGGACATTCCAGTGGTTGTAATAAGCGGTCATACGGACAAGAAGAATGTAATTGAAGCAGTAAAATCGGGAGCGGTGAATGTAATTTCGAAACCATTATCGAAAACGATTTTGATTAAATCGATAAAAGAAGCGCTCGGCAACGACTTTTTTGCCAATTTGAGGAATCAGAAGCTCTTGAGCAACGAAGAAAAAAAAGAAATAAAGGAAACAATAAAAAAACTTTTTATTTCGAACTTGCCGTTAAAAATCGACGCCATTAAAGAAGCTCTAATTGCAGAAAAACGCGAACTTTTGAGAACGATTATCCATGAACTGAAAGGGAGCAGCGGGACGGTCGGTTTTAGAAATCTTTCTCGTATTTGCGCTGAAATAGAAGAAAAAATTTCCGATAATAATAACGATTGGCGTACGATCGAAAATTCAATTGAAAACTTGTTTAACGAAATCGAAGTGCTCGAAATTCTAAACTCTAAATAAGGTGTTAATATGTTCGTTATTGTAGGTATTGCTGTTGTATTTATATCGGTAGTTGCGGGTTTTACAATTGCCGGCGGCAATCTCGTTTTGTTGATTCAGATATCCGAATTTATTACGATCGGCGGCGCCGCAATCGGCAGTATTCTGATTGCGTCGCCTCCCGCCTTACTGAAAAAAATTATGGCTCAATTACCTACGTTATTCAAAGGACACTCGGCGTCGAAAGAAGATTATATCGAAATGCTGAAAGCTTTCAGTATGCTTTTTCTTACGGCGCAGAGGGAAGGACTGCTGGCAATCGAAAAGCATATTGAACAGCCTGACAAAAGCGATATTCTTTCGAAAAGCAAACTTTTAATAGAAGACCCGGTTAAAAAAGATTTCTTTTGCGACACGATGAAAGTAATGCTTGCGGGTTCGGTGCCGCCTCACGAACTTGAGAATTTAATGGACGCCGAAATCGAAACATTCGAACTCGAAAACAAACCCGTTTCCGAAACGATTGGTCGCGTGGGCGATTCATTGCCGGGTTTGGGCATTGTGGCTGCAGTTCTGGGCGTTATTATAACAATGGGATCGATTAACGAAGGACCCGAAGCCGTCGGGCACCACGTAGCGGCTGCGCTCGTTGGAACGTTCCTGGGAGTTTTGCTGTCATACGGCTTTGTAAATCCAATGTCGGCAAACCTGCACCACATAGTGTCGGACAAAGCCCAGGAACTGAAAATTATTAAGACATTTATTCTCGCTTATGCAAAAGGCAATCCGCCGTTTGTAGCCGCCGAAATGGCAAGACGTACAATTTTTTCGGATCACAGACCGACATTCAGCGAGCTTGAAAACGCTTTGAGAGGTAAGAAATAATGGCGGAAGCATCGAATAAAAGACCAACTCTTAAAAAACAGGACGAGCCGGCTCAGGAGGTATCGTACGACGAACAGCCTCCGATAATTAAAAAGATAAAAAAGGTCGACGGAGGACATCACGGCGGCGCCTGGAAAGTGGCTTACGCCGACTTCGTTACCGCAATGATGGCTCTCTTTATTGTGCTATGGGTGCTGGGTCAAAGCGAGGAAGTTAAAGAAGCCGTAGCTGGCTATTTCAATGACCCGATAGGATTTTCGACAAAAGGTAAAGGCATTCTCGACGGCAGCTCGAGTTCTCTGATCGATGCAAAAATTCAAGCCGAAATTCAGAAAAAAGAATCCGAAAGGCAGGAACTCGAAAAAATGGGCGAAAAATTAAAAGAGGAACTGACAAAAGAAACTGACCTGGAAAGCTTAACGGACCAGGTAAAGATCGAAGTTGTTAAGGAAGGCTTGAGAATTGAATTGATTGATTCTGCAAACGACATCTTCTTTGAAGTCGGTACAGCCGAGTTAAAACCGGAAGCAAAACGAATTCTGAGTAAAATTGGAGCGGAAATCGCTAAAATGAACAACAAAATTATTATCGAAGGTCATACGGACGCGCGCCAGTATAAAAACGACGGAACGGGATATACGAATTTCGAGCTGAGCACCGACAGAGCCAATTCGGCTAAACGCGCGCTGGTGGCAGCCGGCGTTTCAGAAAAGCAGATCGACGAAATAAGCGGCTATGCCGACACACGTCTCCGCGACCCCGAAAATCCTTACAGCTCTATCAACAGAAGAATCAGCATTACTTTGAAATATTCGACAAATTAATTTGAGTTTGGAAAAGAAGAAAATATTGATAGTCGAAGACGACCAGCTCCTGCAGGATTTTTACAGAGTCTTATTCAATAAAATCGGATTCGAAACCGTAATCACGGAAGATACCGAGGAACTTTTTTCGCATCTCAACGGTAACAATGTAGCTTTGATTATCATGGACGTAAGTTTGAGAAATACGTATCTGGAAACCGAAAAAATCGACGGAGCCAAACTTTCGCGGTATATTAAAGAAAATTTTGTTAATTTAAACGTACCGATACTCTTGGTTACTGCATACTCCAAAAGCAAAGAAGGCAGCAGTTTGTTAATTGAAAGCAAAGCCGACGATTACGTTTTGAAACCGATTGTAAGTATAGATCTTTTTTTACAAAAAGTTAACAGGTTGATTTATGAAAGATAAAATCCTTGTAGTAGAAGACGAAAAAGACACCAGATTTATACTGGAAAAGTTACTTACGCGCAACAATTACGAAGTGGCTACTGCAATAAACGGCGAAGACGCTCTCGAAATTTTGAAAAATTTCAGCCCGAAGGTAATACTTGCCGATTGGACAATGCCCGTGCTCGACGGACTTTCTTTATGTAATATTTTGAAAGCCGACGAAAAATTCAAATCGATCTACTTTATTATACTCACCGCACGTTCGTCATTGAAAGACCGGATTATGGGTCTCGATATCGGAGCGGATGATTTCCTTGTTAAACCGGTTGAAAATCAGGAATTGCTTGCGCGAATCCGTTCGGGAATCCGCATTTATAACCTGCAAAACGAATTAAAGAACGCCGAACACAGCAAAGCGGTGGTCGACCTGGCATGCACAATCGGGCACAAAATAAATAATCCGCTCAGCAGTTTAATGCTTTCTTTGAAATCGATCGAAAACGAACTTAATGATGAGAGCAAATCGAAATTGGCGGACGACTTAAAAGTAATGAAAGAATCCGTCGAAAGGATCAACAAGTTCGTTCAGCAATTGATTTACCTCAAAAATCCCCAGGTAATCGACTATATCGACGAAAACCGAATGATTAAGACCGACTAATCTAAAGAATTTGCCTTTTCCTTCGATAATAATATCGGAGGAAAAGGTATGCTCGAAAGAATAGTCAATATCAGTCCAAATACCGATTATAAAAAATCCAACGGTCACCATAAATTTAACCGTAAGAACAATCCTTATGCCTTTTCTTCCGCTGCAAATAACGATTCGGTATCGATTTCTCCTGCGACGGCTCTGTTGTCCAGCTACGGATGGAAATTGAACAGTTTCAACAGCTCCGACGAAAAAATAGAAATTTCATTCGAATACGAGGATTTTTTATTTGTCGCATCGCTCGAATTAATCGAATTATCAAAATATCAACACATCAATTATCGGGTAAGCAAAACGGTTAACAATTATTCTGCCGAAGTTACAATTACAATTGGCGTTTCCGCCCCCGTCGCAGAAGACGTCCGGATTAACGATTCTTCGCGTAAGATGGAAAAATTGAAAGCCTTTTTCGAACATATCAGGGAAGTTACCCTTTCAAAACCGAATTTGATAACGGACGCTCTTACGCTCGATACTCTTTACGCGGATTATAAAAACGAACTGAAAGAAGAATTTTATTTTTTAAACCATTGCCTTATGAAATTCCTGGAAACATATTTATCTAAAAAGATAGATATAACAAACATTGAAGGTGTCGAGCATGATTTTAAAATAAAAAGCATACAGATAAAATAATTTATGCAGAATAAATACGTCGCGGAAGATAAAAATTTTAGCCCGGCTGAAGATTGGAAAACTTACAAGGAATTGCCGGGTAGCAGAGCAATAGTTATTGTTGACTCCGCTTTGAATATATTGTATTGCAATTCGCTCTTTAGCGATATTTTTCATCTGAACGTAAACGACAGCCTTCACCGTTTGAATCCCACTTCGGAATTTCTGTTTCTTGTTAAAGGATTCCTCGGCAAAAATTTCAGAAATCTGACGTTCGACATCACAATTAATACGGACTACGACAACGGCTCCAATCCGTATAAGGTGGATATCGAAAGAATATTCTTAAAAGGCGAGCAGTTTTTTCTGATAAATATCGACACGCAAAAAAATCGAAAGGAAATCGAATGGAAAATCGATTCTCTCCATTCGGCTCTCGATCTGGGTAACGTTCCCATAATCATCGCGGGCGACAAAGGAAGCATCGTATTTGCAACTCATTCGGTGGAGGACATTTTAGACAAAAGCATCGAAGAATTATTTTATCTGAATGTAAAAGAGCTGTTCAAAGAATTTATAAGCGATGATTACGAGTCGTTCGTACGCGCGGTCGATACGAGAACGGGATGGAAAAAAATCATATGCATGAATCGAGGCGGCAAGGAAGAATATTGGGATATTCATCTTCACCCGTTTACAGCCACGGACAACAGATACAGCGGCTTTATTATAAGCGCGCACGATTTGACTGAAATTGTTTATCAGAAACAGATTATAGAACAATCCGAGAGAAAACAAAAACTTATTATCGAAAACATTTCTGATTTACTTTTAATTACTCGTAAAGAAAACGGAAAATTCATCCTGGACAACGCTAACGATAATTTTTGCAAGTTGTTCGAACTCAACAAACCCGAAATTCTGAATCAAAAACTTAGCGATATAATTCCGAAAGATTTGTACGATAAAATAAAACAGTCGATTTCCGCAATAGAAAACGGACCGCTTGAAATTTATGAATTCGGCTATAAATGCAAAAAGGAGAGACACTACAATTGCAAAGTAACTTACACCGATCTCGGCGACGGCAAAAATAAAATTTTCATAGTTACGCTTAAAGACGTTACCGAGGAGAAGAGATACAGGGAACAGCTCGAAATCAGTTACTTGAAAGAGGTTCAGCTAAATAAGATGAAGTCGAGTTTTTTGGCGAATATATCCCACGAAATCCGGACGCCTTTTAACGGAATACTCGGGTATTCGGAAATTTTGAACGACTGCCTCGAAGCTAAAGATTACGTGGCGGTAAAAGAAATTACCGAACAGATGAAAGACGTACTCGGACGAGTGCTGGAACTCTTTACGAATATAGTCGATTTATCCCAAATCGAAGCGGGCGAAGTCGAAATCGAGTATGTAATCTTAAATTGCAATCAGATTATTAAGCATGTCTACGACAAAAAATATAAAGAAGCCGAAAAGAAAGGGCTCGAATTCCGGCTGGGATTGAGCGATAACGAAGCAATGATTGAAGTCGACTGGGTAAAACTCGAAAAGATAATTGAACTGCTCGTAGACAATGCAATTAAATATACGCACAAAGGATATGTTTATCTGGGCAGCCTGATTGAAGCGGATAAAATTAAAATTATTATTGAAGACACCGGTATCGGTATGAATCCGGACGATATTGAGCGGTTATTGTCGCCTTTCAGTCAGGAAGTCGAAGGATATACGCGTCCTTACGAAGGTTTGGGTTTGGGACTAACAATTGCTCACAAATTGACTAAACTTATGAACGGAAATTTCGAAATTAATAGTGAGAAAAGTAAAGGCACAAAAATTATTTTGACATTTAATTATAAAGATTACGGTATGGAGTAAAAGTGTCCGAAGCCGTCGAAAAACATATTGTAACAACGGGCAACAAAGGCGCGAGCGTATCGGAATTTTTTAAGCTCGGCAGGGAATTGTTCGAACTCTCTTTTAAAGGAGAATTCGATTATATCAAGCATTTAAAGGACAATATTAAAATCCTTTCTTTCGACATACCAGAAGAACTTAAAGAAATATTCATACCTTTTAACAACGCCCCCATTTACTGGGTCTACGATTCCTGGCTGTTGGCTCAGATAGAAGAATATATGAAAGCGAATTTCAATCGGGCCAAATATTTCGATCTTCATAAATCGATCAAAGAAAATTATGCAAAGTGGGCTACGGCGCAGATAAGAGGCGAAAAAGAATATTACGCCAATCTTACGATGAGTTTTATTGAACGCGATATTTATAAACACAATTTCTTTAAATTCGTTATTCAGGCTATACTTCACACATATCATAATTCAATCTATAACTTCTCAAAAGCCGACGGACTTTTCAATGAAGTCAAACAGATGGTAGTTGCGCTGAAATTGCAGGAACCGGTCTTGCATGAATTGCTTTACATTGTAAATCTCTTTCACGGCTTCCTGTATCTCAAGGAAAAAAGATACGACGAAGCAAATAATCTTTTCAAAGAGGCTGTCGAAACTAAGCAAAACGGGATTACGGCCAAGATTTACAGCGCATTGTGCGAGCTTAAATTAAACAACAGAGAAATTGTTGAATACTACATTCGGGAAGTAATAACGTACGACTTCCACAGAATGATTGCGGCAATAGACGTGAATAATTTCGGTATGTTTAACTACTTCCTTATCAATGCGTTAATCTACAATGTGTTTTACGAAAAAGATTTTGCTCCGGCTCAACAATTGATTGCGGATACTTTAAGCCCCTACAGACTGACTGAAGAAAATACATTAAAGAAAATAGCCGATAAAATAATTCTCTTAAAGGAGTTAAAAGTCGACGAATACATTACGGAAGACATAAATAAACACTTTGTCTTATTGGACAAAGTAATTAAAGCTTACGCCGAATCTGCGAATACGCTTGTTATCGGTATGTATCCGGAGTTCGAACGCAAATACCAGGAAACGCTTGATTTGATAGTTGAAGAAAAGAAAAAACGTGAATATCAGGAAATCGAGCAGAGTCTTGTTAAATACGACGAAGCAATTAACGACTATTCGGAAACTATAAAACGATTGAAGAAAGAACTCGAAACTTTCCATGAAAAAGTTAAGAGTAATCTGGATGACGTAATCAAGACTATTAATTCGAATTACGAATATGAAAAGCAAATTATAGAAGATAAAATTTTACAGCTGCCTCATCTTGAGAGGTACAACCCCGCAAAATCATTTTCGGCAAATATGGTCAATAATACAATTATTGCGCTAATAGTCTTTTTAATCGGCGGATTAGCCGGTTATTCGAACGAATCGTTAGCATATACTTCCGGTTATAATTCGACAATAATGATGATTATTTTTTCCGGTTTAAGATGGGGAATCGTCAGTTTTCTGATCGGAGTTCTTATTTCGGGTGTCATAGCAGGCTTTGTATTAATCGACAGAGTTGACGAAAAACAAAAACTGGTTAAAAAACTGAATAGTCTAAAATTTCAAAAGGACCGGCTAATAAAAGAAGCCGAGGAATACTCAAAGGACAAAGAGACAGTAATGAGAAACAGCATAACTGCCAGCATCGACCACCACAAAAGGCAGATTGATGAATTGCAGGAGGAAAGAGAGAAGCATCGCAAACGCATTACAGAACAAGTTGAAGAAAAAGTAAAACAATTCACAGAAACACTCGACACCGTCCGTTAATAACCAGTCTGGCTAATATTAGCCACATCTCTATTATTAATCATAAAAACTTATCAAATTTTACAAAAAGCCGCTTTTTTATCTGGTACAGTATTTGCTTTTCATGTAAGAAACTGAAGGATTTATGGCGAAAATTGTAACCATTACAGGGATTCGTCCCGATTTTATCAGAATGAGCAAAGTTTTCGAAAAACTTGATGAAAATTTTGACCATATAATGATTCATACCGGACAGCATTACGACGATGAATTGAGCCGGATTTTTTTCCAGGAACTTAAAATTAGAAAACCCGATTTTACTCTCCAAACCGGTAAAAACAGCAGAAATCATTACGAACAATTATCCTATTTATCAAAAGAAGTAATCTATTTGCTAAAAAGGAAAAAAATCGATCCCGATTGGGTTATTTTTTTGGGCGATTCGAATTCGGCGCTCGTTAGCGCTCCGTTGTTCAAGGAAGGTTATAAAATCGCCCACATCGAAGGGGGAATGCGCTCGTACGACAGGAGAATGCCTGAAGAAGTCAACAGGGTAATTTGCGATTATGTATCCGATCTGGTATTCGTCTATACCCCTTTATATAAGGAGAGATTGATTAAAGAAAATAAAAATCCTTCGCAAATTCATGTTGTAGGCAATACTATTGTTGAAGTAGTTAAAGAATACCTTCCGACAGGACCGAGAGAACGTAATTTTATTGTAGCGGATATTCACAGAAATGAAAATTTAAGCAGCCCTTCGCAATATAATCATATCCTCGAATACCTCGATGCATTGGGGAAAAAATTGGGGATGGAAGTAAGGCTGGTAAAATTTAACAGGGCTCTGAAATTAATCAGAAAATATAAATTGCTGAACGATAAAAAATATATCAAACTCTCCGGACCTTACGGTTTTCTCGATTATTTGAGACTTCAATACAATGCTTACGGAGTTGTTTCAGATTCCGGAACCAGCCAGGAAGAGTGCCCGTTACTCGGGGTGCCGGTTGCAGTCCCAAGAAATTTTACTGAGCGTCCTGAATCTCTTGAAAACGGAAACAGTATTTTGATCGGAGAAACAAGACCTGTCGGCAGGATGGTAAAGGAGACCGTAAAGTTTTTTGACAGCTATTCCGTCTCAAAAGATAATATCAAATGGCTGGGAAACGGCAAAACATCCGATAAAATTATAAGAATAATAAAGAGGAATACAAAATGAAAAACGTATTGGTAGTGGGCGGAGCAGGATATGTGGGCGGCGCTATAACCGATTTGCTCCTCGATTCCAATTATAATGTTCGCGTTTATGACGCTCTGCTTTATGAAGATTCATTCAGGAAACCGGTCGATTTTGTCTACGGAGACGTAAGGGACGCCGATAAACTTAAACCTCAACTGGATTGGGCAGACGCTGTAGTCTGGCTTGCGGCTATCGTTGGCGACGGCGCGTGTCAGCTGAATCCTCAGTTGACCAAATCAATTAATCAGGATTCTGTTTCCTGGCTTGCCGATAATTACGACGGCAGAATAATTTTTATGTCGACTTGTTCGGTCTACGGCGCTCAGGATAAAGAACTGGATGAAAACTCGCCTACTAATCCTCTGTCGCTCTATGCCGAAACAAAGCTGAATGCCGAAAAATTTTTGAAACATAAAAATGCAATGATATTCAGACTTGGCACTCTTTTCGGCGTCGGCGATTTATATTCTAGAATAAGGCTCGATTTGGTGGTAAATATATTAACTGTAAGGGCATATGTGGAAGGACAGATTAACGTATTCGGAGGCGACCAGTTCAGACCTCTTCTGCACGTGAAAGACGTAGCCAGGGCTGTAGTCCAAAATATTGAAACGGAACACAAAGGAATATTTAATCTGGCAAGACAGAATGTAAGAATTATGGACCTGGCATATCAGGTAAGAATGCATTTCCCCGACTTGATTATTGAACATACGGACATGCCTTTCCAGGATACCCGTAATTACAGAGTCTCAGCGCAAAAAGCCAAAGATACTTTCGGATTTAAATCCGTTCATTCTATCGACGAAGGGATAGAAGAGCTTAAATATCTTGTGGAAACCAAAAGGATCAAAGATTTGAAGAGCCCGCGATATTCTAATCAGGCTTACTTGAAAGAACATTACAACGAATTGATGTCCGAAAAATTCAAAGAGGTAGAAGCGGCATGACTGAAGAATTAAAACCGGTGTTGATTAAAGGAGGCATAGCTGTCGATGACAGGGGCTCTGTGAGCTTTGTTAACGACTTTAATTTTAAGGATGTCAAAAGATTCTATATTGTGGATAATCATCGCAGGGGTTTTGTACGCGCATGGCATGCTCACAAAAAAGAAGCTAAATATGTTACGGCGGTTAAAGGCGCTGCGATAATCGGAGCGGTCAAAATCGATAACTGGGATAAACCTTCTAAGGATTTGGAAGTCCATAGATTTGTACTTTCCGAAAAAACGCCGGCGGTGCTATATATTCCGTCCGGCTATGCAAACGGTTTTATGACGTTAACCGAAGACGCCAAACTGATTTTTTATTCGACGTCGGAATTAAAAGAAAGTATCAATGACGACTATCGTTACGAAGCTCGTTATTGGAATCCATGGGAAATAGAGGAGAGATAAAATGAAAAAAATATCCGTTATAGGCGCAAACGGTATGCTGGGCTATGCAGTAAGTTCGTATTTTCTGAAAAAAGGATACGATGTTACGGAAATTACCAGAAGGGAATTCGATATAGCCAACGATTCGATCGATAAACTCGAAAGTTTAATCGAGAATTCGGAAGCAGTAATTAATTGTGCGGGAGTGATAAAACCCACAATAGCCAAAAACAGCGTTGAGTCGGTTTTGAGAATCAATTCCATGTTCCCTCGTAATCTTGCAAAACTTTGCAATAAGAAAAATATAAAATGCATTCATATTACAACGGATTGCGTTTACACCGGAAAAAAAGGGAAATATACGGAAACGGATTATTTCGACGCGGATGATTTGTACGGTTTAAGTAAAAACGCGGGAGAAACAAATGATTGCATGGTATTGAGAACATCAATCATAGGAGAAGAAAAAGACAACAGTCGTTCGCTGCTCGAGTGGGCAAAAAGCCAGGCGGGCAAAGAAGTAAACGGTTTTACAAATCATCGATGGAACGGCGTCACTACTCTCTACTTAGCCGAGGTTATTGAAAAAATTCTTATCGACGGGCACTACAAAAAAGGCATTTATCACATCTTTTCTCCGGATACGGTAAATAAATACGAACTGCTTAAAATATTTAACGAAGTCTATAATCTGAATCTGAAGATAAATCCCGTTAATGCGGAAAGCGCCGTCGACAGAAGCTTGGACTCGGTATACGGTTTATCCGGTATTGTTGCCGTCAAGCCGTTACGGCGGCAAATTGAAGAAATGAAAGAGTTTTTTCAGGGTATTGAGGTGTAATAAAATATTATAATAAACTTAAAAAATGGGTGATTATTACAATTAACGCAAATAAATAAAGCTAATAGATTGCAAATTTTTCATGGGATAAGAAAATGGAGATAGTTAAATTAAATCTTGGTTGCGGTATATATCCTGAAAAAGGTTATATAAATATTGATAAAGATGTATCCGTAAAACCCGATATTGTAAGAGATGTTACAAGAGGACTACCATATTCTTCTAATATTGTCGAGGAAGTAAGAGCTTATCATTTTTTAGAGCATTTAGATCCCTATGATTTTTTATTCATAATAGAAGAGGTATGGAGAGTTTTAAAGCCTAAGGGGATTTTTGATATAATTGTACCTATGGGTATTACAGATGATCCAACTCATAGGATATTTTTTAATGATAATAGTTTTAATGTATTTCTCGATAGGGATTCTCAATATTACTATAGGCGTGGAAGTTTTTGGAATCTAATTAAAAAAGAAGTAGTACCACAAAAATATCCTTCGTTGCATATTATCTTGCAAAAAGATGAGATACTAAAATGATATTCTTAAATGCAGAAGTTATAAGTGGTTTGGGAGAAGATACCTTTTGGACATGGTTCAAGAGAGAATTTCCAAATAGTGCATTCGCAATTCCTCAAGTAATGTATCCAAACGATGTTGTACTAAGATATTCAACTTTAGGCCCATTAAATGTTTTCCCATCTAAAAGTATAGCTTTACTATGGGAACTAATTCCTGAAATGAAAGTGGTATTCAGTTCTAATGAATGGGATGAAAAGATTAAAAAAATTAATAGTACGGCAAAATATTCTACTTATAGAGTAGTCGCTACACCGCTTGCTAAAAAGTACTATGAACAATTTGGTTCTGTTGATGTAATACCAATCGGAGTTGATACTGACTTATTTAGCCCGTCAGGAGAAAAAAAATCATTACGTAATAAATACAATCTTCCACTCGATAAAAAAATCGGTATTTGGGGAGGAACTACGCATCCAATGAAAGGATTTGAAAGACTAAAGAAATATGCTCAAGAAAATAGTGATATTTATTGGATAATTGTATGGAAACAAGATTCTGAAGCATCTTTCTTAAATGGGGCAAGTAATTTTGTGAAAGTTTCTCAACAACAATTAGCAGAGCTGATGAATGCAGCAGATTTTTATTTAAGTTGCGGTATGCTTCAACCTTTTTATATGATAGAATGGGAAGCAATGGCATGAAATCTTCCGATAGTTATTTTGGATAATATGGAGAAAGATTTTGTTCCATCTCAAAATACAAGAGAAGATATTTTTAGGTTGGGATGGGATAGAAAAACTGTAAAAATAACATGGCAAAAATATTTTAATGAGAGGGGTATTCAATGGTAAAAATATCAATTGCTTCTTTAATATATAAATCAAAGAAATTTGCTGATTGGGTTTATGAATCTGTCAATGAATTTACTCCGATGATTAAGAGAGGTGAAGCAGAATTCTTTTTTATAGCAAATGATCCTGAGGGAGATCTTGTTGATTATTTAACAGCTAAAGGATATAAATTCTATATTAATATTAACCCCAGGAGAACAGAAGAAGAATTGTTTAAGATGGGATATGCAAAACCAGAGTATATTCATAGGGTTTATCGTGGTTGGAACGAAGCTATAAGAAAAGCGCAAGGAGATTTAGTAGTATTAGTAAATAGTGATAATTATTTTTCTCCGGATTGGTTAGAAAATCTTATAAAATATAGTTCTCCAAATTCAGTAGTATGCTCTCAACTAGTGGAAAGAAAGCATCCTAAACATGGAATTTTCCCCGGAGCATATCATGGTGAATTTGGTGACCATCCAACCAACTTTAAAAAAGATGAATTCCTTTCTTACGCTAATAAAGTTAGAAGTACTGGAATTAAGGAAGGTGGGGCTTATATGCCCTGTATGCTTTTTAAAGATGTTGCAATGAAAGCAGGTTTATATCCGGAGGGTAACATTGCTGGAAAAAGTTTTGATGATGTTGCTTTTTATGGAGATGAATATTTCTTCGATAAATTAGCTAAACTTGGCGTAAAGCATATTACATCTTTTGACTCGATTGTCTATCACATGAAAGAAGGAGAAATGGATGAAGCGTCTACATCTTATGCTATGAAAAATATTTCTGAGAATATTTCAGGGATAAAGGGAGATAGTATTATCTCTACAAGGGAACTGGAAGAATCATTGGTGAAATTAGGTGAGATGGTAATGTCATATGAAGATAATGTTGAAGAAGCTGAAAGATATTTTAAAAGAGTACTGGAAATTAATGCTAATAATACAGAAGCTCTTAACAATCTGGGCGTTATAGAATGGAACAGGGGGAACAGAAAAAATGCTCGTGAATTTCTTCAAAAGTCGTATGAATTGGATAGACATAATCGCGTTTATGTTCTAAATTATTTAGAAATACTAAAAGCAGAGAATAATATAGAATTAGCTGTAAATATTATTGACCGTTATTTGGAATCCCATCCTGATGACTCGGAATTGAAAGCTGAATATTTTTTATTAACACAAAAAGAATGAACCGCAAAAGGGATGAGTTCATCTAGTAATCTATAAAATTAGAGACAATTGCAAAACGATAATTATTTTGAAAACCCTAAAACAGTTCGGATAACTTACTTTATTATGAAGATGATCTGGAGCTTATCAATAGTTTTGTAGAATTAATAAATATATGAATGTGGCTGTCATAGGATGCGGATACGGAAGAGAGTCCGCTCTAATGGCGCCATATGTTAAACATATATATGGCATTGACGTGAGCAGGAAAATATTAAATAAAGCCGTTAATTTTTTAAAGAATAAGGGATTCGATAATTTTACTCCGGTATTAGCAGATTCCTGGAGGTATGATATAAATGTAGAGCTCGATTTTGTGTATGAAATTACGGTTTTTCAGCATTTGACTCGAGATATGACCAAAGACTATATATCAGGCATGGCAGAGAAGTTGTCAAATAGAGGCAAAATGCTTCTGCAGTTTATGGAACCTGAATTCGGAACAAGAGATGCAGAATTAAAAAAATACGAACCATGTGTTAATTGGACTAAAGAGGATATACAGGCGCTTGCAAAAGAGCTTGATTTGAAAATTCTAAAAACAGAAGATAAATATTGGCCGTTGGATAAGGCATCATGGCATTGGGTCTTATTCGAGAAAAATAAATAATCGGATTCGATAATGAAGAGTAATATTAAATTTTCGGTAATTATACCCGCTTACAATCAGGCTCACCTACTAAGTGAAGCAATAGATAGTCTGCTTAGTCAAACTTACTTTAATTGGGAAGCTGTAATAGTTAACGATGGTAGTACGGATAATACCGCAGATGTAATGAGTAAATATGAGAAGAAGGATTCTAGAATTAAGTGTTATCATAAAGTTAATGGCGGCACTTCATCAGCGCTTAATTATGGTATTGAAAGAGCGAACGGTCAATGGATTTGTTGGCTTTCCTCTGACGATCTATACGAGCCAGATAAATTCGAAATTATGTATAATGACATAAAATCATTTCCAAATATAAAATTCTTTTATACGCATTTTTACTATCTCAATGATCAAACAAAAGAAAAAACGTTGCCAGACCTGTGGCAGTCAATTCCACCTGATGAATTTCAAGTTACAAAATTTTTTGCAGGTAATTATATTCATGGCAATTCTTTTGCAGCTCACTCGTCAGTTTTTGAAAAAGTCGGAATGTTTGACGAAACTTTGCGTCAGGCGCAGGATTTTGATATGTGGCTGCGAATTACTGCCAAATTCGTATCAAAATATATTAACGAACGAACTTGTGTTACACGGTTTCATCCGGGACAGGACACAAACGCCTTCCCTGACGGCATGTACCTCGATTCAGCTCGCTCGTGTCTGAATTTTATTAATTCATATACATATGAAGAATTTTATCCGTTACTGAATTTGACTAATCCTGAAGATATTAAAAAAGCGCTTCGAGACAGTTTGAATATTGCAATAAATACAAATGCGTTTATGTACAGAAGCGGCTATATCCCGGCATTTATAGACAGGATGAATGAATGGATTAATAATCGTTCGCCAATTTCGTACAGGAAAGAAATTAAAAAGAGTATAGAAAAATACGTTTCGGAACTTGATAAAGACAAAATTCCTTCGAGAATATTAAACGCATTGGAAAATATTTATACCAGGGATACTTTCAAATACAAACCGTATGATTATTATAACGAAACAATACAATATATAAACGAGTTGATATCAATAGGAGAGAGAAAAAAAGCGGAAATATTAGACAGGTATTTATATATATTATTTAATAAACGAGAAACAAAGTCATTGCCCTTCGTAGAAAAATATAAAACTTATAATCCGAAACTCTACCTTGAAGAAAATGAGAATAACTTTTCAAAACTCCCGAAGGTATCCTTCTATAAGTGGGAACTCGAACCGATAACATATGAAGGTAAATTTCAATATACTCTTGGAATTAAATGCCCGGCTTGCAATAAACGAATTCTCCAAAAAGATTATATTACTGTCAAAGAAGAATCTCAAAAAATTACAATAGTTTGTGATACTTGTAAAAAAGGCTATTATTTCCGGGATGATGAAATACATGAATATCTTATTAATATGCCCCGTCCCGATATAGATGAGACGGAAGGGCACGAAATTGCATTTATTGCCAGAGGCTTGAAGGGGAAAAGCGGGGGTACAATAATTTACACAAAATACATGCAATGGCTTGCAGAAGCGGGATGTAAAATTACTGTATTTTGCGATACTCCGAAAGGCAATTGGACGGATATCCCTGGCAAATACGTACAGGTTGAAAATTATGATGAAATTGATTTGACTTCTTTTAAGTATGTGTTTTTATATACAATTTTGGATATTGGAAAAATTCTAAACAAAATACCTCCTGAAAAAATAATTTATGTTTGCCAGGCATACGAGGGGTATTTATACGGCGATAATTTTACTACCACTAGAACCGATAAAGCGCTATTTTCCTCATTGCACAAAATTCCTTTTTATACGATAGTTGTTTCAGAGCATTTGAAAAAATTAATTAAAGATAAATTCAATAAGGATTCCTACTTAATTAATAATTTTGTAGACCATAAAATATTTTCCCCCAACAATGATATTATAAAAACCGGAAAAAACATATTGTTTGTAGGCAATCCTTTACAGCCCTTGAAAGGACTTAGATATGTCCTTACGGCATTGCAAGTATTCCAAAAAACACAGTATCGATTACATAATCTGACACTTAATATTGCCGCGGGCATTCTTACTGACGAGATGAAAAAAATGTTGGATAATATTAAGAATAGTTTTGAATTCCAAGTAAATGTGTTTTCTGAACTTGATTCAAAACAAATGGCAGATTTATACAATTACTGTGACTTATATATATGCGCATCTTGGTACGAAGGATTTTCATTGTCGGTTCTCGAATCAATGGCAAGCGGTACGCTGGTTGTCGCTACAAAGAATATGGGCGCAGAAAGTTTTTTGGAAGATAATTACAACGGATATTTGGTTGATTATGATGATGTGCAAGCATTAATAAATATATTAATCAAGGCATTAATTGGAAAACAAATCAATAAGAATATTATCTATAACGGTCTGAACACGGCGGCAAAATATTCGGAAGCTAATTCGAAAAAAAGTTTTATTGAATTTGCAAATAAATATGGGATACTAGAGAAATTTAAATACTCGGCTGATAAAACTGAAATAAACGTTGTAAAGGGAAATACGGTCGACGACAAGTTTGAGATTATTAAAAAACGTAAAAAATTTACTATTACTTATTTGGTGAATAATCTTTCTTCAATTTCGGGAGGGAATCTCACGATTATTAGTCAGGCAAACATGCTGGCTGCACAAGGGCACGAAGTAAAAATAATAAGTTTTACGGATAAACCCCGCGGTATATACTTAAATGCGGAAGTAATTAAAATCCCAGATACTGAGAGCATGTCAAAATATGTCAATAAAAGCGATATAGTGATCGCTACGTTTTATCTAAATGCACATGAATTATTGAAGATAAAATCGGATATTAAAATATACTTTGCTCAGGGTGATCAGTTTATTTTTGACGACGTAGATATAAAGAAGAATCTTAAAAATAACAGAGCTCTTAAGACTTATAAGTTAATGTCTGACAACTCTTATAAACTTAACGGAGTTAAGCTTATAGCTAATTCGGAATACTTTGCCCGAATAATTCAAAAAAGAACGGGTAGAATACCGGATGCAATAATTAACGTTGGCGTTGACATGGATCTCTTTTGTCCGCGTCCAAAGCAATTGGAAGGATTTACGGCACGTGTGCTGGTTGTCGGCCCTGATAGTATGGGTACTGATCTCGAGCCTTTAAGATTCAAAGGTATAACTGAAGTAAAAGAAGCAATTGATAGAATTAAAAAAGAAAATTATAAGATAACGCTTGTGCGCATTTCTAATACCCAACCGGATATATTTAAGGACTACGATTGCGAGTTCTATTATAATCCTGCTCCAGAAGTGAAGTCTTTTCTATACGCTACGGCAGATATTCTTATCTATCCGTCATATTACGAATCTTGGGGATTGCCGCCATTGGAAGCCATGGCTTCTAAGACGGCAGTAATATGTACGAAAACAATCGGGATTAGCGAATATTGCGAAGACAAGAAAAACTGTTTGTTGATAAATCCGGGATCTGCTGATGAAATTTATAGAGCCACTAAAGAATTGTTAGATGACGTTAAATTAAGAAATAAAATAGCAGAAAATGGATACTTGACCGCTCTTATTAATTCTAAGGATAGAGAGTTTAAAAATCTTGAAAATATTCTTTATAAGTTCTATCTGGATAACCATCCGGAATTACTGAATGAATACAGCGATGATGAAAAGAATGTTTTCAATTCTGAATATGTTGCGTCATTATTAAACGAGAAAAAGTATGATGAAGCCATAAGATATACAGAAGAATACTTAAAAACTGTGTCAAGTGATTCGAAATCGAGCGGTATAGAAGATGTTTATGATCTTGCAGGAAATATATCCTTAATTGCCGGTAATACACTTGAAGCACAGCAGTACTTCGAAAAAGAACTCAATTTGAATCCCCAATCTTCTTCGGCTTGTTTTGGACTGGGGCAGGTATTCTTAGCGCAGGATAATCCGGAAGCGGCAAAAGTAATGCTCGAATGGGCGGTTAAAAACGACCCGAATAACGGCGCCGCCGCCGACGCTTTGGCGGATGTAAATAAATTGCTCGGTTACGAGCTGAATCATTCATCATTAGAAGCGAGTTAGCTATGGGCGTTTTAACACTTTCAATGATCGTCAAAAACGAAGAAAAATATCTGAAAGATTGTCTCGAATCCGTAAAAAATATTGCCGGTGAAATTGTCATTGTCGATACCGGTTCTACCGATAATACCGTTTCTATTGCTAAGGAATACAATGCCAAAGTCTATAACTTTGAATGGCGCGACGACTTCTCGGCTGCGCGAAATTATGCGCTTTCAAAATCGACGGGCGACTGGATATTGTATCTCGACGCGGACGAACGGCTGGACGCCAATTCAATCCATGAATTGAAAAAGATTCTTAATACGGTTACGAAAGCAGGCTACTTTTGCACTGTAAAGAGTATCGACAGCGAAAACGAAAGAGACCATTCCATTCGTTACGTAAGACTTTTTAAGAACTCGCCGGATATAAAGTTTAGCGGTAAGGTGCACGAACAGATAACCGATTCGCTCTTAGAAAACGGTTATCAAATTCAGCATTCGAAAATAGTAATTAACCATATCGGTTACGACGTTTCGAAAGAGGAAAAGGAAAAGAAGGCAAAAAGAAATCTTGAACTGCTGCTGGAAGATTATAACCAAAACAAGTCTTCTTACAGCTTGTTCCAGCTTGGGCAAACGTATTATATCCTGGGAAATTTTGAAAAAGCTGAAGAAATATTCTCGGAATTAATAGATAATAACGAGCTGGACAATACGTTGAAAGCCGAGGCGTACGCGTATCTGGCGCAAATTGAACATTCGAAATTTAATTCGACCGGAGCCGAAAAACTGATTGACAAAGCGATCGAACTAAATCCGAGACAAACATATTATTATCTTTTTATGTCGAAAGTCTATTTGCGTCAGCAAAATCTGTACAAGGCAAAGATTTATGCTAAAAAAGCGATGGAGGCAAATAAAAGTATTAACAATAACGAATTGCTGAACAAACAAACTATTTATGTCGACAACAGGGAAATTATTTATTTCGGCTTGTTCCTTTCGTTCAGAACTCAGGATTCCGATTATACGGAGTATTTTATTAAGGAATTGTACAGAATAATTAAAGACGAAGAAGCCAATCATAAACTTCAGCTGATTAAATTGATGGAATGCGTATTAAACGGAAGGGAAATAAATGAAGAAATGGCCGAAGTAGTCGAAAAGCATATTAACAAATATAATCTCGATTTATTGATTACTGTGCTCGAAGGTCAAAAAAATCAGGACATTAAACTTAGGCTTTTTAATTACTTTCATTCGCTCTATCCGAAGAATGCCGACGCAATAAAAAATATAGCGCAGCTGTACGATCAGAGAGGCGCGACTGCCGAAGCCATCCAATTAATGGAAAACAACAAAGAGATACTTTCCAACGATCCGGCGGCGCTTTTTTATTTGGCATCGTTTTATATTAAAGCAGGAAAGTTCGGCGAGGCAATAGAGATATTCGATTACATGGAAAAAACATTCGCCCGGATGGTAGAAATAATTCAGAAAGTGAAGTTGGTAAAAGAAAAATTGAAAGGATTATCCGTAGTTAACTAATCCGATTTTGTCAAACGTTCCTTCCGCTCCGTTTTGGAAAACCGCATTCCCAACGTATCAACTCCCGTTTCAGGAAAGCATTGATATCATTGTATAAAATCTTGACATTGAATTAAAATTTATATAAGGGAATCGCTAAACTTTTATAAACGACGTGCGATAATATTAGTGAGAAATAAATCTCATTAATCAACAAGCTCAAGCAGGGAAGCTTGAGCGGATTTAACAAACATACAAGGAGGTAAATTATGGGATTCTCAATTAACACAAACGTTGGCGCTCTTAACGCTTACAATGCATTGGCAAGAATCAATGCGCAGACAGAAAAGGCACAACTTCGTCTTGCAACAATGAAAAAGATCAACAGCGTTGCAGACGACACGTCCGGCTACAACGTCGGTAAACAGCTCGAAGCTCAAACTCTTACACAGAAAGCTCAGCTCAACAACATCGCTTCGGCTAAAAACTATCTGGCTACCGCCGAATCCGCATTACAGCAGATTGCAGACAAATTAAACCAGATAAAAGCAAAACAAACCGACGCAAGCGATCCTTTGAAAGACTCTAGCGCAATTGCCGATGACATCAGAACTCTCGCTAAAGAAATTGATTCCATACTTAAGAACACCAACATTAACGGCACACAGTTGCTCGCCAGCACCGACGGCTCCACCGCTTTAACAAGCGCTTCGTTCGACGTCGGCGGTTCCTCGTTCTCGGTCGACTTTGCAAGCGATACATACTTGAAAGTCGGCGACCTTGCAACAGCTATCGGAGCTACAAATCTCCAAAACGCCACGGATAGTACCGTATTGAGCTATGATACTACCACTGTAGCCGATAATGTTCGTAATGCGCTGTTGCGTCTCGGTAACTTGAGCCAGACTCTCGACTCTCGAGAAGAATATCTCACGGCTGCAATTGCCAACAACACGGCTACTATCAGTAACATCTTCGACGCCGATGTCGCAATGGAACAGTTGAACGCTACCAAGGGTCAAATCGGAGCTCAGGTGGCAACTGCAATGGTGGCTCAAATGAACACCGCTCCTCAACAGATATTGAGCCTCTTCCGTTAATTGGGAATTTATCCTGATTAATCCCTCTCCCTACGGGGAGAGGGAATTTTTTAACTAAATTACTGAGAGCCATGTATACAGCAAATTTCGCTACTAAAAAAACTAATCCGTATCTCGTTAATCAGATTAAAAATTCCACTCCTCAGGAACTGACTCTGAAAGTTTACGACTTCGCCATCCAGCAATGTCAAAAAAACGACATGCTCAGGACCAATGAAGCCATTCAGGTATTAATTAATTCGCTGAATTTTGACGACCCTGCGGCAAAAGAAATATCCACAGGATTACTCCGCTTGTATATATTCTGCCAGGACCAAATGCGCAAAAAAAATAACGAAATTGTCCTGAAAATATTGACCGAATTAAAGCAGACATGGTTGGACGCTATTAAAAATATGGGTTGAAAATGGCCTACGACATTCTGACAACGTCAGGTATAAATAATCTGGTCAATTCTTACATCTCTAACGAAACTCAAAAGAGAGTTACGCCTCTTACCAATCGAAAATCATATTATGAAAATATAATTTCCGCATATTCTACAATTAGCGGTAAACTTGATACATTTAAAACTTTACTTAGCGATTTAAAAAGCGCGGCAACAGATTCGATCTTTTATTCGAAAGCCGCTACTTCGTCTAATACGGACTTTGCAACGGCGGTTTCGAGTACGGGAGCCACCGAAGGGAATAATACAATACGAATTAACCAGCTGGCTAAGAACGACGCCGTATTGTCGATTGACATGAATTCGACTGCCGCATCGGCGGTTATTACGGCTCCTGGAACGCACGAGTTTACTATAAAAACAGGCGACGGAGAAGGGGGAGAATTTATTAGCAAAGTTTCGGTCACCTTCGACGCCGCCGATTTCACTTCCGGCTATATAACAAACGAAACATTAATGACGAAAATACAGAACGCTATTAATACCGATAAAGCCGTTGTGCTCTCTACTGCGGTAACAGGCAGCACGGCTTCCAGCGGTTCGTTCGTAGTCGATCTGAACGGTACGGAAACTACCATTAATTATTCTGCCGGAACCTACAGCGATGTATTGGACAGTATTGTTACTCAGCTTAACGATATCGACGGTATTACGGCTGAAAAAGTTGTAAACGGTTCGGATTATCAGCTTAAAATTACCGTCAACGATTCTTCCGAATATATAACGATTAAAAACGATACGGGGACATTGTTAACAGAGCTGGGAGTAAACGTAACGAAAGAAAAAGGCGCTTCGGGATTGGTTAACGCTTCGGTATTTACCCCGCTGAGCGGGAGTTCACAGTTGAGAATTACGGCAATTGAATCGGGCTATGATTATAGAATTACCGATCTGTCCGACACCGGCGGCGGAACGGCTTTGGCTGCCGTGGGATTGAATCTCGGAGCAGCGCGCCAATCGTTCGTTCAGAACGGTTCGATAGGAGACGACACTCCCGGTTATATCTATACTACGGATTTGCTCAACGCCAAAATCGACTTTAACGGCGTTAACGTAGAAAGAAATTCTAATGTAATTACCGATTTGATTTCGGGCACAACGATTAATTTGAAATCTGTTATGCAACCGGCGGATGCCGACGTTAATATTAACGTTTCTAAAGACGTAACCAAAATTAAAGATAAAGTAAACGAGTTTATTACAAAATTTAACGACCTGTACAGTTATCTGCGCGATCAGACGAAAACTACCGACACTTCGAAGGGAACTCTTCGAGGAGATTCCACCGCCTCGGCGCTTATCAGTTTATTAAATACAATAGCGTATTCAACGGTAGACGGAATTGCCTCCAATAAAATTAATAGTCTTTCTAAAATCGGAATTACATTTAATATTGACGGCGGACTGTCTTTATCGGATTCCGATCAACTGGAAGACGCCATAAAAAATAACCTCGGCGAAGTTGTCGATCTTTTTACTTCGACGAACGGCATTGCAACTAAATTATACGACAGTATTAGTCCGTACCTGGGAGCGGACGGATATATTGCCAAGACGAAGTCGACATACGATTCCACAATCTCATCGTTAAACGACAGCATCGAAGCGGCGCAGACAAGGATAGACAAAAACGCTTCGGCGCTAAGACTTCGTTATCAAAAATTGCAGGTTCAACTTGCTTCGATTATGTCGGCTCAAAATTATTTCTCGTTGTTTAGCTCGTCGACCACCGGATACTAGGAGAGAATATGGATACGGATCTTAAAAATAAACTAACCGCTATGAATCAGTTGATGGATTTACTCACGCAGCAGTTAGATTCTATAAATTTCGATAATTTCGACGATAAATTTCAGGAGGCACTGGAAAGCATGATGGTCATCCAGAAACTGAAAAAAGACGTCTGCGCCAAATGGGGAAAGGAATATTTCGAAAAAAACGAACCGGAGATCCTCTTAAAGGCTAAACTTATCGAAGAAAAATACGATAATATAGTAGAGCGGTTCAAGAATGAGTTGAAAAAAGTTGAAAAGGAAATTTCTGCCTTGAACAGCCAGAGAAAAATAGTCAATTATATCAGGTGAAAAAGTGGACATAAAAGGAATATCTAACAATTCGACGTTTACACACGACCCAAATCAGTTGAAGAAGGCTTCGGTTAAACAACCGGAAGCAAAAGAGACCGACAAAATCGAGATCTCTTCGACTGCGAGAGAACTCGCAAAAAACGAAGCCGCTTCAAAGAGATTGGAGGAAATTAAGCAGAAAATCAGTTCGAAATTTTACGATTCGGACGAAGTGATTAATAAAGTAGCCGAGGCAATCTTAAAAGAATTAAAAGAAAGTTAGTTTATCATTTCATACATACTCCTTCGAGGCGGGCTTTTGTCCGCCTTTTTTATTTTTTCAAAAGATTCGCTATTGCATCCAGCAACTCTTCCTTTGTAAACGGCTTAACGAGAATTTGATTGAATCCGCACGTATGAAACCTGTCCTTGTCGAGATTACTCGCATATCCGGTTACGGCTATAATAGGAGTGTTTCTGTAGTCTTCGGTTTTGCGCAATTCTTTTGTCAGCTTTATTCCGTCCATTCCCATACCGAGGTGAATGTCCATCAATATCATCGAATATTTTTTCTGACCAATCATTTTCAAAGCTTCTTTTGCATTCAGCGCGCTGTCAACTTCGGCTTTCTCGCTCAAAAAGGATTTAATCACTTCCTGATTTATTATATTGTCTTCCACATAAAGAATTGAAAAATTATTACCGCTCTCGGCTATCTTTTCTTTTGGGGTATCTTTCTTAATTTCTTTTGGCTGAGCTAGCTGCAACAGAACAGTAAACGTAGAACCTTCGCCTTCTTTGCTTTCGACCGAAATTGTGCCGTCCATTAATTCGATCATTTTCTTTGCCGTGGTAAGTCCCAATCCGGCTCCTTCGTACGAGCGGCTTGTGCCTTCGCTTACCTGACGGAATTCCTGAAATATTAATCCGATTTGGTTTTTTGCGATCCCTATTCCCGTATCTGATATTGATATCTTAGCGAACTGTTTTTTTCCGCTCAATTCTTTGTCAATGTAAACGGTTATAGAGCCTTTGGGCGTATATTTAATCGCGTTGTCGAGAATATTGGAGAGCGACTGTTCAATAAAATCTTTGTATCCCGAAACTACCAGGTCCTCATTCGGCGTTACGAGTTTAAAATCGAGTTTTCTTTGGAGCATAATTTCCTTAAACGGCTCGATAATGAATTCGATATTTTGAGTAAGATTATAATCCTCGCGTTTTACTTTTATTTGACTGCTTTCGAGTTCCGACAGATCGAGTATCGAGTTTAACGTTTTCATTAATCTCTTGCCGGAACTCCGAATCCGGAGCAGCATTTCTTTTAGATTTTCGTCGGCGGTTTCTTCCATCATTAGTTCTGTCATGCCGAGGATTCCCATTAACGGAGTACGTATTTCGTGATTCATGTTGCTCAATATTGAAGTCTTGAGAATGTTCGACTCTTCGGCTTTCTCCAGAGCGGCTTTTAATGTTAATTCCATATTCTTTTTTTCAGTTATGTCTTCGGAGATTTTAATAAAATGAGTAATTTTACCGCGAATGTTTTTAATAGGGGAGATAGTTGCGGATTCCCAATAATATTCACCGAATTTCGATCTGTTAAGAAACTCGCCGTGCCACGATTTGCCTGAAAGTATTGTATCCCACAAATTTTTGTAAATAGCCGGATTGATTTTTCCGGATTTCAGTATCGAAGGTTTTTTGCCGATTGCTTCGTCAAGTTTGTATCCGGTTACATTCTCGAATTTTGGATTTACGTACTGAATATATCCTTCCTGGTCGGTAATCAAAACTATAACTTTACTCTGTTCAACGGCGTGCGACAGGAGATTCAATCGAAGAGCTATTTTTCTTTTTTCCAGAAGGTGATTCCATTCTCTGAGTGTTCTCTCGACGATATGAGTTATATCGAGAAACGTATCGGGCGATTTGACGATATAATCCATCACTCCAAGTTTAATCGACTCAACGGCTATCGTTTCGTTGCCGTAGCTTGTCATTAAAATCAGAGGAATTAAAATATTGCCGTCGTCGTCTTTTTGTAACAGAAACGTTCCGTTGCCGTCGGGCAGCTTCCAGTCGGAAAGAATCAGCATCGGAGAAAATTCTTCGATAGCCTTCATTGCATCCGCAATAGTTTCGCATCTTTTTAATATATATTCGCCCGGCTTTTTATCGAATCCTCTTTCCAGTAATTCATAGTGATTATCGTCGTCTTCTACAATTAATATTTTAATAGCCATAATTCCCTCTGAATAAATTGCTCCTTAATTAGTTAGGGTTACGACTGTAGGGTAATTTTATAAAGAAAGCTGCCCCTTTCCCGGTTCCTCCGGATTCTGCCCAAACGGAACCTTTATGCGATTCAACAATTTTTTTAACGATCGATAAGCCCAAACCGGTTCCCCCGCTTTTTGGATTCCCTTTTTCGAAGATATTGAAGATTGTATTTAGCTTATCTTCCGGTATTCCGGCTCCGTTGTCCTTGATAATGTAAGTAATGTATTTATCGTCTTTCTTGTAATCGATATTGATTATCAGTTTTTGATCTTTTTGCGAATGTTTTATTGCGTTCTCTATTAAATTTTGCCAGACTTCTTTAATTTTCATGCGGTCGCCTTCAATCGAAGGCAGGGAGGGATTTATATTGATTTCCGCATCGGGCGGCATCATGCCCTGAAGTGCCGACAGCATTTCGCGTATAACTTCATACATAGATATTTGCGATATGGTATTTCCGTTGCGGTTTAATCGCGACAGTCTCAGAAGACCCTCGAGCATTTCTGACATCGTATCGACGGCGTTTGAAATTTTTTGAAGGTCCGGTAATATTTTATCCGTTTTTCCTGATTTTATATCGTCGAGCATCAAACCGACAAAGCTTTTGATTGTAATTACCGGACTTCGCAGGTCGTGAGATACTGTATAAGTGAATTTTTCCTGCTCGTCGTTTTTCTTTTCGAGTTCCTCGAGATAAATTTCAAGAGTCTTGCTGTACTTCTTTGTTTGAGTGATGTCCCTTACAATAGCGCACACTCGTTTGCCGTATTTTGTCTTTACGGGAGATAAAACAATTTGCATAATAAGTTCGCTGCCGTTCGGCTGACGAAAAGTGAATTCAAACGGTTTATGGAAATAGAGTTGTCCGTAGCTCTTAATTATGTCGGGCAGGGGAATGTCAGTTATGTTAAGAAACGGCGGTCGTTCTTCGGGATCGGGCAATAAAACGGCTGTTATTTCCTTGTAATTTTTATTTAAAACTTCCTCCTTTTTCAGTCCGGTGATATTTGTCATAGCATTATTCCATTCGATTATTTCGCCGTTCTCGTCGACCAGAATAATGCCGTCGTAGAGTTGTTCGATAACGGTTCTGAATTTTTCTTCGTTTTCCTGCAATTCCTGTTCGAATTCTTTCAGTCTGGTTATATCGCGTCTGACGCCGATTACGCCCGTAATTTTTCCGTTTCTGCTTTTCAAAGGGACTTTTGAAGTCAGCGCCCGCCCCGGCTTATTTTCCGAAGTAATATAAAATTCTTCTTTATTGAGAGACGGCTCGCCGGTAGAAATTATTTCGTTTATATTATCGGAAGACGGGTCGTACGAGGCGGATAATTCTTCTTCTCTTTTGCCGAGCGCCTGTTCCTGGATTTTCAAATTGAGCGACTTCAGGTGGGATTTGTTGTTGAGCAGAAATCTGCCTTCTTTGTCCTTAACGAAAATCTGGTCGGGAATCGAATCGATTAATGTTCTCAAAAGATTGCGTTCTTTTTCGAGTTCTTCTTCGGCTTCTTTCCAGCTTGTAATATTTTCCACGGTTCCGTCGTAATAAATGATGTTACCTTTCGAATCGCAGATTGCTTTTGCGCTTTCCCGCACCCAGATGTATGTATTGTCTTTACATTTCCATTTAGAGACGTATCCGATTATTTGTCCTTCTTTTTCCATAATCGACTTAAACTCGGTTCTTTCGTAACCCGGTTCAAAGCCTTCGGCTTCAAGATTCCGATTGGCGAGTTCCTCGAAGGAGTCGTATTTCAACATCTTTAACAAGGCTGGATTTACGAATAATATTTTGCCGTCCGGGGTAGTTCTGTAAACGCCGATGAACATGTTGTCGTAAAAAAGCCGCAGTTGGCGTTCGTCCTCTTTTATTTTTTCTTCGAGCTCTTTTTTCTCGGTAATATCCCTGCCGACTCCGACAATTGCAACGACCCGGTTATCGTCGTCGAGAATGGCTTTGTCCGACCAGGCGAGCCATCTCCATCCGCGTTTTGTTTTGGCTCTCTGTTCCAGATAACACGAATAAGGCGGTTTATATAAAGCCTGCATGGCGTCCTTGGTCGATTTGCGGTCGTCTTTGTGAACCAGCGGTATGAATTTATGCCCGATTAATTCTTCTTCCTTTTTGCCGAAGAGTTCGCAATAAGATGGGCTTACGAACAGAAATCTGCCTTCGGTATCTACTTTAACGACCAGGTCGGTTTGATTCTCTATCAATAATCGGTAATTATCTTTTTCCGTTTTAAGTTTTTCATACTCTCTATTTAAGCGATTGAATTTTCGTTTTAAAGCTTCGTATTCTTTGCGCATTGGGTCGCTATTTATAGATTTCTTACTTTTCATCGGTATCGCCAAAGGAAATTCAAAAGCCCTATATTAATTAATTGACGTCTCATTTATTTCCAGTTGAAGAACTCCGAAACAATATTCAATTTTTTTCTTAAAAAATCCACAAAAAAAGAATGATGTAAAATTAAATAATAAAATTATTTCGATAAGCTCAACTATTTGGCTGCAATTTCGATAATAGGATGTAGGTGGATTAAAAATGGGGAAAAAATGACCGCGCAAAAAGTGGAAAACGCCGAAATACTTCAACTTGTGAGTTTTTTGATTGGCGAAGAGGAGTACGGTGTGGATATTCTCCTTGTTCAGGAAATTATCCGTATGATGGAAATTACGAAAGTGCCGAATGCGCCCGATTTCGTGGACGGCGTTGTGAATCTGAGAGGGAGAATAATTCCCGTAATTGATCTCAGAACAAAACTCGGAATGCCAAGGAAAGAACACGACAAAAATACACGCATTATAGTCGTCGAAGTAGCGGGAAAAACCGTCGGATTCATTGTCGATGCGGTTACGGAAGTGCTCAGAATTCCTGCAAGCATAACCGAGCCGCCGCCGGAGATTGTCGCCGGCGTTAACGCCGAATTTATTAAAGCGGTTGGAAAGCTCGACGACAGATTATTGATTCTGATTGACCTTGAAAAAATTCTTTCGACTCAGGAAAAAATCGAGCTCAACAAAATGAATAACTGATTTGTGAGAGCTTAATAAATCTGTTTTTCATACGATAATAATATAAAAGAGGAAACGGATGTCCTTAATTAATTGGAACGACACATACAGCGTCCGGGTCAAAGTGCTCGACAGCCAGCACAAAAAATTAGTCGATACTATTAATTTGCTCTACGACGCTATGAAACAGGGCAAATCGAACGAAGTACTGGCTAAAATTATTTATGATTTAATCGGCTATACAAAAACTCATTTTAAGTCCGAAGAAGACTTATTTGAAAAATACAACTACCCCAACAAATTGTCGCATAAAAAAGAACACGACGACTTTGTTAATTCGGTTGGTAAGTTTTACGAGGATTTTCAAAACAATCGAGCCGGATTGTCTCTGGAAATAATGAATTTTCTGACAAATTGGTTAACCAAACATATCAAAGGCTCGGATAAAGCGTATTCAAAATTCATAAACGAACAAGGCATTTATTAATAATAACGGAGTAATGAAATGAAATTTAGAAACCTGTATTTGTTTCTTGCGATTCTTCTTTTAATGAAAGTCGATATCCCGGCTGCGTCTAATTTATTGATGCCGGGCGACGAGGATTATCTCCCGATAGCGGAAGTTATGCCCGAGCCCGCCGATGGTCTTGCAAACCTGATGAAAAAAATTCAATACCCTGAATTTGCCAAAAAAACCGGACAGGAAGGCAGGGTTATTGCGATGGCGTATATAAATGAAAACGGAGACGTCGACGACGTAAAAATAATCAAAGGAGTCGGCGGAGGATGCAGCGAAGAAGTGGAACGCGTACTGAAATCGAGTAAGTTCAAACCGGGAATGAAAGGCGGTCAGCCGGTGAAAGTTAAACTTACTATGTCGTTTGTATTTAAATTAAATTAAAATTGAGAAAGAGCCATGATTTCAATCAAAAATTTGAAGTTCAAAACCAAACTCCGGGTCTCGTATATAATACTGGGAGCTATTTGTACGGCTGTAATCGGCAACGATCTTTATCAAATGTTTAAAATAAACGACTACAAAGATCAGATCTATGCCGATTATATTGCGCCTTCAAACGAAGTCGACAAAATATACCGGGAATTTGAAGGGCTGAAGAACACGCTCCTAAAATTTTCGATTCCGAGTTTCGAACCCGAATTAAACAGTAATCTTACCAAGCTTTCGAAATCGAAAGAAGTAATCGATTCCGCGCTGGCTAATCTTACCGATAAATACGCCGGTACGAGCATCGAAGAAGACCTGGCGAACATTAATAAAAGCTGGGGCGACTATAAAAGCCTGGTTATCGACGGCACAATCAGCGCGGCGGCAATTAAAGACTATGAACTCGCAGCCGTAGTCGCCACTACGTCCGGCGAAGAAATCGGCGAACAAATACTAGGCAATTTCAAAAACCTCAAAGATAACCTTACTCAAAAGGGCGAGGTTTTGAATTCCAATCTGTCGGACGCCGTTTCGTCTTCCCGTTTGGTTATCTTCTTCGGAATTGCATTCGGAATCCTTTTCTTCTTCTTCGTATTCTTCTACATGGTGAAATCTTTGATGAAGCCCGTTCAATATATGAAAGACGTGGTAGGCAAATTTTCCGTAGGAAACTTCAAAGATAAAGTCGCCGTGGCGACAAAAGACGAATTCGGCGAGCTTGCCGATATGCTGGAACAATTGAGACATTCTCAGCACGAAAAAATCAAAGCCGCAACGGAAATTTCCAGAGGCAATTTGAACGTAGAAATTAAGACGCTTTCCGAAGACGACGAACTCTCCGACAGTATGCTTAAGATGATCGGCAATTTGAGGAATTTGATAGACGAGCTGAAATCGATTACCGACGAAATTATAGAAGGAAAAGTAACCAAACGGGGCAATCCGGAGAAATTCGACGGCGCGTATAAAGAAATTGTCGCCGGCGTAAACGCTACGCTCGACGCCCTCTTTACTCCGATTAAGGTCAGCGTGGACGTGCTTGCAGAAATGGCTAAAGGCAATTTCGACGCTCGCGTCAAAGGAGATTTCAAAGGCGATCATAAACTGATTGTCAACAGCATCAATTCTCTCGGCGAATCGTTGACCGATATATTGAGCAACATAGCCGAGATGGTAAATCTGACAGCCTCTATAAGCGAACAAATTTCATCGTCGACCGAACAAATGGCTGCAGGCGCGCAGGAACAAACCGCCCAGGCTAACGAAGTTGTTTTGCAGGTCGAGGAAATGACAAAGACGATTATGAGCACTTCGAAAAACGCTACTCTGGCTTCCGAAGCTTCCAGAAAAGCCGGTCAGGTAGCGCGCGAAGGCGGCGAGGTTGTTAGTAAGACTGTAGAAGGCATGAATAAAATAGCCGACTTCGTTGTTAATGCCGCCGGTAAAATTCAAAATCTCGGCAAGAACAGCGAGCAAATCGGCGAGATTGTGCAGGTAATCGACGACATCGCAAACCAAACCAACCTGCTTGCATTGAACGCTGCAATAGAAGCCGCCAGAGCCGGCGAGCAGGGAAGAGGCTTTGCTGTAGTAGCAGACGAAGTGAGAAAACTCGCTGAAAGAACCACAAAAGCTACAAAAGAAATTTCCGATATGATCAAGCGGATTCAGGACGTAACGGAAAATGTGGTTGTTTCGATGAGCAAAGGAAAAGGCGAAGTCGAAACCGGCAAGGAACTGGCTCAAAAAGCAGGCAAATCGCTCGAAGAAATTATTCAGGCTTCGGACGCAGCGCTCGACGTGGTTAATCAGGTAGCCGCCGCAAGCGAAGAACAAAGCGCTACGAGCGAACAAATAAATCATAACGTTGAGACTATCAGCAAGGTTACAAACGAAAGCGCAGCCGGAATTCAACAGATTGCCGGCGCTGCCGACGAACTCAACAGAATGACAAATAATCTGCGCGAATTAATAGCAAAATTCAAATTTGCCGCAAACGGCGAATTTAAACCGCACGGAAACGGCAACGGTAAATCAAAACAGATATCTCGTAAAGAAGATAAGCTCCTTACAAACTGACTTATCTTTACATAAGTAAATAAGAGGCTGCCTCAAAAGGGCAGCCTTTTTTATTTCGATTGATTCATTCCCATATTTCCTTTCCTGCTGTAACGGCAAATTCAAAGTCTGTTGCGGAAAGATTGCATTTTTGGAATAATTTTATTTTTATAACGGCGGCAATTCATTTTAATAATAATAAAGGAAAATCGATATGAAGAAAATACGACTGGGAATAATAGGATGCGGAATTGCGGCTAAGGAATTGCACCTGCCCGCTATTAAAAAACATAAAGATAAATTTGAAATTGTGGCGGCGTGCAACAGAACCGAGAAGAAGGCAAAAGAATATTCGCGTCTTACGGGCGGCATTCCGTACACAACCGATTGCAAAGAGATAATGAAGAATCCTGATGTGGACGCGGTTGTAATAGCCGTGCCGATCGAACTGAACTATAAATTTGCCGCGGAAGCAATTAAGTCGGGGAAACACGTATTCCTCGAAAAGCCGCTGGCTGCAAAACCCGGCGAAGCCGGCAAACTGATTGCAATGCAAAAACGGACAAAGGCTGTCTGTTTCCTCGCGGAAAATTTCCGATTCGACCCTCTCTATCTGGAAACTAAAAAATTGTTGAACAAGAAAATTATCGGAGACGTTTATTCGGTTGTATGGAACGTATTCAATAATCTGACATTAAAAGACAAATACGCACAAACGAAATGGCGTCAAAAAAATAAATATCCGGGCGGATTTGTCTACGACGGTGGCGTTCATAACGCGGCTGCTTTGCGAATGTTGTTCGGCGATATAAAATCGGGTTACGCCTCGATGAAATCCGTTAATCCGGCAATTGGAACTGAAGATACGTTTTCGTTCCTGTTCAACTTCGATAAATCGATGCACGGAATTCTCAATATATTCTTTTCCGTACGCGGTTTCCACAGTAACGAAATGATAATCTTTGGAAATAAAGGCTCTTTAATACTGCAAAACAACGGCAGGATTATCATTAAAAGAGACGGTAGAAAAGATCAAAAAATAAAAGTAAAAACCGACGGAGGCTACGAGAACGAATTCCTGCATTTTTATAAAATCGTAACGAGAAAGGTAAAAAACCTGAGTCCCTTTGAAGAAGGCTTTAAGGATATGATGACGCTTCAGAAAGCATTTGAATCCGCTAAAAAGAACAAACTGATAAAGTTATTTTAATAGCTGAAATAACGAGCGAATGAAACGGAAAACCGGACTCGTTACATATTAAACAGCTTTGTTCAAGTTGTAGCGTTTGCGTTCGTGCGGGTCCAGATAGAGTTTACGCAGACGTATCGACTTAGGCGTCACTTCTACCATCTCGTCTTCGTTAATATATTCGAGCGCTTCTTCGAGAGTAAACTTAACCGGAGGAGGAATTTTGATTGCTTTGTCGGATCCGGAAGCGCGCATATTCGTTAATTTTTTACCTCGCTGGATGTTGACTTCGATATCGTTCTCTTTATTGTGTTCGCCGATTACCTGCCCGCGATAAACGACTTCGCCGGGCTCGACAAAAAATCTGCCCCTGTCTTTCAACGAATCGAGAGCGTAAGCCGTAACCGGTCCGTCTTCCATCGATATAATCGCGCCGTTTCTGTTTCTTGCTATCGAGCCTTTGAAATATTCGTATTGATAAAAACGGTGGTGCATTATCCCTTCGCCGGAAGTTACGGTAAGCAGTTTGGTTCTCAAGCCCATTAATCCTCTGGAAGGAATGTGAAATATCAGATTCTGAACCGAGCCTTTGTTTTCCATTTTTACCAGTTCGCCACGGCGCTGCCCTACGAGCTCGATTACTTTGCCCGAATATTCCGCAGGAACGTCGACAACCAGAATTTCGATCGGCTCGGCTTTTTTGCCGTTTATTTCCTTGTAGATTACTTTCGGCTCTCTAATTTGGAGTTCAAAGCCTTCGCGCCTCATGTTTTCAACCAATATCGATAAATGCAAAATGCCTCTTCCCGAAACCTTGAATGAATCGGGAGAAGCGGTCTCCTCCACTTTAAGAGCTACGTTATGTTCGAGTTCCTTGTAGAGGCGGTCTCTGAGTTGACGCGACGTGACAAATTTTCCTTCCTTGCCGTAAAAGGGCGAATTGTTGACCGTAAATGTCATGCTTATTGTCGGTTCGTCGATTGTAATCAAAGGGAGCGGTTCCGGCTCGTTGGAATCGGCTATTGTGTCGCCGATGTCGATATCCTCTACGCCTACAATTGCGCAGATATCGCCGCAATCGACAGAGTCGACTTCCAGTCTGTTGAGCCCGTCAAATACAAAAATCTGTTTAATCGAAACCGGATGAACTTTACCGTCGCGTTTGATAATCGAGAGATCTTGTGATTTTTCGAGCGAGCCTCTGAAAACTCTTCCGATTCCGATTCTTCCGATATAATCGTTATAATCGAGAGTGGTAATTTGTATTTGCGTAGATCCGGCATTCATCGGCGGAGGAGGAATATCTTTAATTATCGATTCGAGAAGGGGGGTAATGTCCTTCTTTTTATGCGACAGATCGGATACCGCCCAGCCTTCGCGCCCGCTGGCATAAAAGACGGGGAATTCAAGTTGTGTTTCGTCGGCGCCCAGATCGATAAATAAATCGTAGACTTCATTTAAAACTTCCCCGGGTCTGTTATCAGGGCGGTCTATTTTATTGATGACTACAATCGGAGCCAGATTCAAACTCAACGCTTTTTCGAGCACAAAACGGGTCTGAGGCATAGGTCCTTCAAACGAATCTACGAGCAGCAGCACGCCGTCCGCCATTTTCAATACACGTTCGACTTCGCCGCCGAAATCCGCATGCCCCGGCGTATCGATAATGTTTATTTTATAGTCTTTATACGGGATGCTTATATGTTTTGCTAAGATTGTAATTCCTCTTTCCCGTTCCAGGTCGTTCGAATCGAGGAACCTTTCTCTGACGACCTGATTTTGTCTGAATATATTACATTGTTTTAGTATTTGATCTACCAATGTAGTTTTACCGTGGTCAACATGCGCTATTATGGCAATGTTACGTATCTTTTTCATTCAATTCTCCAAAGTGCAAAAAAATAAACAACAAATTTAAGGAATTTTCTTGTTATAACATATTAGCCGGGAAGATAGTTCTGCGGAAGGATTAATTGAGATTTATATTTTGCGGGAATGTAAGCGTAAATGTCGTGCCTACTTTTTTCTTGCTTTCAACTTCGATGCCTGCGCCGATTAAATCGCAATATCGTTTAACGAGCGACATACCAAGCCCGGTTCCTTCGAATTTACGGGTGTATCCGTGTTCTTCCTGGGAAAATGCCGTAAACAAACTTTTTTGGTATTCTTCGGAAATGCCAATGCCCGTATCCGAAATTTTCACTTCGAGAACGTCATCCAGATTGTTCAAAGTAATTGCTATGCCGCCTTCTTTTGTGTACTTGATTGCATTGTCGATTAAATTCGCTATTATCTGGTAAACCGAATAATCGTCCGAGTAGATAAGAGAAAAGTCGGCGTTGTTATTAACGTTAAATTGTAAATTTTTTCTTGCAGCCGCCGATTTATATTCGTTGTAAAGATTTTCTACTATTGCAAGGATATCAATTTTTTTCTTGTTCGGTTTGTATGTGCCAAGCGACAATTCCGACATGTTGAGAATGGAGTCGATAGTGCGCACGATCCGCCTGCTTGAATTATCGATTGCATCGAAACTGAAATTCAAATCTTCGTCCATATATGAATTCTCTTCGATGAACATTTTCACCAGGGAAATATGACCGAGGATATTATTAATCGGGCTTCGGATTTCGTGCGACATTTGAGCAAGGAATTCGCTTTTGAGTTTATCGGCTTTCTCCGCCGATTCTTTCGCTTCGATCAATTCTTTATGGTAGTTTTTAATTAACGTAATATCACGCGCTACCCAGAGCACTGTATCGGAAGTCAAAGGCTCGATAGTCGCGAGGAAATTTTTTAATTCGTTATTGATTTCGAGTTCGTATTCGATTTGACCGCCTTTTTTATCCTCCAAAACATTATGAATTATCTGAAGAAAATAATCGGCTGTTTGCACGGGGAGAACTTCGTGCAGCGTTCTGTTTAACAGATTGTCAGCCGGTTTATATAACAGTTCCTGATTCGAAGAAGAAATTTTCAAATATCTGCCTTCGTTGTTGATAGTGAAAACAACGTCCGGCAGAGCGTCGAAAATTGCCTGAAGTTCCGCTTCCGACGTCTTTAACTTTTCATGGAATTCTCGTTCTTTCGTAATATTATGAGCCACGCCCTGTAAACCCGCAACTTTCCCGTTTCGAATTATAGGATGCTCGTATATTTCGAGGAATATGAGCTCGCCGCTCTTATTCTTGATCTCGATATAAATCGGTTCCTCGGTTTGCAAACCTTTGAGATGCATAACGGTAATTTCTTTTGCCAATTTATTAATCGGATTATCGGTAGTAAACCAATCGCGCTTGGCAAACCATTCTTCAAAATTATATCCGGTAATCCTTTCGACGGAAGGGGAAACATAAGTTAAATTTCCTTCAGCATCCTGAGTGTAGAAAAAGAAGTCCGGCGTTCCTTCCACCAACATACGCAACCGGTCTTCGTCAATTGCAAGCTTTTCTTCGAGAAGTTTTTGATCGGTAATATCTTCCATAACGCCGAGTATACCTGTTATTTCTCCAAGTGAGTTTTTTAACGGAACTCTGTTAATCCTATGCCATTTGACCGTACCGTCTTGCAATGAGAATTTCTCAATTTTTCCAATATTGTTAATGTCGTTCATTATTACTTCTTTGTCGTCGCCGATTATTTTATTGGCTTCTTTATGCCATTTCAGATCATGGTCGTTTTTGCCGTAAATTTCGGATGGATAATCGAATCCCGCTTGAAGCGCAAAAGCTTTGTTGCATCCGATGTAAACAGAATCGGTATTTTTCCAGAAAATGCTCACCGGCGCAGTATCGAGAATGTTTTGGAGAATGTGGTTGGTCTCATTAATTCTATTTTCAGTTTCTCTTTCTTGAGTTTGGTCTCTGAAAACGAGAACGACGCCGGTAATTTCGCCGGAGTCGTTTTTAATAGGAGCTCCGCTGTCGGCTATCGGAATCTTATCCCCGTTTCTATTGATTAAAAGAGTGTGATTGGCAAAAGCCACGGTTTTATTTTCTTCAAGCGCCAATTCAACGGGATTTCTTGACTTTTTACCCGTAAATTCATTTACAATATTAAAGACTTTATCAACCGGTAAGCCCAAAGAATCTTTTTCGTTCCAACCCGTTAAATTTTCGGCAACGCTGTTCATGCTTTTTATTAATCCTTTCGCATCCGTTGTAATTACGGCTTCTCCGATGCTATAAAGAGCTGTCCGGAATAGTTCTTCGCGCGCTTTTAATTTATCTGCGGATTTGTAACGATTCAATTGATCGGACAGTATTGTACAAATGAGAACGGTCGCTGCCGGGAAAAGAGTTATAATTGTAATCGCCGCGCTTTCGTAAGTTTCCGTAACAATATCCGGCAATAAAAGCAGGTACGATAACATAGCAAAGTGAATTATTAATCCCATGATATAGAAATGCAGAGCGTTCAGGTCCTTGGCGCGCGCTCTTGCGTATCTTCTGAAGATCAATCCGATGGCTAAGGAAGTGAGAATTATCAATGCGGACGTATAAACTCCGATACCTCCCAACGACGTTCTGTAAATAATTGCAGCAAGAGCGGCGATTAATCCGGATATATAACCGAAGAATAAAGCCGCGACGCCCGGTATAATCGAAGCGCCGTCGATAAAGATTCCGTCGCTTAAATTATAGGAAAAGATAATTCCTGTGACGGCGGCGATTCCGAAAACAAATCCTTGAATAATTTTGCCCGTGAGAGTATTGCGCGGGAAATACGGCTCTGCATAGCCCGATAAAACGCTTACCGAAATTAGTAATGCCAGATTATATATTAAGTCTGTTATTATCAAATATAACTCATTGCCGGTCTGTAGGAGCGCGTAACGACATGCGCTTTTTATCCGATATATTATTATCGATAAAATTCATGATAAGTTGACCGTCTATTTTGTATTGTCTTTATCGTTGACGAAGTTAACCAATATAGCCGCCAAAAACATCGATACACCGCCTAGTACGAGCGCGTAGATAGCTTCGCCCGCAAAGATCGTGCGGACGAAAAATCCTAATATTGCAGCGGCGGTTATTTGAGGAATTACTATGAAAAAATTGAATATTCCCATGTAAACTCCCATTTTCTTTTGCGGGAGCGAGCCGGTCAATATTGCATACGGCATGGCAAGTATCGAAGCCCAGGCAAGTCCGATTCCCAGTTCCGAAACGAGTAACAACTCGGGGTCTTTGATAAAATAGAAGGAGATCAAACCGATTCCTCCGAAAATAAGACTGATTGCATGAACGGTTTTTCGGCTGGTCTTCCGAGCCATAATAATTAAAACAAATGCCATTAGAGCAGCAAATCCGTTATAAACCGACATCAAAACGCCGACCCAATTTGCGCCTTCGTTATATAATGCCGAAGATGTATCGGTTGCGCCGTAAATGTGATGCGTGACCGCCGGAGTAGTATAGATCCACATCGAAAAGAGCGCAAACCAGGAAAAGAATTGAACGTACGCCAGCTGAACCATCGTTTTCGGCATATTATACAGGTCGTTTATAATAACGACGAATCCGTTCTTTTTTTTTGTCGCTCTTAATCAACAATCCTGCAAGTATTTGAAGTACGCCGAATGCGGCGGCTCCGAGTAAAAAGAGTGCCACTCCGTAATCGATATAAATCTTAAAATAAAAAACTAGGTACAGAATCAAACCCGAAAGGAACCATATAATGCCGTTGCGCATCAACTTTTTGCTTTCTACAAACCGCTCTTCGTAATTTCCGTTTTCTTCGGACTCGGAATGGACGGCGTATTTTTCCAGTTCTTCGGGCGAATATTCTTTCGATGTGAGAACCGTCCAGAGAACGGAAAGAAAAAAAACGGCGGCGCCAATGTAAAAAGCGAACTTGACGCTGTCGGGTATTTTACCTTCCGGAGCCACATTGCTAATGCCGAACCAATTTGTCATTAAATAAGGCAGCGCCGACGCTATTACGGCGCCGGAGCCGATGAAAAAACTTTGCATCGAAAAACCCAACGTGCGTTGAGACGAGGGGAGCATATCGCCCACAAATGCTCTGAAGGGTTCCATCGAAATATTGATTGAAGCGTCCATTATCCACAGCATACCTGCCGCAACCCAGAGAGCCGGCGAGTTTGGCATTACGATTAGCGCAAGTGAGGCTAATATCGCTCCTGTCAGAAAATACGGCTTCCTTCTGCCGAGCTTATTCCATGTCCTGTCGCTCATATGCCCTATAATCGGCTGGACAATCAAACCTGTAACCGGAGCCGCAATCCAGAGTATAGGAATGTCGTCTATGCTTGCTCCTAATGTTTCGAATATCCTGCTTACGTTTGCGTTTTGCAGAGCAAAACCGAATTGGATTCCGAAAAATCCAAAACTCATGTTCCATATTTGCCAGAAACTTAAACGGGGTTTTTCCATATGTAACCTGTTCTATTTATTAACAAGAATAATGTATTCCCACGGTTTGAGCGTTAATGTGTTGTCGGTTTTGAGTGTAAATTCTTCCGAAGTAAAATAATTTTTGTATGCTCCTGCGAGGCTTCCGGATTTAAACGAAAATTTTTGCTCCTTCGGCGAAGCGTTGAAAAATGCTATTAAACGGTAACCGTCTTTTTCGCGGTAAAATGAAAAAATATTTTCGGGATTGCTGTTTTCTATAAGAATAACTTCTCCGCCGTATAATCCGCTCCAAACAGCTTTGTTCTTTTCTTTGAGCTCGCACAATTTTGTAAAGAGATCCTCAAATACGGGATTCGACCAATCGATAGTGTCTTTTTCGAAAAAGCGGAGTCTTTTGTTGAGTCCCGCCTCCTGACCGCTGTAAAAAAGGGGCATTCCATGAATTGTTGTCGTTAATACCGAGAACATTTCGGCGCTTTCGCCGAGTCGTTCGAATACTGTTCCGCTCCATGAATTTTCGTCGTGATTTGTCGTGAAATTTAGTCTGTAACCTTCTTTCGGATATTCTTTCTTCTCTGTCAAAATGTGGTTTGTCAAAGCGGCGGCGTTCAATTCGCCCGCGGCTATTTTATTCATTATGTCTTTAAGCTGCCAGTTGTAAGTCATATCAAAAGCTATATGCATTTCGGGCTCGGCTGCTTCAGCCAGCATAAAGAGAGGTTTTACTTTTTCGAGTTCTTTTCTTGCCGCAGTCCAGAATTCGATAGGAACGCCGTTTGCGTAGTCGCATCTGAAGCCGTCAACGTCGAATTCGGATACCCAATATTTCATAGCGTCAATCATGTAGTTCCATAATTCTTTGTTTGAAAAATCGAGGTCGATTACATCGTGCCAATCCGGAACGGGGGGATAGAACTCTCCTTTTTCATTCTTGCTGAAAAATTCAGGATGCGATTCAGTCCAAACATTGTCCCAGGATGTATGATTTGCCACCCAGTCGAGCATTACGTAAAATCCCATTTCGTGAGCTTTGTTTACGAGATGTTTGAAATCTTCTTCGGTTCCGTATTCGGGATTAATCGCTTTGTAATCTTTGATTGAATAATAACTGCCGAGGCTGCCTTTTCTATTCTTCTCTCCGATCGGGTGGATCGGCATGAACCACAAAATATCGACGCCCATTTTATTCAGTCTCGGTAAATGTTCTTCGAACGCTTTGAAAGTTCCTTCGGGAGTGTATTGTCTTACATTCACTTCGTACATAACTACGTTTTTTGTCCATTCGGGCGGCTTAAATTGCGGTACGACCGGCTTTTTCTCTTGCGCATTGATTATTATGAATGACAATAAGAGCAGCTTGAGAATCAGAATTTTCCTGCCGTTGAAGCACTTCATATCAATCTTCCTTTTTTTTTCCCGAAAATGTAAGGTAATTTTGATTGAGTTCAAAATAGAGAATTGCCGAGAGAAATTTTCGAGTGATTATAAAATTGCGTAGTTTTATTGACAAAAAAACTGAGAGGAAAATTATATGACATTTACGCGTTCCGCGGGTATACTGCTTCACCCGACATCGTTGCCGGGAAATTACGGCATAGGAGATCTCGGCAAAGAAGCCTACAAATTTATTGACTTTCTTGCGGAAACCGGCAATACGCTCTGGCAGGTGCTTCCGCTGGGTCCTACCGGATTCGGCAATTCGCCTTATCAATGCTTTTCGGCTTTTGCCGGAAATCCTTTGCTTATAAGTCCCGACATTCTGAAAGACGAAGGCTTACTGAATGACGATGATCTGAAAAATTTAATCGCACACGAAAAGTTTCACGTCGATTTTGGGAAAATAATCGGTTTGAAATTTGATTTACTTAGACGGGCATACGCAAATTATACTTCGGCGGGCAAGGACGGCTTCGAAGAATTTTGCGAATCGAACAGCGATTGGCTCGATGATTTCGCGCTTTTTATGGCTTGCAAAAATTATCACGGCGGAATTGTCTGGAGCAAATGGGAGGAAGATATTGCCTTCAGAAAGAAAAACGCAGTAGAAAAATGGACGGATAAATTGAGCGACGAAATAAGATTCCAGAAATTCGTTCAATTTAAGTTTTTCAGCCAGTGGAAAAATTTAAGAGAATACGCCAATTCAAAAGGAATAAAAATTATCGGCGACGTGCCGATCTATATTGCATACGACAGCGCGGATTTATGGGCAAATAAAAAATATTTTACCGTTGACGGGAAAGGCAAACTTGAATTTGTTGCGGGAGTGCCGCCGGATTATTTCAGCGCTACCGGACAGTTATGGGGCAATCCTTTGTACAAATGGAACGTAATGGAAAAAGATAATTTCAAGTGGTGGATTGACCGTTTTAAATCAATTCTCAATCTGGTGGACATAGTGCGCATAGACCACTTCAGAGGATTCGAAGCGTATTATAAAATTCCCGGGGACGCGCCTACCGCCGAAACGGGCGAGTGGGTTAAAGCGCCCGGAGAAAAATTGTTTAATACTTTGAAAAATGAATTCGGTGATTTGCCGGTACTTGCTGAAGACCTCGGTATTATAACCCCGGAAGTTGAAGAACTCAGGGATAAATTCGAATTTCCCGGAATGAAAATTCTCCAGTTCGCCTTCGGTAAAGACGGCGAAAAGAGATTTCTGCCGCACAATTTTATCAACAACTGCGTGGTTTATACAGGTTCGCACGATAACGATACTACACGCGGCTTTTTCGAAAAAGAGAAGGAAAAAAATTCCGACGTCTTTTATCATGCGCGGGATTACATGAATTATTACGGCGACGATATGTGCCACGCTCTGATAAAACTTGCTTATTCGTCCGTCGGCAATATCGTTATAATTCCGATGCAGGATATTCTCAATCTCGACAGTGCGGCAAGAATGAATTTCCCGAGTAAGCCCGACGGTAACTGGACATGGCGATTCGACTGGGGACAGGTCAGGGACGGACTGATTAAGCATTACAGGTATTTAATAGAGCTTTACGAAAGAAATCCGAATAAAGAAAATCATGATTAAAATAGATAAACTGCTTAAGAGTAATCGTAAAACGGTCTCGCTGCAGGTGATTCCCGGCGGAAAACTTGTTGTAAGAGCTCCTGAAAATATTACTCAATATGAACTCGATAAAATTATTGCCCTGCACAGCAAGTGGATTTTGAAGAAGAAGGAAACTCTCAAAAATGTTTTCGTCCCAAAGAAAAATTATTCCGAAGGCGAACAGTTTCTCTTCCTCGGTAAAAATTATACTCTGAAATTCAGTCCCGTTGCCGGCAGCATAATCCTCGGTGATAATCTTTATATTAATCCGAAAAAGAAACATATTGCGGAAAAGGTAATTGTGGAATTTTACCGCAAAAAAGCTAAAGAAGTAATCAGGGAAAGGGTATATCATTTTGCGGTGAAGTTCGGTTATAATTTTAATTCGATTAGAATTACAAGTGCAAAAAAAAGATGGGGCTCGTGCAGCTACAGAGGCAATCTGAATTTTTCCTGGAGATTGATTATGGCGCCCGAAGATATAATTGATTATGTGGTAGTTCATGAACTCGTACATCTGAAAATAAAAAATCATTCGAAAGTTTTCTGGGATAAAGTAGGTGAATTGATGCCTGACTACTATTCCAGAAGAAATTGGTTGAAGAAGAACGGTTATTTGCTCGATTTGTAAATTAAAATAAAAAGGAGCCCGATGAAAAAAGTAGTTATAACACACGCTTTAAGAACTCCGATAGGGAGTTTTAACGGGGGATTGAGTCAATTAAGCGCGCCGCAATTAGGAAGCAGAGTAATCAAAGCAATTTTGGAAAAATCTGAAATCGAGCCTTCGCTTATTGACGAAGTAATAATGGGAAACGTTTTGACTGCCGGAATAGGACAGGCGCCGGCGCGTCAAGCTGCTTTGTATGCCGGTCTGCCGGAAAAGACCGAATGCCTGACGATTAACAAAATGTGCGGCAGCGGTCTCAAAGCTGTTATGCTTGCCGCTCAGGCAATTCAATGCGGAGACGCCGATATTATTATTGCCGGCGGACAGGAAAGTATGTCGAACGCGCCTTACCTTTTGAAAGACGCCCGCTCGGGATTCCGATTGGGCAACTCGACTCTCTACGACTCGATTTTATTGGACGGATTGGTGGATGTTTATGAAAATATTCATATGGGAAATTGCGCCGAGATTTGCGCAAGGGAATTTAATTTTACGCGCGAAGAGCTGGACGCTTTTGCAATCGAATCGTACAATCGTGCGCAACGGGCATGGAACGAAGGGCGTTTTAACGACGAAGTTATTGAAGTGAAAATCGAATCGCGCAAGGGAGAAACTGTAGTAACCAAAGACGAAGAACCCGAGCGGGTCAATTTTGAAAAAATACCGAAGCTGAAGCCCGCTTTTGATCCTCAAGGCGTAGTAACCGCCGCGAATGCCTCTAAAATCAACGACGGAGCAGCCGCTTTGCTGATTATGAGCCAAGAGAAAGCCGATGAACTCGGTCTTAAACCGATGGCTGAAATTATTGCGCAAAGTTCAGCCGCCAAAGATCCGGTTCATTTTACCACCGCTCCGGCTGACGCTGTCCGGAAAGCGTTGAAAAAAGCCGATATGAAAATTGAAGACATTGACCTGTTCGAAATTAACGAAGCATTCGCCGTTGTGTCTCTTGCAGTAAATAAATTGCTCGGATTGACAGGAGAAAATGTAAACGTAAACGGAGGCGCGGTCGCATTGGGTCATCCGATAGGAGCCAGCGGCGCAAGAATATTGACGACGCTTTTGCACGAAATGAAAAAGAGAAATTCAAATCACGGACTGGCTTCTTTGTGTATAGGAGGCGGCGAAGCTTCGGCTTTGATTGTAAAAAATTGCAACTGAATTTAAACGAGGGGTGTTTATGAAAAAGTATTTATTAACAATATTAACGGTATTTATTATGACTGCAAATTCTTTTTCTCAAATTTATTACAATCCGGATTATAAGTTCAAACCATTCAAACCTCCCGTCGATATAAATAAAGCCGAAGATAGAGCGGAAAAAATATTATCAGAAATGTCTCTTGAAGAAAAAATTCAACTTGTGGGCGGACATAATTTCTTTTATGTAAAAGGATATGAAAAATACGGAATACCTCAATTTTATCTTTCGGACGCCACGCAGGGAGTGCATATAAGAAAAGAACTCAGTTCGTCGCTCAATAAATCGGTGGCTTTCCCGTGTCCCCTGGCGTTAACCGCAACCTGGAACACTCAACTTGCTTATGAATACGCAAAATGTATCGGCGAGGAATGCCGGGCGGGTGATATTGCCGTATTGCTCGGACCCGGAATGAATATCTACAGAATTTCTCAAAACGGAAGAAACTTCGAATATTTTGGCGAAGATCCTTTCCTGGCTGCAAGAATGATAGAAAATTATGTCGCAGGCGTTCAAAGCACGGGCACGATAGCCACTTTAAAACATTTTCTCTGTAACAATAATGAATATCACCGCAGAACCACAAACGCAATAGTGGACGAAAGAACGATTCACGAAATTTATACGCCTGCGTTCAAAGCCGGCATAGACGCCGGAGCGCTGGCGGTAATGACGGCATACAATCAGGTCAACGGCGAATGGGCGGGACAAAGCAAATTTGTAATTGAAAATCTATTGCGCAATTCGCTCGGTTTCAAATGGCTGGTGATGTCGGACTGGTGGTCAACCTGGGATCCGGAAAAGACGATTAAATCCGGACTCGATCTCGAAATGCCCGGCGATCCTTTGATGGATAAACCCGCTTTTCAAAAGAGAGGGGATATAACGGTCAAAAAGAACGCAATGAGATTAATTGAAGAAGGCAAAGTAAGCGAATCGGATATCGACCGTATGGCGAAAAATATTATGAAGACTTTCATCGCCATGGGACTTTACGACAGACCTGTAAAAGATTTGCAATATCTCAATAATTTCAAATATCATGAAGAAATCGCTCTTCAAACGGCGCGCGAGTCAATAACGCTCCTTAAAAACCGGAATAATTTATTGCCGGTTTCGCCGAACAAAAAAATATTATTGACAGGCGATTTTGTTGAAACATTGCCCAAAGGAGGCGGCTCGGCGGACGTTGAGGGGTATGATATAATTACAATGTACGAGGCTTTGAAAAATCGTTTCGGCGATATGATTAATTATGTCAAAGAGCCTTCGGATGATGAAATTAAAAATGCTGATATCGTCTTTCTCAGTGTTGGAACGCTTGACAGCGAAGGATGGGACAGACCGTTTTCGCTTCCCCGGAAAACAGAAGAAAATATTTTGAGAATCGTGTCTTTAAATCCGAATACCGTCGTGATTGTAAATTCGGGCGGCGGAATCAGAATGACCGGCTGGTACGATAAAGCAGGCGCAATTTTATACGCATGGTATCCGGGACAAAACGGAAATATCGCATTGGCGGAAGCGTTAGCGGGCGACATTAATCCTTCGGGCAAATTGCCCATGACTATTGAAAAAGAATTCAAGGATTCGCCCGGTTACGGATACGTGCCCGAAGACGCCGATTTAAACACTAACTGGGACGACGACTTGAATATGGATTTCCCGATTAACAATATCGAATATAAAGAAGGGGTCCTTGTCGGTTACAGATGGTACGACACGAAAAACATTGAACCGCTTTTCCCCTTCGGCTTCGGATTATCGTATACCAGTTTCAAATACGATAATCTGAAAATTGAGCCGGATAAGTTAGATGAAAACGGAAAAATTAAAGTCTCTTTTGAAATTACAAATACGGGCAGCCGCGACGGCGCCGAAGTCGCTCAGTTATATATTAAAGATATAGAAGCGAGCGTATTGCGTCCCGAAAAAGAATTGAAAGGCTTTCACAAAGTATTTCTTAAAAAAGGTGAAACCAAAAGAATCGAAATCGAATTGACCAAAAAAGACTTTGCTTACTGGGATGTAAAAACGCATGACTGGAAAACGGAGCCGGGCGAATTTGAAATATTGATCGGGACTTCATCGAGGGATATATTATTGAGAGGTAAACTGGCGCTTTAATAATTGAGCGGAAATAATCTCAAATTAACAGATAAAAAATGCTCCCGAACAGGGAGCATTTTTTTTTGCGTAAAGCCGCGCAGAATCCGCAGTGTCCCATTGAGAGGGCGGTGCGGAAAAACGTTTCTTCATCCGCCGGAAGGCGTTATGATTTATAAAGTCCGTAAGCTTTTGGAACATTGCGCCTGACGGTTGCCCGTGAAGCCGGATGACGCGGGGAATGTAATAAATATACATCAGTAGAAATTTTTATTGAAAATAAATTTGCATTCATTTATTTTCAGTTTAAGATTAAAAACGATGAGGGCTTGCAGTGCAAATGAAAACAAAATGACCGAAATGCTGAAGAACTATACGCTAGGCACAGGCGGGGCATAATTGTTTAGTTAATAAATATGAGTGGTAAAATAAATAGTTAGGCGCAGAAGGAAAATGAAAGTATCATCTATACATCTTCGTAACTTCAAACGCTTCTCTAATTTGAGTATTAAGGGCATACCTAGGTCAACCAAATTGGTAATAGTTGTTGGTCCAAACGGAAGTGGAAAGTCGTCTTTATTTGATGCATTCAACCATTATTATCGGAATCGTTCTGGATTTATTATAGATACTGATGAAAAATACTTCAGAAAATTATCTTCAGAACAATTTGATTGGCAAAAAGCTGTAGTTGTTAAGTTTCATGATTATCCTGACGATCAACAGTTACCAAAAAACTCAATGTACTTTAGAACTGCTTATAGGAATGACCCAGATTTCAATATCTCTAATTTTACACGTATAGGTGCGCGCCATGAAAAATTAAGAATTAAGAGATTTATAGATAATGATCAGGCTGTTTCATTGAATTACTAAATGATAATTCAATCAATACTTTAAGTAATAATATTGGATCGGTTAAAGATGTGCGATAGTATTTTACCTAAGGAATCCCATGAAGGAACTATAAACTAATATTATAAATAAAATGAAAGTTCTACTATATGGTTATGATGCAGCTAAAATTGTGGATGAATTTGTTGAAAATTGGAGTGAAATTGTAATTAAATCCGAGAAAGTATTTGTAGGGATGCGATCGTCCGATGCTCCTTCATTTCTTCAAATTATTGGGCAACTAATTGATTGGACATTGCCTCTTAAAGCTGCTGCAACAGCATTTCTTGTACAACTTTCTAAAGAAGCAGCAAAGGATCTGTGGAAAAATAAATCAAACATTTTAAAATGTCTTTCAACAAAAAATAGTAAAAAAATAGATAGAGTTTCTGAGTTAATTGCTAATTCAATAAGAGATGCTGGGAGTAATTTGAATTTTATTTTATCATTGGAAATACCTGAAAAATATATCGAGGCAAATTTTTCATTAAAGTCTTTTGACAAAGAATCTATAGCTTTTTATTTGTCACATTATGTTGATAAACTTGAAAGCATATATAATGCCATAATAAAGGAAGCGAATGGTGATCATCCTCCATTGCAACTTATAGAAATTCTAATATCTGAAGAAGGAAAAATAACCATAAAGTGGATGGATGCAGAAAAACTGGAATTGCATGAACGTAAAATTAACTAGGTAGTATGACGAGCAAATCCACACGGACACCTTTTTAGTTGTGGCATTAGTATAGTTCATTAGGTCAGTGAAATAGAAATACATAAAATAATTATATAATGAATTCGATTAGAAAAACCAATATATTTGAAATATGAAACAAGAGATAAAAATAAATAACGACATACTTTTGTGGGCTATTGAAAGATCCGGTTTAAGTGTAGATGAGATTAGTCAAAAAATTCCTTCTTTTTTATCCTGGCTTGAAGGTAAAAAAAGTCCTACAATTAAGCAGCTAAAAACCTTTGCGCGAAAAGTGTATTTGCCATTCGGATATTTGTTTTTAGAGAAACCACCGGAAGAAAAACTACCCATTCCGTTTTTTAGAACAAATATAGCTAATAAAGAAAAAATCCCTATCAATATTTTTGATGCAATATTAATTGTACAGCAAAGGCAAGCATGGTTATCTAATTATCTAAAAGAAAATGATTATGACAGACTAAACTTTGTCGGGAAATTCAGGAATAAAAGATTTCATATTGAAGAAGTTGTTGCTGATATAAGAAATATACTAAATCTTAAAGAAAGCTGGGCAAGAGAATTATCTACCTGGGAAGATGCAAAAAAGTATTTGGCTGATAAAATTGAAGAATCTGGGATAATAATAAATTTTAGTAGTATAGTTGGTAATAACACACGAAGAAAAATAAAAGTAGAGGATTGTCGTGGTTTTGTTTTAATTGATGAGTATGCGCCATTTTTATTTGTCAATTCTGCGGATAGTAAATCCGCACAAATATTTACTCTTGCGCATGAATTAGCACACATCTGGCTCGGAGAAAGTGCGGGATTTGATTTTAGAAATTTGCTGCCAGCTGATAATCCTACGGAAATTTTATGTGATAAAATAGCAGCTGAATTTTTAGTGCCCGAAAAAGAGCTTAAAACTGTTTTAACAAGTGAGAAAAGCATTGAAAAGATTGCCAAGGTTTTTAAAGTAAGCCGGATTGTTGTCGCAAGAAGATTACTTGATCTTGAGGAAATTGATAGAAATAGTTTTCTGGAATTTTATAATGAATACATAAAGCGAGATTTTGATAGAAGCGAAGAAAAAGAAGGCGGTGGCGATTTCTATAAAACACAACGTAAACGACTAAGTACTCGGTTTTTGAGTTATGTAAATCAAGCCGTAACAACAAATAAATTATTACTGCGGGAAGCATATCAGTTAACAGGTTTGAAAGGTGATACCTACAATAAATTTGTGAAGGAGCATCTTTACTGATGTTTGTCTTTATATTAGACACAAATTTCTTTATTCAATCCCACCGAGTAACATATCCATTAGATGTAGCTGTAACTTTCTGGCAGAAAGTTAAAAAATTATGTCTGGAGCAAAAGTTAATAAGTATAGATAAAGTAAAAAACGAAATTTTTAAGTATGATGATGAACTGAAAAACTGGATTGAACAAAATATACCAGATGAATTTTTCAAGGCAACTGAAACACCGCAAGTAATTTCTGAATATCAAAGAGTTGTTCAATGGGCGAATTCAAAATCAAATCATTATGTTCAAAATGCAATCAATGATTTTTTAAGATATGAAAATGCTGATAGCTGGATAGTTGCTTATGCAATTTCTATTGATGAAAATTGTCAGATAGTCACGCAAGAAAAAAGCGAACCTAACAGAAAAAATAAGATTAAAATCCCGGAAGTCTGCCATGCATTTAATATTCAATACAAGAACATCATTGAAATGTTCAGAGAATTAGGTGAAACTTTTTAATTACAATGATAATTTATAAGTTTTTATCCCCTCTTAAAAATGAAAACAACTAAAATCGAATGGACAGAAAAAGTATGGAATCCATCAATCGGATGCGATAAAGTTTCAGCCGGCTGTAAATTTTACTATGCAGAAGTTTTTGCCAAACGATTGAACGCTATGGGAATTGAAGATTATAAAGACGGATTCTCTTTTAAAATATTACCTCACCGACTTGAAGAACCCTTAAAAATTAAAAAGCCGACAAAGTTTTTTGTTAATTCAATGAGTGATTTATTCCATGAAGAGATGCCGTTTGAATATCTCGATATGATTTTTGATGTAATAAGAAAAACTCCACGGCATATTTATCAGATACTTACCAAGCGCGATAAAATTATGATTAAATATTTTTCCAATAAAAATGTACCTTCAAATGTTTGGCTTGGCGTTAGTGTTGAAAGTGCAGCATTCAAAAATAGAATAGATACACTCAGAAAAATAAATGCTAAAGTAAGATTCATTTCATTTGAACCGCTGATTGGTTATGTAGGCGATTTAGATTTAACAGGAATTCATTGGGCAATAGTTGGAGGTGAATCGGGGAAAAGTGCAAGGCCTATAAAAGCTGAATGGATTGAAGGAATTTTTGCTAAATGTAAAGGGCAGGGGGTTGCATCTTTCTTTAAACAATGGGGCGCTTGGGGCGCAGACGAGATAAAGAGAAATAAAAAAATGAATGGAAGAAAATTTAAGGGTAAAGTTTGGAACGAATACCCAGTAATATAAACAAAAAGTAAGACTGTCATCCTTAATGGACAAAAGACCTCTTCTCGTAGCCTCCTTTGGAGAGCCTACATTGTTATCTTGGAAAATAGCTAAGAATTCGATAGAAATATTTGATAAAATAATGCCCAAATGGCAGGATGCTACGCAGAACCCGCGGTATACATTAAGAGAAATAAAAAAAATAATAGAAAACGTTCTTAGAATTAGTGAAAGCGTTAAAAAGTAGAGAGTCAACTTTGCGGAGAGGGCGGGATTCTCCGTAGGATGCTATGCAGAACCCGCGGTACACATTAAGAGAAAAAAAATAATTAAAAAAAGTTCTTAGAATCAGTGAGGGCGTTAAAAAGTTGAGAGTCAACTTTGCGGAGAGGGCGGGATTCGAACCCGCGGTACCCCATTCAGAGTACGACGGTTTAGCAAACCGTTGGTTTCAGCCACTCACCCACCTCTCCGAAGCTGAAAATTTTTCAATGCTGAATTTAACTCAAAAAATTATTTCTCAATCAATCTGCGGAAAGCTTCGCCGCTTTTGTAACTTTTTATCTGCATTTCCCGCTTGAAAGCTTCCGGTTTAGAGTTAAATTCTATGCCATTCTTTAAAGAACAAATCTGCTCATTTTTAACGCTGCCAATATAATAATCGTATTGTTAAAATAAAAATCTGTAATTCAATTTTATTTCTCTGCCGGGCATAAGTATATAATCTTTGACGGCGGATAAATGTTCCCTGTAAGCCCTGTCGAACAGATTATCGATATTAAATGAAAGAATATGAATGTACCTTCCGGTTATCAATTTGGCGCCTGCATATATATTAATTAAACCGTATCCCGGCGTGGTTGTCTCGAAAGGACTTACTCTCTTCTGGTCGGCAGCCAGACGAAATTGGCTTCCGATCCAGAAATCGTCGGTCGAATATCTCGGCTCGAGAGCGAACCGCAGTGGCGGCATCAAGGGCAGATTTTCGTTTGTATCGGAATTTTTTCCTACGGTATAATCGCTCATCAGAGTCAGGGAAAAATGACCGGAGAATTCGAACTGCGTTTTGAATTCGTAACCGTAAATAATAGCCTTTGCTTGAGTGTATTCATAAACCGGAATTCCCGGAGTGTTGACAAATGTCATTTCCGCAGGATTATAAAATTCTCCCGTCGGCTTTTTGAAAATATAATCGTCAATTATGTTATAATAAACATTCAGTTCCGAATTGATTTGCTGGGAATGGAATCTTAAACCTAAATCGAGTCCGATATTCTTTTCGGCGCTCAGGTCAAGATTGCCTATATCGAACGTGCCCGTTGCTTCGTGTATCGCATAGGAGGCTAATTCTTCAATGGTCGGCGCGCGGAATGCCGTAGCAAAATTGGAGTAGAACGACAAATCGGTTGTTATATTAAGAACTATTCCTGCAGAGCCGCTGAGCGTATTGAAGGTTCTTTCCGTAGGGGAGATCAATCTTCCTGATAATTCGCTTTCCGGTATTGCAATTGAATTGTATTCGTAACGCAGACCAGTTTGAAGAAGAGTATTGCTGATTCTAAACTGCTCTATTACGAAAAACGCCATCGAGTTATAATCGGCGTTAGGCGTGAACGCTTCCTCGCCTTCAACCGTATATTTTTGGTTTTGATACCAAAATCCTAAAACGCCGTCTGAATTTTTTAAAAGAGGCGCGTGCCTGGCGGAAACATCCATTACATATGACTTTAATCCGAAAGCTGTGCCGACCTCGTTTGTGATTCTGTTTATTTCCTTGTGATTGTAATTCTGATATCCTCCTTTGAAGGAGATGTTTTCGAATATGCCTTTAAGGTCGCCAATTAAATTTATTTTTAATTCCTCTTTGCGCATTTTAATACCAATGCTTTCGTGTTCTTCTTCTTCAACGTTCTCAGTTTCTTCTTCTTCGTGATGATGTTCGTGTAACGGTATGCCGTAATTGAAATCGTAATTTTTATAGCTGAGACCGGTCTGACCGAAATCGGGAATAAAAGCAAATCCGATTTGGTAGCCGGCAAAATCGATATAAGTGTTGTTGACTTTTTCGCCCGCTCCGTCTGTATAGTCGCCGGCGTTTCTTTTTGTCATATTGCCGTGAGTGGCAAATGAATTCGTTCCGAAGTGCAGGTCGACGCTTGTATTGAACTCGTTGTTATTGAAAGAATTGCCTGCAAATATATTCCCTTCGAATCCGTCGGGAATATAGTCCGGAATTTCTTCGGTAATGATATTGATTACGCCTCCGAGAGCGTTGCTGCCGTACATAAGACTCGACGGACCGCGGATGATTTCTATCCTTTCGGGAATTGCGCCGTCGCTCGAAACAGCGTGGTCGCTCGACGTATTCGATAAATCGCCCATTCTCAATCCGTTTTCGAGAATCAATATTCTGTTGTTGCTGAAACCTCTGATAACGGGACGCGCGGTCGCTTTGCCGTTGGAGCGCATCGATATTCCCGGCAGAAAATTCAACGTTTCGCCAATGCCGGAACTCCTTTTGATTTGCAGATCGAGATTTGCAACGCTTAAAGAACTTTGCAAAAGTTCCTTCGGATCCGCGTTGAACGGATTTCCGGTAACTACTACTTCGTTGAGGCCTATTGCGCCGTCTTCGAGATAAATCTTTAATGTTTCGGACGGAACCCTAACTTTTTCCGTCAGTGATTTATGCCCGATGTAACTGAACCGTAATGTGTAATTTCCTTCCCGGACATTATCGAATACGAAATACCCGCTTTCGTCCGTAGTGGTTCCGGATTTTAATTCCTGTAAAAAAATATTAACGCCTACAAGCGGCTCGCCGTTATTTTTGTCGTATACAAATCCCTCTATCGAATTCGATTGTGCATGCAAAACAAAATTTAATAATAACGCAATAGAAATGAATAACCCTTTCATTTCAGAGCTCCTTTTTTAATTAATGAATAATAATTATTAATTGCGCCGGAATTCAGGCTTTAAAAGGAGGAGCTCTCGATTCTGAGGTCGTAATTGATAAAACAAGGGGAGATTCAAATACTTTAGATAAATCGGTCTCTAAAAGAATTTCGCTGCCGGGTAAACCGAACGACTCGATCGATTCCGAGTTGAAATTATAAGAAAGAAAAACTTCAACCGAACAATTCCCGTTTACGTCGGCATACGGATCTTCAAAGTTGTCGTAATGCCGGATTACCGATTCTTTGGTCCGGATGTCCTTGAAGTGCCAGTGGAAAAAGAGCGTGCCCAATAACGATATATAAATCGCCAGGCTGAGGAGGGACGTTATTTTTATTATTCTTCTATCCGGCATAAAGATGTTGATTTTGCAGATGTTATATCTTATTTTCTGATGCAAAGATACGACAACGTCAAAAAAATAACAAGGAGGGTTTATGCTGTCCGGCGAAGTCTATTATCCGTCCGAAGAAGTAATCAAAAACGCAAACGTAAAAGACTGGGACGAATTGAACGAAAGAGCCGTAAAAGATTACGAAGGCTTCTGGGAAGAAATGGCAAACGAACTTCATTGGTTTGAAAAATGGAAAAAGGTTCTGGATGATTCGGACAAACCTTTCTATAAATGGTTTACGGGCGCAAAGACGAATATTGTTTACAATTGTCTCGACCGGCACGTAAAAACATACAGGCGAAACAAACTTGCGCTTATTTGGGAAGGCGAAGACGGACAGCTGCGAACCATGTCGTATTTCGCTCTTCATCGCGAAGTCTGCAAGTTCGCAAATGTATTGAAAAGCATGGGCGTTGAAAAAGGGGACAGAGTAACTATCTATATGGGACGAATTCCCGAAATAGTAATTGCCATGTTGGCGACTACTCGAATAGGAGCCATTCATTCTGTTGTATACGGCGGGTTTTCAGTCGAGGCTTTGGCGGAGAGAATCGAAGACAGTAATTCAAAAGTGTTGATTACCGCAGACGGAGCGTTTCAAAGAGGAAAAATTGTCCCTTTGAAACAAATTGCCGACGAGGCTCTTCAACGCTGCGGTACGGTGGAGCATGTGCTTGTCGTAAAAAGAACCGGGCAGGAAATTAATATGGAATCGGGCAGGGATATGTGGTATCACGAATTGATGAATCTTCCGATTGCCACACAGAACTGCGCGCTCGAAATTATGGACGCCGAAGACCCTTTGTTTATACTCTATACTTCGGGCACAACCGGCAAACCCAAAGCCATTCTCCACACGCACGGCGGTTATATGGTCGGCGTCTATACTACGCTTAAATTTGTGTTCGACATTAAGGAAGAAGACCGGTATTGGTGCGCCGCCGATCCGGGCTGGATTACCGGACACAGTTATATCGTCTACGGACCGCTATTAAACGGAACCACTTCGTTTATGTACGAAGGCGCTCCGAATTTTCCTTATCCGAACAGATGGTGGCAGATGATCGAAAAATACGGCATTAATATTCTCTATACGGCTCCGACCGCCATCAGAGGCTTAATGAGATTCGGAGAATCTTGGGTTAAAAGACACGATTTGTCGTCGCTCCGTTTATTGGGCTCGGTCGGCGAACCGATTAATCCCGAAGCCTGGAAATGGTATTATAAAGTCGTCGGAAATGAAAAATGCCCGATTATGGATACGTGGTGGCAGACGGAAACAGGTATGTTTATGATAACGCCGATGCCGTGCGTGCCTCTTAAACCGGGCTCCGGTTCAAGACCTTTTCCGGGAATCCAAATGGACATCCTCGACGAAGACGGCAATCCTGTTAAACCGAACGAAGAAGGATATCTGGTTATTAAAACACCCTGGCCTGCAATGCTGCGCACGGTTTATAAAGACCCCGACAGATATGTAAAACAGTACTGGAGCAAATATCCCGGCTGTTATATGACAGGCGACAGCGCGCGGCGGGACGAAGACGGATATTACTGGATTATCGGAAGGGTAGACGACGTTATAAAAGTATCCGGTTACCGTTTAGGCACGGCAGAAATCGAAAGCGCGCTTGTCAGTCACCCCGCGGTCGCCGAAGCCGCTGCAATCGGGCTTCCGCACGAAGTTAAAGGAAACGCAATTTATACTTACGTTATTCTTAAGAACGGCTACGAAAAATCGACGGCTTTAATCGAAGAGTTAAGAAAACACGTCGCTCATGAAGTCGGACCTATTGCCAAACCCGAAAGCATTGAATTTGTAGATTCGCTGCCCAAAACGAGGAGCGGTAAAATTATGCGCAGAGTTCTCAAAGCGCGGGCTCTGGGAGAAGACCCCGGAAATATTTCGACTATGGAAGATTAAATTAGTGTAATATCGTACACAAATTATCACGGGATTGTTTAAATTTGCGCTGTTAATTTTAAAGCGCAATGGAAGAAGAACTTAAATTAGACCCGGTTGAAATACGATATTACAGACTAATCAGATATCTTACCGATTATATTTATTCTGTAAAAGTCGAAGACGGAAAAGCGGTTAAAACATATCACGGACCCGGTTGCGCGGCTGTAACCGGGTATACTTCCGAAGATTATCAGAAAGATCCCGAACTCTGGTATCGGATGGTTCATCCGGACGACCGTCCGGCGGTTTTGAAACAAGCCGAAGACGCACTGGCGGGCAAGGATGTTGAACCGCTGGAGCATCGTATTATTCACCGCGACGGCTCAATCAGGTGGGTTAAAAACAGCATTGTTTTATCGAAAGACGAAAACGGCAATGTTATTTATTACGACGGACTTATCAACGATATTACGGAATTGAAAAAAGCGCAGGGGCTTGCCGAATCCAAACAAAAACAGCTGATTCAAGCGGATAAAATGGTCGCGCTCGGCACTATGGTAAGCGGAATAGCTCACGAAATCAATAACCCGAATAATTTTATTCTTCTCAACGCTCAGTTCCTTAAAAAAGCTTTCGATGATATTTTGCCCGTTCTGAAAGAATATACAACCGAGCATGACGATTATTATGTGGCGGGAATACCTTCGGATAAAGCATTTAAAAAAATCGTAAACGCTCTCGATGGTATCATCGAGGGTTCCACGAGAATCGAAAAAATTACGAACAGCCTTAAAGAATTTGCAAAAAAAGATTCGGGACGTCTCGACCAAACAGTCGATTTGAATAAAGCGGTCGAAAAAGCCGTTATGATTACGTCCAACCTGATAAAAAAATCGACCGGCAATTTTAAAGTGAATTACAATGCCGACATGCCGAATATAAAAGGCAACTCTCAACAGATCGAGCAGGTGATGATTAATCTTATTGCCAATGCCTGTCAGGCTCTGCCCGATAAAAACCGCGGCATTGAAATATTTCTTTACCGAAAAGACAACTACGCAGCCGTTGAAGTGAAAGACGAAGGAACGGGCATTGACGAAGAAAACATAAAATTTATTTTCGACCCGTTTTTCACTACAAAAAGAAATTCGGGCGGAACCGGGCTCGGTCTATATGTTTCTTATAATATTATCAAAAATCACGGCGGCGACATTATTGTTGAAAGCGACGGGAAAGGAACAAAATTCATTATTCTTCTGCCGATAAATTAAAAGAGGGAAAATGGGAATAGCGGATTATCCGGAATTGCCGATATTGCTTGTTGACGACGAAGAGCAATTTCTCTTCAGCGTCGAAACGTCTTTGAACACGAGCGGCATAAATAATATCGTACTGCAATCCGACAGTACAAAAGTTCTTGAAATGCTCGAAAAGGATGAATACTCTTTAATCGTGCTCGATATAAATATGCCTGGGATTACGGGACTGGAGCTTTTGCCGCAGATTAAAGACAGGTTTCCTGAAATACCGGTAATAATATTAACCGCGCTGAACGATGTGGAAAGCGCCGTCGAAAGCATTAAGTCGGGCGCTTATAATTATATTGTTAAACCGGTCGACACCACGCGGCTGGTTACCACAATAAAAGGCGCTCTCGAGTTCCGGGAAGTGCTTTCCGAAAACCGTCGTCTGAAAGATTATTTGCTGAAGGATAAAATCGAAAATCCCGAAGCTTTCGAAGAAATTATCACAAAAAACAAATCGATGCGATCGATCTTCAAATATATCGAAGCGATTGCAAATTCTCCTTTGCCCGTGCTTATTACGGGCGAAACAGGCGTCGGAAAAGAATTGATTGCCGGAGCAATTCATAAAGTCAGTTCCAGAAACGGAGAGTTGGTAGCCGTCAATGTGGCGGGATTGGACGACACTTTGTTTTCCGACACTCTGTTCGGACATAAAAAGGGGGCTTTTACGGGCGCAGAGCAGGACAGAAAAGGTTTGATTGAACAAGCCGAAAAAGGAACTCTGTTTCTCGACGAAATCGGCGATTTGAGCATCGAATCCCAGGTTAAATTGTTGCGTCTCATTCAGGACGGCAGGTATTATCCGCTCGGTTCCGATATTCCGAAACAAGCCGACGTAAGGATTATATGCGCTACGAATCTGAAAATTGAAGATATGAAGGAGAGTCCCAAATTCAGAAAAGACCTTTACTACAGATTGCAAACTCATCATATTCATATCCCTCCGTTGAGAGAACGGAAAGAAGATATTCCATTGTTGATCGACTATTTTCTTGAAAAAGCCGCAGAAAAACTGAACAAGAAAAAACCGACTCCGCCGAAGGAACTTTATACTCTCCTTGCGAATTATCATTTTCCCGGAAACATAAGAGAGCTCGAAGGGTTGATATACGATGCAGTCAGTATACACAGGTTCGGCGTTTTGTCTCTCGATTCGATTCGAAATAAAATATTTGCGGATATGAAAAAGGACGTTGCTTTGGAACATACCGAAGAACACGCCGATAAAATTATCTTTCCGGAAAACCTTCCTACGCTTAAAGAAGTAGAAGAAGCGTTGATCAAGGAAGCGCTTAAAAGAGCCGATAACAATCAGACGATTGCGGCAAGGCTGCTTGGTCTTAGCAGAAGAGCCCTGAACAACCGGCTCAACAGAAAGAAATAACCGTAAATTTCTCCAAAGGGGTGCCACAAAACTGCAGACGCCACGCATCTGCATTCTCTCTAAGTTATTTTATTTCAATAAATTATAAATAAACCTGTATAAATAAGGAAAAAATGTGGCAACGCCTAAATAAGTAAATGTTTGCGTTTGGGTTAAATTAATAAGTAATGAAGTTTGGCACGGGCTTTGAGGAAATATAAGCGAACTTTTAGACAAGGAGGATAAAATGAAATCTGTTAATAAACTTACGATCGCAATTTTGATAACTTTCTTTGCGGCAAACATTTTTGCTCAGGAGCCCGAATACAAAAAGCTGGTTGAAAAAGCAAACGAGCGTTTTCTCTACAATCTCAATGTGGAGCATACTGGAATTGTCGAATCTTCCATTTTCAACATAATGGAAGTAAAAAATAAATTCCCCAACGAGGACTATCGGAAATTGGTAAGAAGATTATACGAGCTTGCAGTGGAAGGCAATACTCCCGCTATCAGATACAAAGCTCAGCTTGCAAGCCTCTATTTCAATTTCTATGATATGTTTGCGGATATAAAGATTACCGAAGCAGAAAAAGAAAATCCGGATATCTTCTTCCAGGAGATATCAAATAAATTGATGAAAGCGCCTATAGCAGTTAATAATTAACACACCCCCGCCTTATTAGGGCTGTTCCGAACGGACCGGGGAAGTTTTGACACGAACTTCATAGCCTCCTAGATACATTACCCGGAATTGTTTGGAACAGCCTTTTTTATTTTTAAATTGGGTGCAATGTATTATTGATATATAAAAATTATATATTGCATATGATTTATTTAAATGATTTTAATGAAAAATATAATTTATCTTTTTATCCTGTTAGTATTTTTTAATTTTAATCTCGAAGCCCAAAATTCCGGTACTTTGAGAGGGCTGATTGTAGATTCAACAAGTTCGGAAGCGTTGGCTTATTGCAACGTATACGTGAAAGAATTGGGAGTCGGAACCGCCACGGATTCGAGAGGATATTTCCTTATTCCTTCCATACCCGCCAATCGGAATTTTACTTTGATTATTTCTTATATCGGCTATAATACGAAGGAAATTAAAATAAAAGTTTTTCCGAATAAAATAACGCATTATGATATTCGGCTCGTCCCTTCCGACATCGAACTCCAAACAATCGAGAAAGTTGAAAAGTTAGTCGAGGAAAGCAGAACGGATATAAGCATCCGCAGGATTTTGAGCAGGGAACTGGAATATCTTCCGAAAGGCGTGGAATCCGATTTATTCAGATCGCTTAAATATCTTTCCGGCGTTCAGTCGACCGGCGACGTATCGGCAAGATTTTACGTCAGGGGCGGGGCAAGCAATCAGAATCTTATACTGCTCGACGGAGTTACGTTATATAACCCTTTCCATGCGCTCGGTCTTTTCAGCGTGATTGACCCCGACGTAATAAATAACATCGAATTTTATAAAGGCGGATTCGCGGCAAACTACGGCGGACGTCTCTCTTCGGTTATCGATATAAAAACAAACGACGGTAATAAAAACAGATTCGGAGCTAAAGCCAGCGCGAGCTACTTGTCGGCTAAATTATTGCTCGAAGGTCCTTTGCCTCACGGCTCTTTTTATCTGAGCGGCAGAAAAAGTTATTCGACTGAAATCCTTAAAAAATTCCTCGACAATCAAAATATTCCGGCTGATTTCTACGACCTCTCTTTCAAAATGAATTATTCCAATCAGGATTTCATACCGGGGAGCAAATTTATCGTGAACGGATTTTTCAGCAACGACAAAATCGATAATCCCGACCCGACGATTGAAGATTTCGGCTGGAAAAACAATTTGTTCGGGTTCAGATGGTTCTTCGTGGGCGACAGCCCGCTCTTTCTCGAACTCGGTTTGTCGATCAGCAATTTCAAAGGCGAAGTGCTGCCTCAATTAAGCTCGCTTGCAAAATCGAGCAATGAGATAAACGATATATCGATGAAGATGGATTTGACTTACATATTCAATTCGAAAGACGAACTGGGCGTCGGTTTTCATATCAATCAGATTAATACGGAATTATTTATCGAAAATATCGTTGACGAGGATACCGATATCAGGGCGGACGGCGCCGACATTTCGCTTTACACAAAATATAAACTTTTGAGATTCGACAACTTTGCCGTGGACGCCGGACTTCGTTTTAATCTCGCTTCGGTCTCGCAAAATAAAGAGAAAATGTTCATTGAACCGAGATTAAACGCATCCTATACATTCTGGAATTTTTTGACTTTCAAAGGAGCATGGGGACTCTATCAACAATCTTTGACAACGGTTTCGGACGAAGACGAAATTATCAACATATTCGAACCGTGGATTATTACTCCCGAATATCTTCCGCCCGCGAAAGCAATGCATGCAATTTTCGGAGTCGAAATCGGAACGGGAAATTTTTGGAAGTTCGGGGTCGAATCGTACTATAAAACGGTCGATAATCTGCCGGTTTTGAATAAAGACAAAATTTACGCTACCGACCGCGATTTAAAAGCCGGCGAGGGCGAATCCTACGGTCTGGAAGTCAACGCTTCGATCAGCGCGTCTTTTGTCGACATTAAAACGTCATACACGCATGCGTACGCGTACAAAGTTATCGACGGAAAGAGATACTATCCGCGTTACGATACCCGGCACAATTTTAATCTTATGCTGGATTTTAATTTAGGCGGGAATTGGCATTCGAGTATTATCTGGGTCTATTCGTCGGGACTGCCTTTTACGGAAATCCTGGGTTATTACGATAAACTGTATCTCGACAATTTCTTCGATTCGTGGAATTTCCGGGATCCGCGCAGACCTTATACGCTCGTCGGCATTCAGAACCTCGGCAGATTGCCCGACTATCATCGGCTCGACCTGAATATTTCGAAGAAATTCGTTTTCCCGTTTATGAATGTATATCTCGATTTTAATATCGTTAATCTCTACGACAGAGCCAATATCTTTTATTTCAAAAAAGACACGGGCGAAAGAGTCAATATGCTGCCGTTCCTCCCCACATTCTCGGTTAAGGTGGAATTATGAAAAAGAAATTATTTTATTCTGCTTTTATTTTATTGGCGCTGACGATTATTTCATGCGACGAGTCGTTCGATCCTTACGGGGAATTCGAAGAAAAATATGTCCTTAATTGTATTGTGAGAGCCGATACGAATTATCAGACGGCTTTGTTGTCGAAGAGTTATCTGTCCGGGAATTTCGATCCGTACGGCAATACCGACGATAAATCCGTTCAAAATGCATTGGTCAGATTATGGAGCGGTAACGACAACGTCGTCATACTAAAAGATACAACAGTCGAACGTTCGCCCGACGACAAATATAAATCCCCGTACAGAATTTATTATGCAAAAGATTTCAGACCGGAACCGGGGCTTCCTCTCGAAATCGAAGCCGTCTTACCGAACGGAAAGGTATTGTCTTCAACCACGACGGTTCCTCAACCGATTAAATTCAGCGAAGCTTTGTCGGACACTCTCATACCGCCTCAAAAAGGAGATTATATTCAGGTTGTCTGGAACAGCGCTCAAACAAGACCGGTCTTCGTATTAAGAATGGGAATCTATTATTTTAAACACGAAGGCGGATCGAGAAAAAGATATATTTATGAAGTGCCGCAAAATTATGTGGAATACGAAGGCAAGCACGTGCCGAACTATCCCAAACCGATAACGCAAAGCCGCTACAGTTATGATATGTCTGTAATCGATAAAGCAATGGAACTAATTTCCGAAGGCGAACCGGACAAAAGCAAATTTGAAATTCTGAGCTGCATTCTCGAAGTAATTTCACTCGACGAAAATTTAAGCGTCTATTACAATACGACGGCGAATGCGAACAACAGATTTTCGGTTAAACTCGACGAAATGGATTATTCGAATATAAAAGGTGGATTCGGAGTTTTCGGGGCTTACAATCGGAATTATTATGTGCTGCGGTTTACTCACGATTACATCAGGTCGTTTGGTTACATACCGGGATTGAAAGAATGAAAAGTTTTCTGAAAATATTATCGGTCGGAATACTGGCGCTTTACATTTTTAATTCGTGCGACAGGGAAGTTTATACTGGTTCGGCGGAGCCGGAAATTTTATATAACGGTAAAATCTTCGTCGACAGCAACCCGGATTCCGCGCTTATTTATATAGACGGTAAAAATTCCGGATTCGTTACTCCGGATACTATCAAAGGATTATCCGAAGGCGTCCACTACGTTACATTGAAAAAGAATTTGTTCAAAGACACTACCATAACCGAAGAAATTAGCGGCGCCGAATATAAATCCCTCTTTGTGGACTTTTATAAAAATCCGGCAAACTTCGGTATTATTTATGTAAACAGTAAACCGGTAGGAGCGTCCGTTTACCTGAATGACGAAAATACGGGCTACGTTACTCCGAAATATCTTACAAATTTATTGGTGGGCGAATATAAAGTAAAGTGCGAATTGCCGCTTCACCGCTCCGACAGCGCAATTGTTCAGGTAACTTACAGTAAAATAAAATACTTGAATTTTATTCTGGACGATACAAGCAAATGGGTCAATTATAATATTAATAATTCGCAATTGAGCAGCAATCATCTTTCGGCTCTTGCAGTCGACGGCGCCAGCGTTTGGATTGGAACAAGAGACCGCGGTATTGTAAGAATCCGCGGAAATAAATTTGATATAATTCAATCGACAAATTCGCAGCTCAAATATAACTTCATTAATTCCCTTTATATTCACAACAATGAATTGTACGTTGCCACGAGCGGAAGTCTTCAAAAATACGACGGCGCGGCTTGGACAGATTTTACTCCGAATCTGCCCGACCCGTACGTTACAAGCGTTGTTTTCGATAAAGAAGACGTAATGTGGATCGGCACTCAAAAAGGATTGGTCAGATACGACGGAAAAAGTTGGAAAGTTTTCGACAGGACTTCCGGAATGTCGAGCGATTTTGTAACGGGAATTGCAATCGACAATTTTAATAATGTGTGGGTTGCGACTAACAGCGCAGGAATTAATATGTACGACGGAAATCAATGGGAAATTTATGATATGTCGAATATGAATCTGGGCGCTAATCTCGGAAATTCAATCAAAGACATTGCCTGCGACAAAGAAGGCTATGTTTATGCGGCTCATATTTATAACAGCGAAAAAGGCGAGTTGGGCGGATTTACTAGATTCAAAGACGGCGTATGGGAACAGTTGGAACTCGTCGGCGTGCCGTCTAATTTTGTCGAATCGATTTATGTTGACGAAGAAGGAAACAAATGGATCGGCACAAAAGGCGGATTGACTAAATTCAGATACGACCCTTCGGACGGATTCTTCTTTAACACGTCAAATTCCAAATTGCTGGCAAGCCAGGTAGTCGACATAAAAATTGCGCCGGACGGAAACTTGTGGATAGCCACATTCGGAGGCGGCGCGGCAAAAGTTAAAAAGGGAAACTATTAATATTATTCGCTTACCTTATAAACCGAATCGAGTAAAGTTCCGTCGACCCATTTGACTACCGAGACTACTTTTCTTCTGTCGATTTTCGGTTTTGCCGGTCTGCCGCATATTTCATAAACCTCTTTTTGAATATCGGCAATCGACCGCAGCGGAAGAGAGCTTTTCTTTACTTTTTTAATCAAATCTTTTCTTGCCGGATTGACTGCAATGCCGCGTTCCGTAATCACTGCGTCAATTAATTCACCGGGTCCGCAGAGCGTAGTTACCTCGTCCACAATCACTGGGATTCTGTCCCTGAATGAGGGTATGGCTAAAATAGTGCAGCCCGCATAAAGACAATTTTGCCATCCGCCGATTCCGTGCAATAACATCCCGTCCGAGTGCGTCACAACGTTGGCGTTAAAATTCAGGTCAACTTCCGTGGCTCCCAATACAACCGCGTCTACCATCGAAGCAAAATTTCCCTTGCCGTGAAAATTATAACTTGTAAAAGGGGAAGTCATTATGTGCTTCGGATTTTCTCTCATTGACCTGACGCCTTCAAGATCGAACGTTTGTCCGTCGAGGATATAATCGGTTAAACCTTCTTCGAGCATTTCGACCAGATATTTTGTGGAGCCTCCTCTTACAAAACGGGCTTTTATATTTTTTTGTTTCATTTTTTCTTTAATAAAAGGGATGAATGCCAGACTCGTGCCGCCGGCTCCTGCCTGGAACGAAAACCCGTCTTTTAAAATTCCTGCTGCGTCCATAAACTCCGCTACGTATTCGGCAATTAAAAGTCTGTCCGGACTCTTTGTTATCTCGGTAGTTCCGCTTACAATTTTTGCAGGGTCGCCGATCGAATCGACGACTACCACGTAATCGACATTGTTGCCGGAAATCTGCCCTGGAACGCACGGGAAGTCGACTAAATTATCGGTGACGATAATAACCTTGTCGGCATAAATGGAATCTGCAAGAGCAAAACCCAATCCACCGCATGCCGATTTTCCGTAAAGACCGTTGGCGTTTCCGAACATATCCGATGCGGGAGCCGCAATAACCGCAATGTCGATATGAACTTCGCCGTCCTGTATCGCCTGATATCTGCCGCCGTGCGAACGCAATACTCCCGTTCCTTTCATCTTTCCCGTACTTGCGTATTTGCCCAACGGTCCGTTCAACGAGCCTTCTATATGATGAATCGTGCCGTCTTCGAGATATTTGATTAAATGTTCGTGACAGGGGAATGACGCGCTCGGAAACCACCTTATATTTTTAATTCCCATCGAATGGATTACGTCGAATAAATAGTTGGTTACCAAATCTCCGTTGCGAAGGTGATGGTGCGTCGAAATTGTCATACCGTCTTTTATGCCCGAAAGCTCGAGAGCTTTTTTCAAGTTTTTTACGACTTTATTTCCGTCTTTAGGAAAATCAACGCAAGTAGATATCCGGGGAGCGGCTTTTTTGCTTTTCGGTTTGTATTTGTCGACTCCTTTGAAAGGAGTTTGTTTGATTCCGTTTACGTATAACGGAACTAATCTGCCGGCTTTGTTTTTTATCATTTTCATGTTGCTCGTCATTTTTGTTTTACCGATTCAAGAATTTTCAATGCGCGTTTAACAACCGGTGGATCGATCATTTTGCTCCCGATCGATATAACGCCCAGATTTTTTCTGCGGGTTTCGTTGAAAGCTTCCACAATCACTCTTGCTTTTTCGATTTCCGAAGGAGAAGGCGCAAAAGCTGTATGTACTATTTTTATTTGTCTGGGATGTATGCATCCTTTCCCTTCAAAACCGAGAGCTTTCGATTCGAGACAGCTTTTATAGAGTCCTTCCGTATTCCCGACGTCCGAATAAACCGAATCGATGGCTTGGACTCCGGCGGCTTTTGCGGCATTGACGACGACCGAGCGGGCGTAAAAACTTTCGAGACCCGCTTCGGTTCTTTGAACGCCGATATCCGCCGTATAATCTTCAAGTCCGATTGTCAGCGCGCAAATATTTTCCGAAGCCGATGCAATTTCGAATGCATTCACAACTCCCAATGCGCTTTCGATAATCGGCATTAAATAAATTTTATAACGAATATTTTTTTCTTTTTTGACGGCGTTAATTTCTTCTTCGACTTTAATGACTGTTTCTTTTGACTCGCATTTTGGAATAAGAATTACATGAACGTAATGAGGAACGATTGCTCTCAAATCCTCAAGCCCGAGAGGAAGTTGATTAATTCGAACCATTTTTTCGGCGCCGTAAAAATTGACGGCTCGTAACGCATTCCGGACCAAAATACGCGCCGAGTCTTTTTCGGAAGGGTGAACGCTGTCTTCAAGATCGAGTATAACTCCGTCTGGTTTATGAAGCCCCGCGTTTATATGAAACTTCGGTTCGTTTCCGGGCAAATAAAGCCGGCTTCTTCTTATTCTGTCTTTTGATGTCGGCGTTATTAATTCTTTCTTTATCGGCGGGAGAAATTCTTTTGTTTCATTCCTGAAAATTCTTTTATATGCCGTTTCGAACCGCGCCGCAATCGTATAAGGCAGAGCTCCGTAGTCTTCGATTTCAATTTCGGCTCCTGTCAGTTCGTAGAACGACGATATCCTGCGTATCAGGCGTTCTATTTCGCCGCCGTACAATTTGTCGACTTTGCTCTTCAGTTTAATTGTCAGGCTTTTAGAGCGTTTTAATTTTTTTATTGTAACGCGGCAGTCCGAACGCGTATTATCGGATTTAACGCCTGCCGACCCCGTATCGTTAAGAATTTCCGTTTTCATATTATTACACAATTAATTTATTCATGAATTCGCCTGCTTTCATATTTTCACAGTTATTAACGAGTTCTTTAATTTCTTTTTGTTTACGTGAGTCCAAAAGTTTCGAAGAAAGACTGTTGAATTTTGATTCCAATTCCTCGTCGGTCATCGGGTTGTTTGGATGACCTTTCGGATACTCGAGATATTCCGAATATTCTTTTCCGTCGGTTGTAATAATTTCGACTTTCGACGGTTGTTTTTCGGGAAACAATTTTTCGAAATCATAAGAGGCTACGCCTTCAATCTTATCGATGACCGACCAGATACGCGGGTCTTTGAGTTTTTCTTCCGAGAATGAATCGGTTGTAATCTTCCTGTCGACTACAGCCGCGGCAATGCAATAGGGCAGTGAATGGTCTGCCGTTTCTCTCGATTTTGGCTTATACTTTTGCGGATCGAACAGGATGTCGCATACTCTTGCTATCGTTGTTATTATGATTTTATCTATTTGCTCCGGTTTGATGTCGTTCTTATTTACGAGAGAAAGAACGGCGGAAATGTGAGTGTGAGTTAGCGCTTCGGTAGGAAAAGCTTTCATACTGCATTCGAGAATTTTATATTTATTGCCGAGACCGTCGAATAGTTTATAGAGATCCCACCCCCACTCGCCGTAGATATCCATACCCGGCGCTTTGACCGGTTTGTTTTGTTTCGTTTTATAATCCCATCCCCATAAACAATCGAAGAAACCTTCTTTGCCTTCAAAAATAAATTCGGGACCCGTAAAGCCTTCTTTTGCCAGGAAGGACGAAATTACGCCGTTGTAGACAGCCATCGGATCGACCGTGTTTTTCATCATCGAAAGTTGACCGGAGGCGGGAGCTCCGGAAGTAAAATTATGAGAGCCGTTAATACCTACGGCGTTTACCATTTGCTCTGCGTTTAGATTGAGCAGTTTGCCCGCTACTACCGGCGCTACAAATTGCGTTATGGATGCATGATGCCATTTACGCTCGCGTATGCCCGGTACGGCAATTTCGCATAAGCGTTGCTCGAATTCGTAGCCCAATACAATTGCGGTCAAAACGTCTTTCATGCTTGCATTGGAATACTCGCCTATCGCTAAAGCGGCGGGAATTAAATCCGAGGGATGCGACGGATCCTGTTTCCAGTAGATGTCGTTAAAATCGAGAGAACGTATCATCTGAGAATTTACAAATGCCGCATGGGCGGAAGGGAATTTGTCCCCGAACGCTAAAACTGTCGATTCCTGCCTTCCGCCTATATTCCGGAAATAATTTCTGATGATATTTACGTCTTTGGTTTCGTAAGCTCCGTATGCGCATCCGATCGAATCGTACAAAAAACGTTTGGCTTCGTGAATAACTTCCCCCGGTATTTCTTCGTATTTTAAATTTACGGCGAATTCGGAAATAATTCGTGAAACGGATTTTTCCATGACGAATTCCTTATACTGTTTTTTTTAATGAGAGAGTGGTTAAAGGCGAAGAAGGTCTATTTATTCTGCCAGTTGGTTTCGTATAATTTCGGGAAGTTGAGATAAGGATAATAATTTTTGGAAGTTATTTTATTCACTTTGCGCACAATTACTTATGCCTTTAGTTGCCATAAAATTATCACTTTTCTTCCTAAAAGAAAAGCGTTAAATGACAATTCGGTAAAATTAATTTTCCAGATTTTTTTTTATCCAGTTTTCGAGTCCTCCCGATACAATCAATTCCTGAGCTGGAACGCCGACAGGAGAAATATTATAGATTTTATCGTCCGCAATTAATTTGGAATTTACAAAATCCACCGTCGCTGCAATTCCGGTTTTGATTGTGTTTTTGTTATTGTCCTCAAACATTTTTTTCAGGTCAATAACAAGCTTGGGGCATTCGATTGCCAGGAAGCCGTTGTTAATGGCGTTGCGTTTATACGTTTCGCTGAAAGAGCCCGCAATTACGAGTTGTATGCCTTTGTATTTGAGGGCTGTGGCTGCCTGTTCTCGCGAGCTGCCCGTCCCGAAATTGAAACCGCCGACTAGAAGGTCTCCTTCCTGCGCAATTTTTCTGAATTCCGGGTCGTAATTTTCCATAACTACATTTGCCTGATCGCCGGGAGTCATATCGTCGTTATAAGTGTATTTGCCGGGATAAATGCCGTCCGTGTTTAAGTTATCCTGAGGGCAGAAGATAATTTCGCCTTTTATTTCTGTGGGAAAGCCTTCAATAATATCGACTTGTTGTGTTTGCGATTCGGGCTTTGAATTAATTTTTATGGAGCCGGCAATCGAATTTTCGGATTGAGCGACATCGTAATTTATATAACCTGCGACGGCGGAATGGGCTACAACTGCGGGCGATGCCAGATACGCAAAAGCTTTCGGCGAACCCATTCTGCCTTTGAAATTTCTGTTTGTCGCCGATATTCCTACTTCTCCGTCTTCTAACAATCCCGCGCCCAGACCGATACAGGGACCGCATCCCGGAGGAAGCGCAACGGCGCCGGCGTTTATTAAATCCTGCCAGTAGCCCCGGGCCTCGCTCTCTTTTTGAACTTCGCTGGAAGCCGCTGCAATATAAAATTTGACATGCGGAGCTATCTTTTTTCCTTTTACAATTTTTGCCGCCTGTTCAATATCTTCAAGTCTCGAATTGACGCAAGAAACGAGATATGCTTTATCGATTTTCACTTTGTTTTTTATCAGTTCGGAAACGGGCGAGAATTTCTTTACGCTGTTCGGTCCGGCGACAACCGGTTCGATTGTCGATAAATCTATTGTAAGTTCTTTGGCGTAAAATGCGCCGTCATCCGGTTTTAGATTGTCCGCATTTTTTTTGAGCTCGTTAAGTCTTTCTCTGTTCAATCTCGGATTTTTACCGTTACCGTCGGCGTCGGAAGGCACGCCTTCGGGACCTCTCTTTTCGATGTAATCGATTCTTTTTTCGAGCCATTCTAAAGTAATATTGTCGACAGGGAAGATTCCCGCAACGGCTCCCCATTCGGTCGTCATATTAGCGATCGAAAGTCTCTGGTCGACCGACAAGCAACTAATTCCGTCGCCCGAAAATTCAACGGCGCAATTCAAAACTTCGTCGTTGTTAAAATAACCGCACAGAGCGATAATAACGTCTTTGCCGGTAACGCCGTCGGATAATTTTCCGTTCAGAACAACTTTGACGGTTGGAGGAACCTGCCACCATGTCTTTCCGGTTGCCCAAATGGATGCGGCGTCGGTTCTTACTATCGGCGTTCCGAGGCATCCTATACCGCCGTACATGTTAGAATGGCTGTCGGATGCCACAACCATAGAGCCGGGGAATGCGTATCCTTCTTCGACCATTATCTGGTGTCCGATGCCTCTGCCTGCGGGATAGAAATCCGCTCCCATTTCCCTTGCGAATTCTTCAATGCGCTTGTATTTATTGAGATTCTTTTCGTCTTTGTTTTGAATATCGTGGTCGAGCGTTATTACAACCTGGCGGGGATCGGCTAATTTGGCGGCTCCGATGGATTTGAATTTCGGAATAACCGCCCCGGTATTATCGTGAGTCATTACGTATGCGGGACGAATTGTAATGTAGTCGCCGGCGTGAATTTTCTGATTCGGTTTCAATCCTACCGCATGTTTCTGCGCGATTTTTTCGACCAATGTCTGGGGCATTCTTGCTCCGGAAAATTTTGTTTTACAAATATATCTATTCTTGGCAATTAATGATTCTTCAATTCTTAAAAGGCTCGAAAGATACGAAGTCGGCATGATGCACAATTATCGCTTCGACGGATCTTTTTCCCAGGTCGCCTTCTTTGGAATGATAAGCTATAATGTGCAGGACTTCCGGAGGCAGCCCGAATCTGTCGGCAATCGCAACGCCGCTGAAAGGATGCCTCAAAAGACTGCCGGCTTTGCTCGTTCCGAGTTTTCCGTCCTTTTTGGTGTATTCGAATAATTTCCCGACGTCGATTAAAATTGCTCCGGCTATCAAAATGTCCATGTCGATATTAATCGCGTCGCCGAAATTTTCTTTCATCCTCCCGGCAATATCGACGGCAAGCTGCACGCACGTTCTTTTGTGATTGATGAATGAAATATTGCAGTCCTTAATCAAAAGCGAAAACGGAATTTCGTGTAAATCCTGCGCGGTTAATTCGGAATTTTCCAACGCATATTTCCAGCATTCGATCACTTTCTCTTTGAGCGAAAGGTCTTTAATTAAGTTTACTTCCGGCCACAAAAGAATTATTTCGTCTTTTTTCATATCGTTTATTTTGATGTTGAAGGTTCGGTATTGGTCCTGAGTACGGTAAACGCCTGCCATGCAAGCATTACTGCGAGAGCAAATAGAAATATCGACACGATTGAAAGCAAATAATTGTTAACAAGCAGGTTATTGTAAAAGAGCATGGCAAGGGCAGATAACGTTACAGAAAACATGAATAACATCGGGATGAGAGTGAAATAATAATTTATTTTGAGATTAATTACCCAGACGGTTATAGCCAGAAGCGCGATTGCTGCAAGCAGTTGATTTGCGCTGCCGAATACGGGCCAGATAGTCATACTCTGACCGCTCATCGTAAGAAGACCGCCTGCAATTACGGTAACGAAAGTAGCAAAGTATCTGTTCGACGTAATTCCGTTCTTCTCTGTCTGCCGGCGGGTTTCAAAAAATTCCTGGAACGTATAACGAGCTAATCTTGTCGCCGTGTCGAGGGAAGTAAGAGCAAAAGCTGCTACGGCAAGCGCTGCAAAGCTCGATGCGTGCGCTTTGTCGATACCGAGCAGAGGTATGTTGTTGATGAAATTGGCAATGCCTGTCGAAAAAGCCGTAACCGCGCCTTTCTCGTTCAATAACTGTATAAAGCGGGCTTGATCCAACGAAGCGACGGATAATAATGCAAGCACTGCCAGAACGCCTTCGATGAGCATACCGCCGTAACCGATAAGTTTTGCGTCGGTCTCTTTGTCGAGTTGTTTTGCCGTCGTGCCGCTGCTTACAATCGAATGAAAGCCGCTTATTGCGCCGCAAGCTACCGTTACGAAGAGAGCGGGGAAAAGATATCCGATTTTATCTATTTTGAAATTAGTAACCGGCTCAAGATGAACTTCGGGCATTGTAAAAAACAAACCAACAATTCCTCCGAGCATCAAGGCATAAAGCAAAAACGAATTCAAATAATCGCGCGGCTGCAGTAAAATCCAGACCGGAGTTACCGACGCGAAAAAGATGTAAACAAGTAAAATTATTATCCAGGTTTGTTTGCTCAATAGCAGCGGGAACTGATTGCCGGTATAAATCGCCAGAGCCAGTAAAACAATCCCTGCAACAGACGATAAAAGAAGCGGCATTTTTTTACGGTACGACGTTAGTCCGAAAGCAATTGCAATTACGATAAATAAAATAGACGCGGTACCGGCGGAAGGAATGCTGTTAAATGTATTCGATACGATGATTGTAAAGACGGCTATTACAAGAATAAGCGTAGCCCATGTAAAAATAAGAAACAGCTTCTTGCCGCTCAGACCGATATAATTTTCAATTACCTGTCCGATTGTTTTTCCTTTGTGGCGTATCGAAGCGATCAAAGCCGTGTAATCGTGGACGCCGCCGATGAAAGTAGAGCCTATCAGAATCCACGCATAAACGGGCGCCCAACCGAAGCTTGCGGCGATTATAGGACCTACAATCGGACCGGCTCCTGCAATCGAAGCAAAATGGTGTCCCAATAGAACAGGCGGTTTTGCCGGAACATAGTCGACTCCGTCGTACATTTCATGCGAAGGAGTGGTATGCTTCCCGTCAATTGAAAATTTATTTGAAATAAAATTCCCGTAGATACGGTATGCCGAAACGAACATGATTATTGCAAAAACTATTAAAATGACGCCGCTCATAACGCACCTGAAATTTAAATGGCAGTTGATGTCCTAATTTACAAAAATTATTATAGTTTCGAAATTACCGCGTCTGTCATTTGTTGCGTGGTTGCGGCTCCTTGTTTGATTACGTCGGGACCGCCTTTGAGCTTGAGCATATCGTAAGTTCTCACTTTGCCTTCTTCGATTACTTTTGCAATTGCGTTTTTAATTCTGCCGGCAATCTCGTTTTCGCCGATGTGTTCGAGCATCATTACGGCGCTCATAAACATTGCAATCGGATTTACGATCGAAGGCTTCAGCTTTTCGTATTTGGGAGCCGAGCCGTGAGTCGGTTCGAAGACGGCAACTTTTTCGCCTATATTGGCGCTGCAGGCAAAACCGAGTCCGCCGATAAGTCCGGCAAAACCGTCGCTTATAATGTCTCCGAACATATTTTCAGCCACAATCACTCCGTAATCTTCCGGATTTTTTGTAAGCCACATCATTTGAGCGTCGATATTCGTATCCCATAATTGAATATCCGGATATTCTTTCGAAATTTCGCGAGCGATTTTAAGCATCATGCCGGAAGTTTCGCGAAGCACGTTCGGCTTTTCGCATAAAGTAACGCTCTTGTAATTATATTTACGGGCATATTCGAAAGCGGCTCTTATAATTCTTTCGCTCGCTTTTTTGGTTACAATTCTTGTGGAAATTGCCATCTCTTCGCTAGGAACGTTCGCAAAAGCTTTCATCTTCGGGTGCGTCTCCAATGCTTTCCTTACTACTTCGGGCGGATTTGTCCATTCTACTCCCGCATAAAGACCTTCGGTGTTCTGTCTGAATATTACGGCATTCACGTAAGGCTCTTCGTACGAACCGTCTGTTTTTTTCCGGATAAAGTTCAGAGGATTGCCTTTGAAAGAGATACAAGGACGAATGCAAATGTCGAGATTGAAATGTTGTCGGAGAGCTACGATAGGGGAAAAGTAAACAAAACCTTTGTCGCGCAATTCGGGTTTCAGTTCTTCCGCCGCTTTATCTTTCGGTTTGCTCGTAATGGCTCCGAACAGTGCAATCTTGTGTTTTTCGATCAACTCGATTGTCCTTTGTGGCAAAGGATTTCCTTCGTTACGCCAGAATTCCCATCCGATGTCTCCCCAAACATATTCGGCTGCAAATCCCGCCGCATTTAACAATCTTATTGCTTCGGGCAAAACTACTTTTCCAATACCGTCCCCCGGCAGAGCTACGATTGTTCTCATGATTTCTCCCAGTATAATGAAATTTTATATTTCAACATAGACAACATAACATTTAGAGGCAACTCTTATGTCTATTTAAGATGATTCCGCTTTATCTTTAAATAGTTTTTTTTAATTTTGACAAGACAAAAAAAGGGACATGATATGAAGTTTAGCGTTAATATAGATCATATTGCAACGCTCCGAAATGCAAGAGCGGAATTTCAACCAGACCCGGTGGCTTTTGCGCTTATGGCTGAACTTTACGGAGTCGACGGTATCGTAGTCCATTTGAGGGAAGACAGGCGTCACATAAACGAGCGCGACGTAAGACTGTTGAGAGAACTAATTACGACAAAACTCGACCTCGAAATGGCGGCTGTAGACGAAATAATAGAGATTGCCTGCGACGTTAAACCGGAACTTGCCACTATCGTTCCGGAAAAAAGACAGGAACTTACGACCGAAGGCGGAATTAACGTTATCGACAATATCGGACTGTTGAGCGACGCTATAAAACGGCTGCATGAATCGGGCATCGACGTTTCGCTTTTTGTTGAACCCGACGTCGACCAGATTAACGCAGCTGCGGAAATAAATGCGGATTATATCGAAATTCATACCGGCAAATACGCCAATTCTCCCACTGAAGAGGAAAGATTCGACGAACTCGATAAGATTCGACTTGCGGCAAAACACGCTAAGAAATTGGGATTGGGCGTTAATGCCGGGCACGGTCTGAATTACGTCAATATGAAAGAATTTGTCGCAATCAAAGATATCGACGAAGTGAGCATAGGACATGCAGTAATAGCGCGCTCGGTATTTGTCGGCGTTGAAAAAGCCGTCAAAGAAATGATCGACATAATCCGAAACGCTCAATAAATCGACCGGAAAAATATTGACTGATAATCTCAAGAAAAAATTAGACTACCATTACAGACAATTCAACGGCAAGACAATTGTTCCCGATCCGGTTCTGTTTCCTCACAGGTACGCCGATTACCGCGACATCGAAATATCCGCTTTCGTTTCGTCTTTGTTTGCTTACGGAAATATTTCGCAAATACTTAAAACGCTCGACGAAATCCATTCTATTATGCAAAACAGACCGTATGAGTTTACGCTTGATTTTTCGTTGAACTCAAAAGTATTCGATAAATTGAAATATCGTTTTTACACTCCGCACGATATTAAACTTCTTTTTTACGCGCTCAACAGGATTTACGTACAATACGACTCTTTGAAATATTTGTTTTTGCTTTATCACTTCGAAAAAGAAGAGAATTTGAAATCGTCCATTTCTTTTTTTGTAAATAATATTATCGATATAATGAGCAAAAAAGGGGAAGTAACTGCGGGGATTAAATTCATGTTGCCCGACCCGATGAAAAGCAGCGCATGCAAGAGAATGAATTTGTTTTTAAGATGGATGGTCAGAAAAGACAATATCGATTTCGGGCTGTGGCATGAGATCGGGACGGATAAACTCGTAATTCCCGTCGATACTCACGTGGCAAGAATAAGCAAAAGTCTCGGACTTACTCGCAGGAAGATAATCAATTGGAAAATGGCGGAAGAAATAACCGGGAATCTGAAAAAATTCAATCCGTACGATCCCGTAAAATACGACTTTGCAATTTGTCATATAGGAATGAATAAGAAGAAGATATGAGTATAAAATGTTTGCTCGTCTATCATATCAATGTTATATTAGTCGAACGATTATCAAATTATTAATACCATAAACAGGAGAACGGCATGTCGGAACAAAAACGATTTGTCCCATTCGTCTCGCCGGAAACAAATATGGCGGAATTTACCGCGCGTGCTCTGATTATCGGATTGCTAATGGCAGTTGTGCTCGGAGCCGCCAATGCGTATTTGGGTCTTAAAGCCGGTATGACAATTGCTGCCACCTATCCGGCGGCGGTAATAGGAATGGCGTTATTGAAATTAATGAAAGGCACCATACTCGAAGAGAATTTTGCCCGTACTGTCGGTTCAATCGGAGAATCGATAGCGGCAGGCGCAATATTCACTTTACCGGCGTTTTTTATTGCCGGAATTTGGGATCCTTTTTTTACTCCGGGTCATTATGCGATTTCAACGGCAATAATGGTTGCCGGCGGTATACTCGGTATAATGTTTGTAGCTCTTTTGCGACGGGTTATGGTGGAAGATGTTGAACTTCCTTTCCCCGAATCGGTCGCAGCTGCGGAAATTCATAAAGCCGGTCGTAACGGCACCGCAGGCTCGAAATATTTATTCAGCGCTATGGGCATAGGAGCTGTTATTCAGATGCTCGGAAAATTTAAATTGTTCGCTTTTTCGTACGACAAAGTTTTACACTTCGGCAAAGGAAGCATTCTGTTCCGTTCGCCCGAAGTCAGCCCAGCTTATATGGGCGTCGGATATATTATCGGTCCCCGTCTTGCCGCATTGAACTTCAGCGGCGGAGTAATCGCATGGGGATTGCTCGCCCCGATTATTGCATATTTCAAGTATACTGCCGCAGGCGATACTTCGATGGATACGACTGATATGCTCGTGCAGGTTTGGAAAGATTACGTGCGTCCAATCGCAATTGGAGGTATGCTCGTGGGCGCAGCATATACATTATGGAAAATGAGAAACAGTCTTATTACCGGTATCGGCAGGTCGGTTAGCGACGTTAAAAAAGCGGCTACCGGTGAAGTGACTGAAATCCGTACCGAAAAAGACCTTAGCTTTACTACTATACTCGGCGGTATCGGCTTAACCGCAGTCGCTACTTTCTTTATCTATAACTTCTTTGCACAGGATATTTTCGCCGCATTTGTGGCTACCGTAGTAATGATAATTGCAGGATTCTTTTTTGCAGCCGTATCGGGTTATCTTGTCGGAATAATCGGATCGAGCAACAATCCGATCAGCGGATTGACATTATCGACTCTGGTAGTAGCGGCTGTATTAATGGTTGCATTGGGAATGAAAGGAACTCAGGGCGTCGCTGCAGTACTTGGAGTCGCAGCGGTAGTATGCGTATCGGCAGCAGTGGCTGGGGAAATGCTTCAAGACCTTAAAGCCGGTCATATACTCGGAGGTACTCCCTGGAAAATGCAGCTCGGCGACATTATCGGTGTTGTAATTGCTTCGGCTGTTATGTTTATCCCTCTTTTCATTCTGCATGAAGGCGATATCAAATCGGGCGGAATGGGATTCGGCGGCGACGCGCTCCCGGCACCGCAGGCAAGTTTGATGGCTATTCTGTCGAAAGGTATCGTTGCCGGTCAAATGGAATGGATTTTGATTTTTACCGGAATGCTCATGGGCGTCGGTTTTATTATGATGAACGTTAAAAGTCCCATGCTTGTCAGCGTCGGTATGTACCTTCCGTTGGGAACCACATTCGCAATTTTTGTGGGCGGTCTTATAAAAGGAATCGTCGAAAGAATTTCCGCCAAGCATAATTTCAACGACGCTCAGAAATCGAGAGTCGAAAATGTCGGAATTCTGCTTGCCGCCGGTTTAATTGCGGGCGAAGCGCTAATCGGACTGCTCTTTGCGGGCTTCGCATTCTGGGAAGTGCCGCTCCTCGAAATCTTCAAAGAACCTACGTTCATTATCAGTTTGGCGGTACTGTTGTTTATCGCGTATCTGCTCGTAAGAATTCCGATTAAAAATGCAGGTAAGCCGGAAGATCCGGCGTCTCCTTCGGTTCCGGTTTAATGATATTATAAAACAATAAGAGCTGCTCCTTTCCGAAAGGGGCAGCTTTCTTTTATATTCTGCGGAATGTTATGGATTTTTTCAGAAGAAGAAAAATATTAAAAGACAAAAATTATCTCGATCTGACGCCGGTCAGAAAAGTCGAACACGAACAGGAGGGTAATCTGGTTACTTTACTGATTCCCAAATTTACAAGCGCGTTTGCCGTTAAATTTATAGCGCCGAGAATGAAATCAAAATATATAAAACTGAAGCTCGACGAACTCGGTTCGGCTTCGTGGCTCGAAATTGACGGCAATACCAGCGTAGGCGAATTGTGCAATCGACTCAGAAATAAATTCGGCGAAAAAATCGAGCCCGTTGAAGAACGTTTGACCCGGTTTCTGACGCGGTTGTATATGGAAAAAATTATTTCTTTTAAGGAAATAGAAGGAGAAAAATTATGAGCAACACACTCGGTAATCTTAAACCCGAATTGTTATGGAAACATTTCGAAGAAATTTGCAAGAGACCGCATCCGTCGAGAAACGAAAAGCTTGTTGCCGAATATATAATAGATTTTGCCAGGAAAAATTCGCTCGACTACAGCGTCGACAAATTCGGAAATATTGTAGTTAGGAAACCCGCCACTCCCGGCAAAGAAAATTTAATGACGGTCGCATTTCAGGGACACCTCGATATGGTGCCGGAAAAAAACAACGACGTTAAACACAACTTCGACAAAGACCCTATTCAGGCATACGTAGACGGCGACTGGGTAAAAGCCAAAGGCACTACTCTTGGTTCCGATAACGGCATCGGCGTAGCTGCGGCTCTGGCTATTCTTGAATCGAAAGACCTGGAACACGGTCCGATCGAAGCTCTTTTTACACTCGACGAGGAAACCGGATTAAACGGCGCTCAGGCTCTTGAATCCGGATTTTTGAAAGCCGATATTATGATTAATCTCGATTCGGAAGAAGACGGCGCTTTTTATATCGGCTGCGCGGGCGGACAAAATACATTTGCAGAATTCAAAACGAAAACAACCCCGTATAAAGAAAATACAGTACCGCTCGAAGTTTCGATTACAGGATTAAAAGGCGGACATTCGGGACTCGATATTGCAAGCGGCAGGGGAAATGCAATTAAATTGATGGCCCGTTTGCTCTATAATCTGAATGAAAAATTCGGCATTACATTGTCGAAGATCAACGGCGGAAGCAAACACAATGCAATTCCAAGAGAAGCTTTCGCGCTGATAAGAATTCCAAAGAAAAATTATCTCGATGTTCTCGATACTGTTTCGAAATTCGAATCCGCGGTTCAGGCGGAACTGGCAACGGTAGAACCTTCTTTGCAGGTGATTGCCAAAAAAGTGCAGTCGCGCGCAAAAGTAATCGACAAAGCCGCGTCCGATAAAATTATAGCGTCTCTCTTTGGAATTCAAAACGGCGTAATTAAAATGAGCGCAGACATCGAAGGATTGGTCGAAACCTCTTCCAACCTTGCAGTTGTTGTAACAAAACAAAACAGCGTCGAAGTAATCACAAGTCAAAGAAGCTCTGTGGAATCCGAAAAGTACGAAATTTCGGACGCAATTGCCGCCGTATTCAAATTGGCAAAAGCAAAAGTTAATTTCGGCGAAGGTTATCCCGGATGGAAACCCGATATCAATTCTCCGATTTTGAAAATTATGAAAGGCGTATACAAACATATGTATGGAGCCGAGCCGGAAATTAAAGCTATTCACGCGGGACTGGAATGCGGCATTATCAAAGAAAAATTTCCGCATATCGACATGATATCGTTGGGACCCACAATACAGGGAGCTCACTCGCCCGACGAAAAAGTCCAAATCAGTACGGTGCAAAAGTTCTGGGATATTCTGGTTAATACTCTTAAAGCCATACCTTCAAAATAATTGTTTTACTCGTATGGGAAGCCTGATATTCACCGGGCTTCCCATGCGTTATATTTTCGAATAATCGGGTTTTTGTATATGAACAATACGATTAAAAAGCCTCAACCGACGTTTCTGTTCAGATGGACTATCTTGCTTTTAATCAGTCTGGCGATGTTCGGCAATTACTATATCTACGACAGCATAAGTCCTCTGGCTGATTTACTGGTAAAGCAGCTAAAGTTTACCGACTCCGATATCGGACTTCTGCAAGGGATCTATAGTTTTCCCAACATTATAATGGTGCTCATCGGCGGAATTATTATAGATAAAATCGGCACGAGAATATCGGTGCTTATTTTTACGTCGCTTGTTATGATCGGTTCGATAGTAACTGCTTTGACCGGCAATCTCTATATTATGGCGCTCGGCAGGTTAATATTCGGACTCGGAGCCGAATCGATGATTGTCGCCATAACTACAATAATTGCACGTTGGTTTAAAGGCAAGGAATTGTCGCTGGCTTTCGGATTGAATCTGACTGTTGCGCGGCTCGGCTCTTTTCTTGCTCTTAATTCGCCCACCTGGGGAAAAAGTTTTTACGAGTATTGGCAGTCGCCGCTGCTGATTACTGTCGCTGCGGGAGTCTTTGCGGTTGTTACTATAGGGCTTTACTATCTTCTCGACGTAATCGGTTCGAGGAAATTCGACCTTCCCGCCGAAGGACAACAGGAAAAAGTCGTATTGAAAGAAGTTTTCACGTTTCCGAAAGCCTTCTGGTATATTACCGCGCTTTGCGTGACGTTTTATTCGGCAATGTTTCCGTTTCAGACTTTTGCAATCAAATTTTTCCAGGATGCGCACGGCACAACGAGGGAAGTGGGCGGCAACCTTTCGAGTATATTGACTCTTGCGGCAATGATTTTTACCCCTCTCTTCGGATTGCTTGCCGATAAAATCGGGAAACGCTCTTGGCTGATGATGTTCGGCTCTCTGCTTATTATTCCGGTTTATTTAATGATGGCTTATAAAGCGGGCAAGCCCGACGTAATGACTGACGGCGATTTTATTCGTTTGACGATTTCATTCTTCGATATTGACGCTGCGATTCCGATCTATCTGATACTTCCGATGTCGATGATGGGAATTGCATTTTCGCTTGTGCCGGCTGTAATGTGGCCGTCGGTTGCTTTGATTGTCGATAACTCTAAACTCGGTACTGCATACGGCTTAATGACCATGATTCAGAATATCGGTTTGTTCGCTTTTAATATTATTATCGGTTACGCAAACGACATTTCGGGTGCGAGCGCTTCTAATCCCGCGGGCTATAATACCGGAATGTGGATTTTCTCGACGCTCGGATTTTTCGGACTCGTGTTTGCTTACATGCTGAAAAAAAGTCAGCGGCAGCTCGACGCCAAGCCCGAATAAATGTTTTATTTGTATTCTTTTTTAGTAAATTGTATTTGAAAAAGTTTTCGGATATATGAAAATAAAGTCATTAATCGCAATCGTTTTACTAGCTTTTTCCGTAAACGGAGTTAATGCTCAAACATTCGGGTTCGGCTGCCTTGGTTTGAGCGGTTTCTACGCCGGTTTTACGCACCATTATTACGAAGCTCCGGCTATAAACGAATTTGTGAACACATACAAAATAACAGCCGATCCCGCCGAAGGGCTTGTTCCGAATATCGATTTTAAGAGATCGACGGGATACAGAATCGGCGCTAACATTTTCAGAGCAAAATTTTCCAGCATTTTTATCAGCGCCAAAGGATATTATCAATTTCTTAAAGAAACGCACGAATACAAAATTAGCGTTTTGAATTCCGAGCGTTACGAATTGTCGATGAATAATTGGGGAGTCGGAATGGACATCGGAATTCCGGTTTTTTCATTCCTCGACTTGAAATTGGTTGAAGGGCATTTAAATTTTTATTCCCCCGAGTTTAAGATTAACCTCATTGAACAAAACAGCGCAACCGTTGACCTCTATAAATTTACTTCGGACGAAACCAAAATCGGTTACTTCCTAGGCTCGGGATTGATAATCCACCTTATTCCCGATTATATAAGTCTCGAAGCCACAGCCGGTTACAATTTTTTGGAATTGGAACAATTATACGACGGGGACAATAAATTATCGATTCCCGTAACAAACTCGACTAATGAAATAATTAATAAAAAAACATTTTCCGCAACTCTTCAAATCAATGTAGGATTCCCGCTTTAAGGAAACATTATGAAAATGACAAAACTCGACAAAGCCGCAGTTATAGCCGTCCGCGATTGCATGGGCGCCAAACCGAAAGAATCGGTTTTGATTATAACCGATGAAAAGAAGAAAAAAATCGGATATGCTCTTTATCAAAATGCTTTGAGATTGGGGCACAGCTCGATTTATCTGGAAATGAAATCGGGCGAAATGCACGGAGAGGAACCACCCGATCAAGTCGCGGAATTGATGAAAATGTTCGACGTAGTACTATGCCCGACGGACAAATCATTGACTCATACAAACGCCAGAAGAGCCGCATCCGCAAAAGGTGTCCGAATTGCGACTTTCCCCGGCATTACCGAAGACGTAATGATACGAGGTTTGAACGCCGACTACAAAAAAATTGCAGAACTTACCATTAAACTTGCCAAAAAGCTCGACAAAGCCAAGAAAGTTCGGGTTACTGCTCCAAACGGCACCGACATTTCTTTCGAAATCAAAGGACGGAAAGCAATCGCCAGTAAAGGTTTGTTTCATAAAAAAGGCGAGGGCGGCAATCTGCCAACAGGCGAAGCTTTTATAGCGCCTCTGGAAGGTACGTCCAACGGAGTATTTGTGGTTGACGGTTCTATGTCGGGAATTGGCGTCGTTAAAAATAAACCGATTAAAATCGAAGTAAAAGACGGCTTTGCAACAAAAATAAGCGGCGGTTCGCAGGCTAAAAAGCTCGAAAAAATACTCAATAAATACGGAAAATTAGCCAGAAACATTGCCGAATTCGGAATAGGAACCAACGATAAAGTGAAATTGAGCGGAAATTTGCTCGAAGACGAAAAAGTTAAAGGCACGGTTCATATTGCGCTGGGCGACAATAAAACAATGGGCGGCAATGTAAACGTTCCGATTCACCTCGACGGATTGATAAAGAAGCCGACCGTATGGCTCGACGATAAGATTATTATGAAGGACGGCAAATTAATTATTTAAGAAGAAACCTCAATATAACTTAATATATTAAAAGCAGTTACGGCGTCAGCCTAATTTGTCGGCAAAATGTAGCGCAATGCTTTTTTAAATTTTTACTTTATAAAGCCCTCCGAAAATTGATTAACCGCTCCTAATTTCGTAAATTTGCAACTTAAAAAACACACAATTCCTATGAAATTTCTAAATGATTTAAATGAAGAACAGCGTAAAACTGTCGAGTACAATTCGGGTCCGCACATGGTTGTGGCGGGCGCAGGCTCGGGCAAAACCCGGGTTTTGACCTATAAAATTGCCTATTTAATCGAAAAAGGGATGGACCCCGAATCGATTCTGGCGCTTACTTTTACAAATAAAGCCGCCAGAGAAATGAAAGAGCGCATTAAAGCAATGATCGGCAAAAAAGCCGAAAAGCTCTGGATGGGCACGTTTCACTCTATTTTTGCGCGTATTTTGAGAGCGGAATCGAAACATATCAACTACCGTCCCAACTTTTCGATTTACGACCGCGAGGATTCCGTATCTCTGGTTTCCAACGTAATGCAGGACCTCAATATCAATCTCGAAAATCTTACCCCAAACGGCGTTCAGCACAAAATCAGTTATCTGAAAAATCAGATGATTCTGCCGGAAGATTACGAAAAAGAGATGTCGTCTTCTACAGCCGACAGGAAATTCCTCGAAGTCTATAAAGAATATCAAAACCGTTTATTCCTGAATAATGCGATGGATTTTGACGACCTCCTTTTGAAACCGATTGAACTCTTTACAAATAATCCCAAGGTGTTGAGCAAGTACAAAAAAATGTTCAAGTATATTCTTGTGGATGAATATCAGGATACGAACAAAGCTCAGTACGAACTGATCAAAATTTTGAGTCCTGCCCGGAACAAAATTTGCGTTGTAGGCGACGACGCTCAGAGCATTTACAGCTGGCGCGGAGCGGAAATTAAAAATATGCTCAATTTCAAAAAGGATTTCAAAAACGCACAAATATTCCGTCTGGAGCAAAATTACAGATCGACGAAGATGATTCTTGCTGCTGCAGATTCTGTGATAAAAAATAACACGGAGCAGATTGCCAAAACTTTATGGACTGAAAATAACAACGGCGAGCAATTGACAATCATTCGCGCTTCGGACGAAAAAGACGAAGCCCTTCAGATTGCCAAACGCATAAAAAAGGAAGTTACGAATCGTAAGCTTTCGCTAAACGACATTGCGATTCTATATCGCTTGAATTCTCAGTCGAGAGCGCTGGAAGACGCGCTCCGCCGCGAGAAAATTCCGTATAAGATAATCGGCGGCGTGGAATTTTACAGGCGTAAGGAAGTCAAAGACGTACTTGCTTATCTGAGAGTTCTTTCGAATCAGGACGACGAAGAAAGCCTGCTTCGCATAATGAATTTCCCGCAGAGGGGAATAGGAAATACTTCGATATCTAAAATGATAGCATTCGCGCGGCGTCTGAATATTTCTCTCTTTACGACAATGGCGCGAGTTTTCGAAGTTATTGAAGTTAAGGAGAGAATTCAGAAGAACGTCAAGCAATTCAAGCTGATGCTCGATAAGTATATCGAATTAAAAGATAAGCTTTCGATAAGCGAATTGACTTCAGCTCTCGTGGACGAGCTCGGCATCCTGAAAATGTACAAAGAAGAAAACACACCCGAATCGATGGCAAGATACGACAACATTCAGGAACTGCTGAGAGCCATTCAGGAATACAATCAGGAAAATCCGAAAGGCACGTTGGACGAATTTCTGGCTGAGGTTTCGCTGGTTGCCGGTATCGACCAGTACGACGAAAAAGCCAATGCCGTTACTCTTATGACAGTCCATTCGGCAAAAGGATTGGAATTTCCTGTGGTATTTATTACGGGACTTGAAGAGGATATTTTCCCGCTGAGTCCCCGTTTCGATTCGGATTCGAAAATCGAAGAAGAAAGAAGACTCTTTTACGTTGCCCTCACAAGGGCGCAACAGAAAGTCTTTCTTACGTATGCCAGATCGAGATACCGTTTCGGCGAGGTGGCATATCAGAGCCGATCGCGTTTTATCGAAGAACTCGACGAAGCTACCTATGTCGAAGTTAACGGTCCCGGCAGCAGAAGAGCCGGCAGAAAGAAAAAAGAAAATATTGATGAATATTATCAGGAAAGCTACGACGATTTCGACCAGGAACGTCGTTCGCTGAGAGTCGGCAGTAAAGTTTCGCACGCCATCTTCGGCGTCGGCAAAATACTTACCATTACCGGCTCTGGAGACACTCAAAAGGTGACTATTGCATTTGAAAATCACGGCACGAAAAATCTGTTGACTAAATTTGCGAATTTGAAGCTCATCTAAAAAAAATAAACGGAGAAGTAAATGAAGATAGGTATTTTAACAGGGGGCGGCGACTGCCCCGGTCTCAATGCCGTAATCAGAGCGGTAGTAAGAAAATCTCTGCAAAATGGTCACGAAGTAATCGGTATCCGCGAAGGATGGCGCGGCATACTCGAAAATAATTTTATGACGCTCGATCTCGACGCCATTTCAGGTATTCTTCCTCGCGGCGGTACGATTTTAGGCACTTCCCGCACAAACGTTTATAAAGTTGAAAACGGCGAAGAAAAAGTTAAGCAAAATATGAAAGACGCCGGAATCGATTGCCTCGTTGCAATCGGAGGCGAAGATACTTTAGGCGTCGCGTCGAAACTTTACAAAGGCGGAGTTAAAGTTGTCGGTGTTCCCAAAACCATCGACAACGATTTGAACGCAACCGATTATACTTTCGGTTTCGATACCGCAGTAAATATTGCAACGGAAGCTATCGACAGACTTCATACCACTGCCGAAGCTCATAACAGAGTAATGGTAGTCGAAGTAATGGGACGCCATGCGGGATGGATTGCGGTTCACGCCGGTATCGCTGGCGGAGCCGACGTTATCCTGATTCCCGAAAAACCGTTTGATCTCGACGAAGTATGCGACGTAATTACGAAAAGACACGCCAGAGGAAAGAATTTCAGTATAGTCGTTGTATCCGAAGGCGCCAAATTGAAAACCGAAAATAATGTCGATAAAGACGGTTCGTTCGTTCTCAGCAGTATGGAAGTCGATGCATTCGGGCACGTAAAACTCGGCGGTATCGGAAACGTTATTGCAGAAGAAATCGAAAAGAGAACAGGATTCGAAACAAGAGCAACGGTATTGGGATATATCCAGAGAGGCGGAAGCCCGACTGCTTTCGATCGCGTACTCGGAACGCGTCTCGGCGTATTTGCAGCAGATCTGGTGCACAAAGGCGAATTCGGTTATATGGCGGCTTTGAAAGGAAAAGATATAGTTGCCGTTAAACTGGAAGAAGCCGTAGGCGAACTCAAAACAGTCGACCTCGAATTATATAAAGTTGCCGAAACTTTCTTCGGTTAAAAAAAGGCTGCCCAAAGGCAGCCTTTTTTCTTTAATCTTTCCCGTCTTTCTTCAATTTTTTATACGGTATGTGATTCATTGAAAAGTACTCCCGCACGTCGTTTTTAAGAACGCCCGAAAGTAAAATTATCGATAAAAGATTCGGCGCTGTCATAAATCCGAGCGCAGCGTCTCCGAAGGCCCAAACCGCTTCGAGTTCGGCAATCGAGCCGATAAAAACAAAAAGTACAAAAACCCACTTGTATGGTAATATCGCTTTATCTCCAAACAAATAATATGTGGCTCTGTCTCCGTAATAAGACCAGCTTATTATAGTCGAAGTAGCAAAGAGCAGAACCGCAAGCGTTACGATTTTATCTCCGTAATCGAACAGCCAGCTTAATCCGATTTTAAATGCGTATGAAGTCAAAATGCTTGCGTTGTAAATTTGGTCAGTATAATTCGGATCGATGCGGAGTTTGTAAAATTCGGTATGATACCAGGCTCCCGTAATAATAATAACCAAGCCGGTCAACGTGCAAATTGTAAGAGTATCGATGTAAGGTTCAAGCAGCGCAACCGTGCCTTCGCGTACTCCGTATTTGGTTTTTGCGGCAGAATGCGCAATCGGAGCGCTTCCCTGACCGGACTCGTTCGAATATAAGCCTCTCTTGATTCCCCACAGTACGGTGTTCAGCATTACTAGAAATGTGCCGCCGGCGGCTCCCGCTATTTTTGCCGGCGGATTGAACGCCATTTCTATTATTAATTCAAAACTCGGAATTAACGAGCCGATATTTGCAATGATTATTGCCAGCGTTGCAATTATATAAAACACAGCCATGAAAGGCGAGAGAATGCTTGTAACCCTTCCGATTCTTTTAATGCCGCCGATAATTACCAATGCTACAATTGAGGAAAGAACCAGTCCGTTTATAACCTGCTGCCAAGAAACTGCAAAGCCCGTGAAAATCTGATGTTTGATTGTCCAGAAATTGTTCGTGCCGACAACTTGAGTTACTTCAGAATAGATCTGGTCTGAAAGCGTAAACGCCTGGATTGCGTTGCCTGTTGCAAACGAACAGATTACCGCAAAACATGCAAACATAATTGCCAGCCATTTCCATTTCGGTCCGAGTCCTTTTTCGATTGTATACATCGGACCGCCCGCAATCGAGCCGTCGGGCAAAATTTCGCGATATTTATGAGCTAGAGAAACTTCAGAAAATTTCAATGCGGTTCCGAATATGCCCGTCACCCACATCCAGAAAAGCGCGCCGGGACCGCCGTAATAAATTGCCGTTGCCACTCCGGCAATATTTCCTATACCGACAGTTGCAGAGATTGCAGTAGAAAGAGCTCTGAAGTGATTCAAATCCCCGCTGTCTTTCGGATCGTCGTATATTCCGGCGGTAACTTTTATTCCGTGCCAGAAATAACGGATTTGAGGAAATTTCAGTTTTATTGTTATAAAAATTCCCGTGCCCAGCAGCGCAATCAACATAAAAGGAATTGAACCGAGAGGTACGTCGGGCGAAGGGAAATTTTTTATGCTTTCGAAATTGCCGGGAAAAGTCCATACGCTGTTGAAGAAGGGGACGCCTCCTATTATTAAAACGGTAAATATTATAGCAATGCCGATTAATCCGGCGGTCGATTTTTTCATTTTAACCCCTTTTTTAGATGATTCCAATGGAACTGAGTAAAATTACGATAATCAATACCGGAGCGACAAATCGAAGAATGAATTTCCAGTAATTCAGCATCCACGGATATTTATCGAAGAGTGATTCGGCTCCCTGTCTGATTTCATTTTTTACCTTATCGAAGCCCCATACCCAGCCGACGAAAATTGAAATGAAAAATCCTCCGAGAGGCAGAAGCAAATTCGACGATAAAAATTCCGACAAATCGAAGAAAGTGAATTCTCCGAATTTAAAGTCTGCAAGTATATTAAAAGACAGTGCGCTTGGCACGCCGAGCAGCAAAGCGGCAAACCCGAATACCACGACAGCTTTTCTACGGCTCCAGCCTTTTTCGTCTACAAAATAGGCTGTAACCACTTCGAGCAATGAAACCGTGGAAGTAAGAGCCGCCAATGTGAGAGCTATAAAAAACAGAATTGAAAAATAGAATCCTCCTGGTATTTTTGTAAAAACAACGGGGAGTGTTCTGAATATGAGACTCGGTCCTACATCTGGATTTTGACCCGTTGCAAATACAACAGTAAAAATGCTGATACCCGCTATGATTGCAATTAATGCATCTAATGTCGCAATCCAAATTGAAGCGGCGGGAAGATTATCCTTCATAGACATATAGCTTCCGTACGTAAGCATGGCTCCCATTCCCAAACTCATCGAAAAGAACGCCTGTCCCATTGCAGCCAATACAACCCCGGTAGTGATTTTAGACCAGTCGGGATTGAAAAGATACTCCAATCCTTTCGAAGCGCCGTCCAAAGTTAGTCCTCTTATCATTAATACCAGAAGTAAAATAAAGAGCATCGGCATCATGATTTTGCTGCCGCGTTCGATTCCTTTCTGAACTCCGAAATAAACAATTCCCATTGTCAGAAGCATAAAAGCCGTAAGCAATCCCACATTCCAATAAGCGTCAGCCAGCAGGTCTGAAAAATGAGATTGAGCTATATCGGGCAAGCTGTATTGGAGTAAGTTGCCGTTAATCGCTTCGTAAATGTAACCGAGCGTCCATCCGGCTACAACAGTATAGAACGAAAGAATAACAAAGCCAGCTATCACGCCGATTCCTCCTACGGAATGCCAGAACGGAGAAGGGTGTAAGGACTTAAATGACCCTACGGGATTTTTATGAGCGCTTCTGCCGATAAGCACTTCGGCTATTAAAACCGGTATGCCGATAAGCAAGACGCATAAAATATAGACAAATATAAAAGCGGCGCCGCCGTTTTCGCCGGCAAGGTAAGGAAATCGCCAAATATTGCCCAAACCGACAGCCGAGCCCGCCGCAGCCAATATAAAGCCCGCACGGCTGCCCCATTGTTCTCTTCCGGAATTGTTAGGAATCATTTATCGTCCTCAGTTGTAATTTTAAATTTCTGCAAATATTGGATAATCATTCAAAAATATCAATAAAAATAAATATTTGTGTACAGTGAATTATTACAGACGCAAGTATGTTCTTTAAAATAAAGCGAGGAAAAATGAAAGCTGTTATTAACAATGAGTACGGCGATCCGGATGTGCTGCATATTGCGGAAATCGAAAAGCCAGTAGTTAACGAAGATGAATTATTGATAAAGATTCATTACACAACGGCAACAACAGTCGATTCGACATTTAGAAAGGGCGACTCGTTTTTTGCGAGACTTTTTACCGGAGCATTCAAACCGAAAAAAAATGTTTTGGGCGGCGAGTTCTCGGGCGTTGTGGAAGAAACCGGAAAATCGGTAACAAGTTTTAACAAAGGGGACAAAGTATGGGGAGGCGCGCCGGACGGATTCGGCGCATACGCGGAGTATATAAAAGTCAACCGGAACGATGCCGTTTCGTTAATTCCCGGGGGCGTCTCATTTGACCTGGCTGCTGCTTCATACGGCGCTCTTACCGCTCTTCCGTTTTTAAGGGACGAAGGCAAAATTGAAAAAGGAATGCAAGTGTTAATAAACGGCGCTTCGGGGAGTATCGGTTCTTTTGCTGTTCAACTTGCTAAGTTTTATGATTGCGAAGTGACCGCGCTATGCAGTCCCCGGAACTTCGAACTCGTAAAATCTCTCGGAGCCGATTATGCGTTCGATTATACTTCGCCGGAAATCTCCGGGCAGCTGAAAAAATACGATATAATTTTCGACGCGGTAGGGAAAACGTCATTCGGAAAAACTAAAATGTATTTGAAGAAAAACGGCAGGTATCTTACTACGGTTGTAACTCCCGCAATTCTTTGGCAAAAATTGTACACGCGTTTTATCGGCGGCAAAAAAGCTATAATTGCTTTTACGGGTTTAAGATCGGCAAAGGAGAAGCTGCGCGATATGGATTTCGTTAATAAATTGATGACGACCGGCAAACTTAAACCGTTAATCGACAAGGAATACGATATCCAACAAATCAGAGCCGCACACGACTATGTGGACAAAGGTCACAAGCGAGGTAACGTTGTTATAAAACTAATCTAATTGGAATATATCTAAATAGTTTAATTGCTATGTAATATTTAAAATATTTTCTTGACATTATGTATAATTAGTTTTACGTTTGTTACACCAGCCGAAGAAATATTACCTTTACTCATATGGTTCCGGGTTATTGACGAAAGGGTAATAAAAATAATTTAATAAATAAAGAGACAGAGGGTGCAAATGAAAAAGAGCATTGTCCTCTTTTTTATTCTGTCTGTTCTATTAGCGGCGCAGAATAATAAGGTAAATACGCATAACCAGCCGATTGAATCAAACAGTTCGATAAAAAAATCTTTGCGTTCGGTCAACAGTTACGGCTCGCCTCAATTCAGCAATCAATACTACACATTCGATACAATTGTTACCGCGCCTGAGAATGTTTATTACACACAAGCAGGGTTGAGTCCGGACGGTTCGAAAATTGCAGCGCAAAAGTATTATTACGAAGGTCCTATAAGACGAGTTGAAATAGTGCTTATGAATACGGACGGCAGCGGGGAAACCGTTATATCTGCCGGCAATTCGGATAATACTAACGGACCCACATACGGCAATCCGTTCTGGAGCGACGACGGTTCTTTTGTAGGTTATGTGGAAAGAAACGCAACCACTAACAATCGCGTTCTAAAATACGAGCTCTCTTCCGGTTTGACGACAGCCGTTTATGAACCTTCCGGAAGCGACGATGTGACTAATCCGGATTTCCTCGGCTCCAGTACAACATCGATTATTTTTTGGGATTACGGCGCCGGAGGCGGAGCCGACCTTTTCATATGGGACGGCGCTGCAAGAACCAATATTACTAATACGGCAGACTACAAGGAATACGAACCGATTTCAAACGAGGACGGCACGGTTATACTTTATTGGTCCGGAGAAACCGCAGCCGAGCCTGTTAATACTACGCATACTTTAACTTATAACGGCACCGCTTGGGTTAAAGACCAGGATTTTACGCCGATTGCCGACAGTTACTGGGGATACTGGACAGGCAGAGACAATGAGTATATAGCGGTAACAGTGATGTCTACGAAAGACGTTCATATTTATGATAAAGCAGGCAATTTTTTAATGGACTTGACAGGTTCGCTCTATAACGGTGGCAGCGGGCAATGGAATTTTGTCGGTTCGCATTTTCAGGGTCCGAACGGCGAAATTATAATGACTTCGAATGCGGGCAGAACCACGAACGGCAGAGATATAATTAAAGCCGCGCCGTATATTCCGGTTCCGACACTTCCAGCCAATTCTTCAACTCTCAATTTGCAAACAATATACTTCAGCTGGTACTCAACAAAGTATGGTATGAAATTCGATCTGGAAATTGACGACGATACGGATTTTTCTTCGCCTATGAGCGTGGCGTCGGATTTAACGGGGACTTTTTATTCGTACGACGCTTCATCTCTGACGCCTGGACAATTATATAAATGGAGAATTACGGGCAAGACAAATACGGGTATCGTAATAAGTTATTCGGACGTTTGGGAATTTACGACTCAATCAGTCCCAACTCCCGTAGCGACTTATCCCGCTGACGGGGTTATGGTATATACTCAAAGCCCTACAATTTATTGGTACGTAAATTCATATTATCCCGGTTTATATTACCGTGTCCGTTACGGTACGTCGTCGGGCAGTTATACGGGCACGAGCAGCGTTACGAGTAATTTATATTTGACGCTTACGAATTTAACTCCGGGCAATACTTATTACTATGTTGTGGACGCTTCAACATCGAATTCATTTGCTTCTAATGTAGTTACAAGCGGCGAAGAAAGCTTTGAAATCTACAGCTCTACTCCGGCGTCGGCTCCGGTACCTGTTCCTTCCTGGCCTGTAAGCGGAAGCGATTCTTACATCAATCCTCCTACTCTTTACTGGTATATAACTTCTTATGTCGACGGATTGAAATATTACGTTGAGTGGGATGACGATTCAGATTTAAACGACGCGCCGTTGGGCAATTCCGGTTGGATTGATAATCTTTATTACGTGCTGCCGTCGGGATTGAGCGGAGGAACTTATTATTGGCGAGTCCGTTCGAAAATAGGGGACGCGGGAACTCCGTCTTCGTGGTCGTCCGTAGAATCATTTAATATACCGTCTTATGCATCCACAGGCGCTCCGGTGCCTACGCAAACTTATCCCGTAGGAGGCGCCATTGTTTACACTTTGTCGCCTACATTATACTGGTATGCTTCGTCGGCTTATACGCTAAATTACGATTTACGGTATTCGACAACTCTGGACGGCGGCGGACAATTATTTAATCCGACGACTGTTTCGGATTTGAATAATAATTTTTTTGCGCTGTCGGGATTATCCGCGGGAACGACATATTACTGGCAGGTAAGAGCAAAAGTTGCGGGTTCGCCTGGCTCCGAGTCAGCCTGGTCTTCCATCGCTGCATTTACAACCGACGCGGGAGCCTTTGCCGTTGTGCCTTTAATCGGCTCTCCGAATCACGCTCAGCCTGTATCTTCTTCGTCTGCCGTTTTATCCTGGGTCATTCCCACCGAAAGCGAATCGGAGCTGACTTACGACGTTGAGTACTCCGTAGACGATGAATTCGAAAATAGGAATATAGTGGGCGGACTCGAAAAACCGTTCGTTGAGATTAACGGTTTGTACCCCGGCAATACATATTACTGGCGAGTAGTATCCAGGACAAAAGAGGGAATGGTTTCCGATTATTCTTCCGTGGGCGTATTTAAAACTGTCGACAATATTACGGCGGTCGAAGAAAGCGAAGAATTGAAATACGATTTCCAATTATATCAGAATTATCCCAATCCATTTAATCCGGAAACTTCAATCCGTTTTGAAATCGACAGGAACGATTTTGTGACGCTTACTATTTATGATGTCCTGGGTAAAGAAATTAAAACGTTAATTTCAAAAGAACTGCAACCGGGCAATTACAACCTGATTTGGCGTGGAGACGATAACTTCGGCAATAAAGTTGCCAGCGGCGTTTATTTCTATAAATTGACAGCCGGTTCAAAACAGGCGGTAAAAAGAATGTTATTAATAAAATAAAATTAAAAAATGAAAAATTTGCTGGCGAAATTTATGATGGGCGCTGTAATTGCCGCCGTAGGACTGGCTCTCTATGCATGCCATCACATTTATTTTAATTGAAGTGCATATTTAAAAGTTATTTAACTTGCTTATCTAAAAATAAAAGGATATTTTATCCAGTAATATCTATAACATAAAAACCAGCCGGGTAAATAAAAATACATTAACAATCTCAGAGGATGCAAATGAGATATTTGAAATACAGTTTAGTATTGTGCGTAATATTATTGTTCTCTTCGATAAATTACGCGCAAACGCCCACGCCAACTGACGGACAAGCCGGGGTTTCTCAAAGTTTAGGTTCGGTTTCATGGACCGATTTTGATGACGGAAACGGAAACGGTCCTTACGACGTTGAATTTGACGACGACCCGCTATTCGGAAGCGTCGACGCATCGGCTACGAACACCGCAGCTACAAGCTTAAGTCTTCCTGCGCTTTCTTACAATACCACATATTATTGGAGAGTAAGGGACACAGATACTGATGGAGGAGGTACCGACGGCGCATGGCATTCGTATTCATTTAAAACACAAATTGATCCTTCGTCTATTACGATTAACAGTCAACCGCCGAATGCGGCTAATTTAGCGGTCGCCGGTCAGTCGATTGATTTTACGTATACGCATTCGGGCACAGCTTCTACGGTTACGATAGTCGTGCAAATTAACGGCGGTTCGGGGTGGACAACATTGGCTACTTTTGCCAATCAGAACAGCAGCCTTATTAACCAGGTTGTAAACCTGACGCCGCTCGACTACAACACAAACTATGATACTCGTATCGTTGTCACCAACGACGACGAAGGTACGGACAATTTTACTGTAAACGGGAATCAGTTTAAAACGGGTTTCCCGTCGGTCAGTCTCGACAGTCCTGCAGACGGAGCGGAATTATCCGACAGGACTCCTACTTTGCAATGGAGCACTTCGGCATCCGTAAGTAACGTAACGTATAATCTTAACGTAACGGGACCGAACGCATACAGTTATAACAGTACGGAAACAAGTCCGTTTACATTCGCGGCTAATCTCGATTTCGGTACATATACGTGGGAAGTTACAATCGACGACTCCAATACTCCGTTAGACAATACCGCAGTTACAACGGCGTCGAGAACGTTCAAAGTAGTTCCGGGTTTGATTTCGCCCGCAAATACATTAACCGGAGTATCGCTTGAACCGGAATTCTCATGGGATTACGACGGAACGTCCACATACCTGATTGAAATCGCAACCGACAATCTTTTCGCTAACGTTGTTGCAAGCAAATCGGTTTCAGCCGGTTCGTATAATTTTACCGAAAACGACGCCGGTATGCCGCTGGACAACAATACAACTTATTACTGGCGAGTGACCGTCAACGGCGCGGTATCGAGCGTTTGGTCGTTTACTACATTGAGCGATTTTACTGTTACTCAATCTTTCCCTTCAGACGCAATGGAAGTTATTCAATACGACCCGCTTCTTTTTTCATGGTACCTGGGCATTCCCGTAGGTTCGATGAAATTTTCACTGCAGGTTTACGAAAAATCCACGCCGCCCACGCAGAGCGAATGGTACGCTGCGGTTAATAATTACGTAACTACATCTTCAACTGCAGACTTTGCATACTTTGCAGATAATATAAATACTCTGAATCAATCGGCTGCCGGCTTACAAGGCAGCTCGAAATATTACTGGCGAGTGGTGGCTTATTACGACGACGGAACCGTTGCGAATAAATTCGACTTTTCCGACAGAGTAGCTAAGTATTCATCGGTCTTTTCGTTTACTACAAAAGGCGGAGCGGTTAAGGCTTATCCTTCATGGCCTATAAGCAATGCTACCGTTTACACTTTGCAACCGACATTATATTGGTATACAACAGAATCCGAACCGAATGCAACATACACTGTGCTTATTTCGAAAACGAACACCGGCGCGGATCCTGCAAAACTCGATGATGAAACTGTCTATTCTTCATACAGTTCGGGAGCCAATTTATTCTACACTTTAACATCCAATCTGGATGCAAACACGCACTATTACTGGCAGGTTAAGACTACGTACAACACACAAACTAATTATTCCGATATAGCCGAATTTACGACTTATGCCGCAGCTACCGTAACGGCTTATCAACCCGTTCCTTCGTACCCGATTGGAGGCGTAGACGTATACACAACGTCGCCGACTCTCTATTGGTATGTTGCCGGGCTTGCGACAGACCTCCGTTACGATATCGAAATTAACACAACAAATACATTTACAGGAACGCCTACTTATACGAATATCAGTAATTTGTATTATCAGGTAACAAACTTAACGGCGGGCGCAACTTATTACTGGAAAGTCAGATCTTATGAAAACGGCAATCCCGCAAATGCTTCGGCATGGAGTTCCGCCGAAAGTTTCAAAATTGTCGGAGGACAGAACAGCAGCGCCGTTGCTTCTTACCCGGTAGGCAACCCAACCGTTTATACGGCAAGACCGACATTATCGTGGTTCGTTGACGGTTCAACATTGGGTTGGAGCGGATTTATAGTGCGATGGAAAGAATCCAGCGCTTCGGCAGACTGGGCAAGCACTTATGACGGCACTGCGACAATAAACGATATTAATACTTTGTTTTACACATTTACGTCAGATTTAACGTACGGATCGACATATTACTGGGCTGTGGCGCTCTACGACGGCACGAACGCCCCGGCTCACGCAGATTATTCGCAGGGTTCATTTACCGTTGTCGGCGGAGGCACGGTTACAGTAGTTCCTTCGGCTCCGAATAACGCCAGCCTTGTATACGACGACGATGTTACCTTATACTGGTATTTGAACGGATCGAATCTCGGAATTACGGGATTCGAAGTTCAATATTCGCAACAGAGCAATTTCGGCAGTCCTACTACAATTGCTCCGGGAACCGTAGGGAATAATTATTCTTATCAGTTGACCGGATTGACTCCGGGCGCAACTTATTACTGGAGAGTAAGAGGTTATTATTCGGGAGCGAATTATACGCCTTATTCTGCAATTTACAGCTTCACAATCGATCCGGGCGCAAGTTCTGTGGTTCCGATGGTCGGCTCGCCGAACGGCGGAGTGGTTGTAAACACAGCTCAGCCGATGCTTTCGTGGTTTGTGCCGGCGCCTTCTAAATCGACTCTGAAATACGACGTCGAATTGGCGGATAATCCGGAATTCAACGATATACGCTCTTTTGAGAATCTTGAACAATTGCACGCCGCAGTCGAATCGTTGGCTCCGGGAGAATACTACTGGCGCGTACGCTCCAAAACGTCAAACGGCGACGTTTCGGAATATTCCGAATCCGGATATTTCAAAGTCGGCGACAATGTAACCGACGTTGAAGAAGTCGCCGAAATTCCTTCGGACTTTGCTTTGGAACAGAATTATCCGAATCCGTTTAATCCCGAAACGGTAATTAAATTTTCGCTGCCGGAATCAAGATTTATTTCATTAAAAATATACAATATACTGGGACAGGAAGTAAGAACTCTTATCAGCCGTGAATTCCAAGCGGGCAATCATACGATAGTCTGGAACGGAAAAGATAATTACGGAAAATCCGCCGCCGCAGGGGTTTATTTCTATAGAATAGATGCGGGAGAATTTACAGCCGTCAAAAAAATGATTTTAATGAAATAATTTCCGGAAGGGTTTAAATAATGGGAAAATTAGGTGCATCAATCTTTGTTATTATCATGTTAGCCGCAATCGGATTGGCGCTCTATGCATGCCATCAAACCTACTTCGGTTGACATAGATTAAATTATTATCAAAAAAACGGAGGTCGCTCTTTCGAGTGACCTCTGTTTCTGCTATTTTTCCGGTATGAAAATTACAGCCGCAAAATTTACTCTCACTCTGAAAAATCAATTTAATATTTCTTACTATTCGAGAAAAACGACTCCCGCTGTTTTGGTTGGAGTTGAAGATGAAAATAATTTAAAGGGTTACGGAGAAGCAAGTCTGCCTCAGTATATGAAAGAAAACCGGGAAAGCGTAATTAATTTTCTGAGCGGTATTGAAATAGACGAAATTCAGGGTTTCGACGAACTGATAGAATATCTTAATACATTGAGCGAAAGCGCCGGCGATAACCGAACCGCAATGGCGTCGCTCGATATTGCTTTGCACGATTATCTCGGGAAAAAACTTAACAAACCCGTAAGAGATTTTTACAATGTCGTTTATAAAGGAGGAGTAAGCACTTCTTATACAATCGGGCTCGATTCTCCCGATATGATCGAGCGCAAAATTAAAGACGCAGCCGGCTTCGACGTATATAAAATAAAACTAGGCAAAGACCACGACTATAATAAAGAAATTATCCGTATTATAAGAAGATTAACGGATAAACCCCTCTATGTGGATTTAAATCAAGCATGGGAAGGAATCAACGACAAGTCTTCGGAAAACGGTAAACTCGGAATCAATTTCTTTAGGGAATTTCTTGCATGGTTAGAAGAAAATAATGTGATACTCGTGGAGCAGCCCGCGCCGGCGGGCGAAGATAAAGTTGTCGAATTATTAAAGGGTAGCTCGTCAATCCCGATTATTGCCGACGAATCGGTAAAAAGTTTGAAGGATGTCGAAAAAGTTGCCCCGTTTTACGACGGATTTAATCTTAAACTCATGAAGTGCGGCGGAATTTATTCTACATTCAAACTGATCGAATCGGCAAAATCGATGAATAAGAAAATTATGCTCGGCTGCATGACGGAAACGTCGTGCGGCATTTCCGCCGCGCTGCAATTGGCTCCGCTGGCGGACTATATCGACCTCGACGGCAATCTTTTGATTAACAACGATCCGTTTGTTGGGCTCGAGTTTTCGAACGGTAAATTTTTATTGAAGAATTTGCCCGGTTTGGGAATCTCTCCGGTTGAGAATTTGTTCTGATAATGTTATTAAAGGGGAGGGTATAATGCCTAAGAATTATATTTCCAATAAAGACGAAACGGTTCGAATGTTTCGAAACGATCTTTTGGAGTCGCTTTCCAGAGTCCACTGGAGCGTGCCATTGATAATATATCTGCCAGTAATAGCGTATCTCTTTTATTTATCCGGCGGAGTTTTCGGCATCTGGCAAATTAGCTTTTATTTTATTCTCGGATTAATAGTATGGACGTTTACCGAATATGCGCTGCACCGTTTCGTGTTTCATTACGAACCCGAAAGCGAAATCGGCAGACGTCTTCACTTTATTATGCACGGAGTTCATCACGACTATCCTAACGACTCGAAACGGCTCGTCATGCCGCCTTCCGTAAGCGTTCCGCTGGCTTTGTTTTTTTATTTTATTTATCTCTATTTATTGGGAGATAAGGCAATCAATCCGTTTTTTGCGGGTTTTCTGTCGGGGTATTTAATTTACGACATGACTCATTATGCCGTTCATCATTTGAGAATAAAAAACAAATTCTGGCTAATGATCAAAAAACACCATATGCGGCATCACTATAAAGACGCAACCAAAGGTTTCGGAGTAAGCCAGAAAACGTGGGACGTCATTTTCAAAACCGATTTTATCGACAGTTAAGAAAATATTTTAATTATTGCTAAATTGTAACGAATAAAAACTAATTTCTTTTAATGAAAAAGCTCTATTCAATTTTGCTGATATTTTTATTTACCGCTCACAATTGCGGAAACGCCGTTAATACGGACGGCGATTTCGTGATAAGATTGAACCAGGTTGGGTATTTGCCGGACGATATTAAAACGGGCGTAATCCTTTCCACGGTTCCGCTGGATAATTTGGAACTCGAAATCATCGGATTGGAAAACGGTAAGATGAAATATAATCCGAAGTTTTATAAAACGGAGTTCAAACACGGCAGGTATAATTACAACTATAAATTCGATTTCTCCGGTTTGAAAGAAAACGGCAAATACATAGTCAGAGCGGGAGACAAAACTTCGTATACTTTTGAAATAGGGAATAAAGTATACGAGAAGCTGACCGAATCGCTGCTCGACTTTTTCAAAGTGCAGCGGTGCGGTTACACGGATCCTCTGCTGCACGAAGTTTGTCACATTGCGGACGCCACGGCAATTTACGACGGCGATGATACGCTTAATATTAAAAAAGATTTAACCGGCGGATGGCACGACGCCGGCGACTATACAAAGTTTTTGAACACAACCGCTTACTCGACCTATCTGCTGTTGTTCGCATACGAGTTCGCTCCGGATAAATTCGGATTCGACAATAATAACAATAACGTGGCGGACATTCTCGAGGAAGCCAAAATCGGACTGGACTGGTTATTGAGGTGCCGCTACGGCGATAAATTGATAACTCAGGTACAGGATTTACGGGATCACACTGTAGGCTGGCGCATGCCCGAAGACGACCCGCTTACATACGACCGTCCGGCTTTTGCCGGCATCGGAAAAAATTTAATCGGAATTTATTCGGCAACATTGGCGCTCGCTTCGCGTATCTGGAAAAACAAATTAAATTATCCCGATTTTGCCGATACGTGTTTGAATACGGCTGTTAAATACTACAGTCTCAAAAATTCGGTTCCGGACGTCGACAGTTCGGGCAGCGGTATGTATATCGATAAAAGTTACAAGGGCAAAATAGCGCTTGCAGCGGCTGAACTCTATCTCTCGACGCGTAAAAGGAATTACCTCGACGAAGCGGTTTCGTATGCCGATTCTGCCGGCAGCGATTACTGGTGGAGCTGGGGAGATATTAACGCGCTTGCTCATTATCGTCTGGCGCATTTTCAATCCCGTTTTTCAGACTATCTGAAAACAAGTCTCGAATCATTCAGAGATTACAGCCGTAAAAATCTCTTCGAACTCGGCATCCCTTTAAGCTGGGGCACAAATCACACTTTGATGGGGATCGCTTTAATCGATATTCTTTATCGGGATCTTACGGGAGACAGGCAATACGATACTTTGATGGCGGCGCAAAAAGATTTTATCCTCGGTAAAAATCCGTGGGGTATATCGTTCGTATACGGATTCGGAACAAAATTTACAGTCAATTTTCATCATCAAATTTCGTATTTTAAAGGCAAGCTTCCGGGCGGTTTTGCGGCGGGTCCTATTGAAAAAAAAATTGTGGATGATTTCAAAATACCGTATAATGATTACGATAAATTAAAAGAACATCAGAGCAGCGAAATCTATTACAGGGACGAAAAAGAAGATTATATTACGAACGAACCGACAATCAGTTCCAATGCCGTGGCTATTTTCGTATACGGGAATTTGAGCAGATGACACTGTCTTATTTTGAGACGTTGTTTGAATAATGAAACTCTCTGATTATTAAAAAACGGACAAAACAGCCGGAAAATAGATAAATTTTTTGGCATGTTCATTGCTTAAATTAATTAGTTATTATATTAAAACGAGTTTATCATGATCAGTCCTGTAAGAATGATACCGTCCGGTTTCGAGTTTATCGACAAAAATTGGGGCGGTGTATACAGAGGCGGAAGTTATTTACTGGTTGGACCGCGGAAATCAGGAAGAACTCTGCTCGGTTTGCAGTTTGCGCTCGAAGCCGCCAAAGCTTCCGAAGTGTGCCTCTATTTTACGTTAATGCGTCCTAAAGATTTGATGATTCAGGCAGCCTCGCTCAATTTCGATATTCAATCGTATATGAACCAGAATCTGATAATTGTAATACGCGTGGCGCCTCCCAATGAAGTTTACGGCATGTATAATCCGGACGATTATCTGGTCGAATATTTTAAGGACATCATTACGGTCGTAAATCAATATAATCCTACGAGAATTATATTCGACGAACTTACTCCTTTTGTCGGTTTTAAAAATCTCGATTACCTGCGAAATACGTTTTTGAATACAGTCGAAACCATTGAGGAACGCGACATTACAAGTTTGTTTGTAATAAGCGAGCCGGCGACTCCGAAAGCGCATGCGATAGTCGAAGGTTTGTCGCAGTTTGTAACGGGTATAATCCGTTTGTCGAAACCGAGCGACCGTTCTTCGCGTTTCCAGGGAGGCAGGGTTACAATAACGCCGAATGTCGGGCATACCGAAGGAGAATTTACTTCCGAATACAGAATCCGTCCGAATAAGGGAATTACAACAGAATTTCACGAAGAAACATTTGCAACCGAAGAATACGAAGCGACGTATCCGACCAGAGAAAATCATTTTCAGGGATTCCCTACAAAACAGACGCGTATCGATATTCCGCCCGAACCGTATGCCTTTTCTAATATCTATAATTACAACGACTTTCTGTTAATTCTGAATAATCAGATCGCCCTCTACAAAAGCACCGGACAAATATTTTATATCGTATCCTTCAAACTTGATCCTGTGGCTCAGGTAAAAGGATTGCTCTCTGTCAATCAATTGCAAAATTCAATTAGAATATCTACAAGCAAGAAAGACAAGATTTGCGTAATCGAAAACAAAGTGATTGTGCTTTTGGTTAAAGGAAGCTTAAAAGGCGTGGTCGATTTAATTTCTACCGTTCAAAATAATTTGCCGAGTAAAGACCCCGCTTATCTTAATGCGGTAATGGAATACATATCGATATTTAATACGGCAATCGACGAACGTTTTGATAACGCAGAGTCGTTAATGGAATACGTATTGTCGGCGGAAACTTCCGCTACGAATGCGTATCAGCCTTTAAATAAATTTTTAGGATGATGATTGTCCGTATAAAAATAATTCTTCTTCTGATTTTATTTATTACGTCCAATTTATTTTCTCAAGCTCAATCGGAAGCCGTCAAGCGGCAGGCGCAGAACCTGATGAACGAAGGTCGATACGCCGAAGCCGTCGACCAATTGAATAAATATATCTCTTTAAATCCGCAATTGGCGGAAGGTTATCATTTGCGCGGTCTTTGTTACGAGCAGATGACGCAATTTCAGTATGCGGTTCTCGATTTGCGTCGCGCTCTGCGTCTCGACCCTGCGAATCTTGTAATCTCCAAAGACTTGAACCGCGTAATTTCTTACTGGCATCAGCAGCTTTATCAGAAAATCGAAGGGCATAAACGGGACATTGCCGTTAATCCCGATTATCCTTTTTATTACCTTGAAATCGGTAAGTCGTACAGGTGGCTGGAAGAATGGCAAAATGCTGAATACTGGTACGACGAGTATCTAAAAAGAGACGACAACGCCTCGCCGGACGAAATTATTCGTTATACTGAAATCCTGGCAAAAACCGGCTCGATACGAAAAGGCGAAAAAATTCTGAAGAAGTACGTCGAGCGTCATCCGGACGACTGGCGGTTGTGGAGCCGATACGGTTATTTTACTTTGTGGCTGGGCAAGTATGATATTGCCGAAGACGCATTCAAACGGGCTTTGGAAATGAAACCCTTTTTCAAAGAAGCTCAGGACGGTTTGGACCTGGCTCAAAACAAAGCTTATCTCCGTTTGAATCAGCCGCGTTCTTTCGAAAGGGTTTATCCGATCGACCGTTATTATTCGATAGTCAACAGATATCCCGAAAACGACAGCATCCGTTTCCTTCTGGCTCAAAACCTTGTCAAAGCCAACCGTTATGAAGAAGCATATCAACAGTTGACTCTGCTTCAGAATAAATATTACGACAACGAAAAATTTCAAGCGCTCTACAATCTAGTGACGAATTATCGGGACAGTACAAACAACAGTAAAATTGCATATTATACCGAAATTCTTAAAAACAATCCCGGCGATAAAGATGCGGTTCTTAAACTTGCCGAAGCCTATTCGAATCTTATTGAATACGACGATGCAATCGAAGTCTTGTCGGAATACCTTGCCGATAAACCCGAAGATTCCGATTTGGACGTAAGGTATGCTTATGCCAGATATTGCGCCTGGAATTATGAATGGGAACGCGCCATTGCGCAACTCGATAAATTGATCGAACTTGACCCTGAAAATACGGATTATAAATTGCTGCGGGCGCAAATTGCCGTATGGACTGTTTTAGATCTAGATCTGGCTGAAAAATATTTATTGGAAGTAATCGACAAAAAGCCGCGGGAATTGCAGGCGTATCTTTCGCTGGTTTCTCTTTATTCATGGAAAAAGAATTTCGACGAGGCGAAGAAATATCTCGATATTGCAAAACAACTTGCGCCGAATTCCCAATTGGTGGCAAGCGTCGAAAGCACTTACGAACTGCATTTGTCGGCTTATGAAGAACTAAAAGCGCTTGAAATCAGAGGCGAAGCGCAAATTCTCTATTCGGAAGGGAAGTGCGAAGAAGCTCGCGCCAAATACGAAGAATATTTCGAAAAGAAACCGGAGCCGACACGCGAGGAATACGCTGAATATGCCGGCATACTCGCAGGCGGCGGAGCTGCAGAGAAGGCGCTCGAAATTTACGACAGATTGCTCAATGAAAAATACGATCCGAACGACAAATTCGATTTCAGAATTGCCGTCGAAAGAATCAAAATTTATCATGAATTGGAAGACACAGCGGCAATAAAAAGCGAAATGGAAAAACTAGCAAATGTAGACGCGCCCGATATGCAGATCCTTTTACTCAAAGGAGACGCTTTTGCCGCTGCCGGATTTTTTGGCAAAGCCGATTCCGTCTACAAAACCGTCCGGTCGGAAACCGACGACCCGCAGACGCAAAGAGAAATCGATCAGAAATATGTATTGATGGCAAGCTACATGACGAAATCGGGCAAGCTCGAAGAAGCCGAAGATTTAATCGAAGAACTAGAAAACGAAATTGAAGATAGAGATTTATTGCAGCAGGTGAGGTATCAAAAAATGTTTTTGGGGGACGCTTATGCGGCTCGCCGGGAATGGGGCGACGCCGAAGATATTTACGAGGAACTGGAAGAAGAATTTTCAGATTCTTTGAACATCAATCTCGTTAAACAAAGATTAAGCTGGATACCGCCGTACGGACTCGAAAAAGGACTTATTTCGTTTCGTGATTTCGTCAGAAGACTTTTCCCAACAAATATTAACATTACTCCTTATACTACAAAATACATCGACAATTTTGACCTCGACTATTTCAATTACGGGGCAAGAGTGGAAGGCGGATTTCTCGGATTTCTGGGATTCGGAGCTCAATGGCAGAGGGCAGGGTTTAAAAACAATTCGTACGTCAAGCATTTGACGGGTTTGAAATTAATTGCCAGTATTTATCCGCTAAAAAATTTGGTATTAATGGGAAGCAAGGGCGAACTTAACATTTCGGGCGAGCAGAGGAAAAACGTCTGGGACGCAATGGTCAGATATTTTATAGAAGAAAAATTTTCCGCTGCATTTTCGTTTGAAAGGAACGACGCTCGTTTGATTTTGCTTTCGCCGCTTCTTGTGCCGTACAGTATGAATACGGACATTTATCGATTTAATTCTTCGTACAATTACAAAAAGACGCTCTATTTGTCATTGTTTTATAACTATCTCAGCGTTACCGACGGAAATATCGGCAACGATTTTCAACTCAGAATCGGGAAAAGATTTTTTACGTTCAATTCTCTCATTGAGGAAGAAAAACAAAAGGGAAGCGGCGTGATCGGTTACGAATATTATTTTGCCGATTACGGTTTCAACTCGCCCTATTATTTTACGCCGCAAAATTATATATCCCACAGTTTATGGGCGGATTTCATACTCGAAAACAGCGAAAAACTTGCTTTGAAAACAGGCGGTAAAGTGGGATATCTTCCCGTCCTCGATTTTATCGTAAGTGAACTTTACGCGGAAGCCGTTTATAAACCATTTGAATATTTTTATATCTCCGGCAGAATATCGTATGCAAACAGCTACCGGTACGATACCGGTTATAAAGCTCTTTCTGCATATTTGTCGCTCTTCTGGAACATTTATTAATTTGAAAGGAATTCCATGTTACGTATTACATTTTTAATATTATTATTTACATATAATTTCGCCTTTGCATCGGAACCCGTGAAAATAGAGTTTATCGGTCCGAAAAACGACGTTCTCTATTTCTCGCTCGGCAAGGACGAGCCTTTAACAGGCAATTTGGAGCAATTAAAATACTTTTTTGAGCAGCTCGACCGTTTGAAAAACAAAGACGGAAAATTAATTTTAAGGATAGCGCATTTCGGCGATTCGTTAATTCAGGGCGATGTTATATCGGAATACCTGCGAGAATATTTCCAAACAAGATTCGGCGGACAGGGAGTCGGGATGATGCAAATAATTGCCAATGACATCAGAATGAGAACTACGACCCGACACACTTATTCGGACGACTGGGACTATGTGTCGGTTATTACGAGAAATCCGGATAATTTACCGATCGGCATAAGCGGGTCGGTAGCCATTCCGAACAAAAACAGCTGGGTAAAGTACGAAACAAGCAGGGAATTAAAATCTGCCTCTTCTTTTAAATATGCGCGCTTGTTCTACAGTAACGCGGCAAGCAACAGCGTAATAGAATATACAATCGATAACGCTTCGCCGGTAAAAGTTAATCTTGAAGAAGGAAACAATCTGCGGGAATTAATTATCGACGCAAAAGGCGATGCCAATTCGATAAGAATTAAATTTGTCGACGGTACAAGACCTTATTTTTACGGCGTCAGTCTGGAAAGCGGTTCCGGTATTTATCTCGATAATTTTCCGATGCCCGGCAACAGCGGCGTTTCGTTGATTGATATTCCGGAAGAAATTCTGCTGGATTACGCAAAACTAACGAATTACGGTTTGATTATTCTTACATACGGCGCCAACGTCAACTCGCCGAACAAAGCCATTTATAAACTGTATAAAAATAAAATGCTGAAGGTAATCGAGCATTTCAGAAAAGCGTTTCCGAATGTGGGATTCATACTGGTAGGCGTCGGCGATAAAACAATGAAACGCGGCGGACGGTTTATTACTAATCCGGACGTTCCTTTGCTTCTCAATGCGCAGAAACAAATTGTAAAGGACGGAAAAATTGCTTTCTGGAATCTGTGGGAGGCGATGGGAGGCGAAAATTCGATGGAAGATTGGGTCAATGCCAATCCGCCGATGGCTCTTAAAGACTATTCGCACTTTACCAAAATCGGCGGTAAAAGAGTGGCGGAATTACTCTTTAATGCAATTATGAAAGCTTATTCCTCCAGATAAAATTTTTTAAGAAAATAATAAGTTATATTGATTCTTTTACACTAAAAAATTAGCTTAATAATGTAACTTATTAGCTTGCAATAATTTATTGAAAAGACTATATTCTTTATGTCTAATTTTGAGTCATTTTATCTAATTGTATTTGTTACCGGATTAGGAAAGTGTAAATATTGTTCATAATTAAAGAAAATCAGTGGCATTGTTATTGACTGATATAATATGAGTATAGTGTAAATTTTATGAAACAGGAAAAATCAAAATATCAAATAGTACTTGACAACCGGGAAATCAAGCCGCCCAAAAGGAACGTGGCGCGTGAAAAAATCCGGACTATGATTATATCGGGAATAATTTCGCTCTTCCTGATTCTGACGATTATCTACACAATGCCATTTACCGTTCTTACCTGGAGCGGTCTGTTTGTTTATTCGTCCATCGTCTCTCTGGTGATTTTCCTGTTTATTCTTTTGATCCGCTATTTCGGCATCCTTTTCATGTCGTATTTTTATTTAACCAAATATACAGTTGAAACAAAACCGGGTTATTATCCTTTCGTGTCGATTATCGTTCCGGTTTATAATGAAGGAAAAATTATAAAATCTTCCGTCGAATCGCTGCTCGGACTCGATTACCCGAATTATGAAATAATAATCGTAAATGACGGTTCTACCGACGATACGGCTGAGATTGCCGAAAGCCTGGTGGGATATCACAAAGGCAAAAGAGCGATGATAAAAGTTTCGCTTATCAATAAACCCAACGGCGGCAAATCGAAAGCTTTGAATGCGGGCATTCAATATTCCGAAGCTCAATTTGTGCTTTGTATGGACGGCGACTCTCAGTTGACTACCGATACATTGAAAATGGCGATGCGGCATTTCGTAGATCCTGCCGTCGGAGCGGTAGCCGGCAACGTTAAAGTTCAAAACCGCAAGAAAATGCTGACGGACTTGCAGGCTCTCGAATATCTCGAAGGTTTGAACCTTGCCAGAAGCGCCCAGGGATTTATGCAGATGGTAAATATTATTCCCGGACCGATCGGCGTCTTCAGAAAGTCGACTTTAAGAGACGCAGGATTTTATTCGAGCGATACGTTTGCCGAAGACGCCGACATTACCCTTAAAATACTTGCAAAAGGCTGGAAAATAGTTTATGAACCGAAAGCCATTGCATATACCGAAGCTCCCGTAACAATCTATCAGCTTCTCAAACAACGCTACAGATGGACGCGCGGCATTTTGCAGGCAATCAGAAAACATAAAAAATATCTCTATAATCCCACTCTGAATTTCAATAACAGTTTTATTATGTGGTCGATGTTCTACGAAGCGCTTATCTGGCCTGCAATGAATATCTTTGTTAATCTTTATTTTATAATTGTCGCTCTTTTTTACGGAATTCACATTACGCTCTTTCTCTGGTGGGTCGGCATTGCCGTGCTCGATTTGATGTCGGCGGTCTTTTGTATTGCAGCTGAAAGGGAAGAGTTCAGACTCGTGCCGTATGCGATTATTTATCGCGTCTTTTTTATATTGCTTATCGACGTCACAAAAGCTATGGCTACGGTCGAAGAATTTATCGGATTCAGTATGACTTGGGGAAAACTCGAACGGGTGGGTGCATCCAGATAATAAGTAAAACCGAGGTAGGAAATGGAATTAATACCGATTTTATCATTGATAGTTTTAGTCGCAACGATATCGACTTTTATTCTGGCTGTAGGCGCGTATATTCTCTATAAAGTTAGAGAAAGAAAAGGCGTCTCCGAAAAAGCGGCTCAGCCGGCAGCCGTGCCCGCAGAACTTGTGGCGCCCGCACCAATGGCAGCGGAAACGCCTCAGTACAGAAGCACTTTTGAACAGCAGGCGGGTTACGAACCGCAAAGAGAACAAATGGAAAGACCCGAACTGAGACCCACTTATGTCGGTCCGGCGCCGGCATCGTATCAGGGCGAGTTTACAAGAGAGGAAAGATCTCCTACTGTTGAACGGAATCGGAAAAAGTTTATGCGATACACTTCCGAAGGGTACGAAGAGCCCTCAGTTCAACGGAAAAAAACAGAGGATAACCTCAGGTGGCGGTAAAAGAAAATTATAAAGGTCTGAGGGTTAATTACTTAATTATATTTTTAAGCGGACTCGTATTGCTTTTTACGGCTCTTCTTGTATTCCTTTTGATTCTTAAAAACATCTACGGCGATTACGAAATACGTGAAATTATCCCCACAAAAGAAAATCTTATCAAAGACGAAAAAGCCGGAAAAATTGCCATCCTCTATTCCCGTTATACCGAAAATATGCTGCCCGCCGGAAGCACCTGGCTCAAAGACAATATCGATACATGGGAGCGTTTCGTTTCGAATACGGGCTATAAGTACGACGTAATAAACGACAGGATTATTGAAAACGGCGAGCATTACGGCTATAAAATTATCGTTCTGCCCGGATCGAAATCCTTAAGCGACCGCCAAATTATTGCGCTGAAAAAATACGTCGAAAACGGCGGCAGCCTTTTCGTTACCGGAGGTCCCGCTACTTTTTCCGACGAAGGCAAATGGCGGGGATGGGATTTTTTTACGGAAGTTTTCGGACTTAAATTCAATAAGGAAATAAAACCCGAAGAGACTTATAAAATTCATACGCTCCGCGGCAATCTGCCTTTGACTGCCGGCATTCCAACAGGCTACGCTCTTAAAATTGCCACTTGGGACAGACCCATCTATGCCGAAGTAATCGAACCGCGTACGACTCAGGTCAGTTTCTGGTACGATTTCAGAAGAGAAGCCGGGCTGGTCAGAGAAGAGATTCAGAAAAGCTCCGGTATTGCATTCGGAACCTACGGAAGGGGAAGATTCGTTTGGTTCGGTTTCGAAATTAATTCTGTTCTTGGAGTCCAAAAGGATTTTGTCTATTTCGAAAAACTGTTCAACAATTCAATTAACTGGCTTACTTATAATCCGACGGCGTTTACAAAAGATTGGCCGGGCGATTATAAAGCGGCATTAATCTTAGTCCCAACAGTCGACGAAGCTCTGGGCAACATAAAAACAATAAGTTCCGTAACGGGTAAGTATAACATTAAACCTACTTTTTTCATCGACCCGTATACTGCATTGAAAAACAAATCGGTCGTTAGATCGTTGTCCAAAAACGGCGATATCGGAGCGATTGTCGACATCGGATTTCTCGAATTTCCTGAAGACACGGTAAACAAGCTTTACGATAAACAAACACAATTGTCTAATATAGCGTTTGCGCAGGATTCAATCGGTAAGATTATCGGCAAACCGATTAAAGCTGTAATGCCTTTATACGGTTTTTATAACGATTTCACACTGCAGGCTCTCTCAAACAGAGATATCGGTTTCCTTCTGACCGATTCGCTTACCGACAGGTCGGTGCCCGAAATTAAAATCCGGAACAACAAACAAATTATGATTATTACGAAAACCGCAAGGGACGATTACGAAGTTATACGCAATTACGGACTGACGGAAACGAAATTTCAAAGATATACATACGAAGAAGACGTCGACCGGCTTCTCTTTGAAGGAGGTCTTTTTGTATTTAAGGTTCACACTAATTATCAGTTGCAGCCTCAATATGTATCGGTTATTAACGACGTAATAAGGTATGCCAGAGGAAAAGATTTCTGGATTACTTCGTTGGACGAATTAAAAAGCTGGTGGCGCAAGAAGCAAAGCCTCGAAGTAAGATACGAATCGAGAAGCAAAAGGAGAGTGGCTGTCGAGCTTACGAATCCGTCCGAATACGACATTGAAAATGCGGTCGTAGAAGTTAATCTGAATAAAAAAGTCAAAAACGTCAAAATAAGTTCGGATATGTTGAATACAAAAATACCCCGCTACGAAGTCAGAAAGGATAATCAAGCCGTAATTTTTTATATTGACAGGATGAAATCGCACGAAACACGTTCGTTGTTAATCGATTTTGAAAATATAGACGAAAACAGCGTATGATGCGCAAAACACTTAAAAATTATTTGTTGATAATTGCCGCAGTCGGTTTGGCAGGCTGCGTAGAACCGATTACGAATACTCAAACTTCATCGGCGCAGCCTTCAATCGATATTTTTTCGCCAGCAAGCGGCGATTCCGTTATGGTAGGTCAGAATTTGATTAATTATCAAGCTTCCGACGGCGCGGACGGAGAAGGGCTCTCTTTCTACGAAGTTTACGTCAACGATGTTTTTACCGAACGGTTTGAGCAAAATACCGACGGCACAAATCCGGTTCTCTATCTGAATATCGGCGAAGCGCTTCTCGGCAAAAGGATAAGTTATTTTGTAAAAGTTTATAATAAAAACGGGAAAGCCAAAGAAAGCGAAGTCCAGACGAATATTTACGTTAAAGACAGAGTTCCCGAGGCGCCTTCGAATCTGGTAATCAAAAGAACGGGCGACTATACGGTGACGCTGTTATGGCAGGATAATTCGACAAACGAGGACGGTTTTGAAGTGTGGCGCAAAGAAGGAACCGGTTCTTACAGTCTGATTTTAACTCTTCCGCCGAATACAATAAGCACGATTGATAACGGCGTGTCTCCGTTTACCGATTATTTTTATAAAATAAGAGCGTTCAACGAATCGGGCAATTCGGAATTCAGCAACGAAGTCAGCACGTCTTCGCTGCCAGGTGGATTGTGGAACCTGCAAGCCGAAGCAATCGGAACTCATACGGTAATCCTTAAATGGAACGATTTCGCAGTCAACGAACTTGGTTTTAAGATCGAACGGTATAATTCTTCTTCCGGAGTATGGGAATTGATCGATATTACAGGTCCGAATGAAACTTACTACGAAGACCATAATGTGGAAGGAAGCAAAGCGTATAAATATCGCGTCGCTTATTTTACAGCCACTTCGGTAAGCGGATATTCAAACGAAGTCACGATTTCAACTTATTACACGGACGTGGAAGCGCCTTCGAATCTTAACGCATCGATGTACGCTCCCAATACAGTTCGACTGGAATGGCTTAACAACGATAAACTGAAACTCTCGGTTTCGTTGATTGTCGAAAGGAGAATCGGAACTACGGGCGAATTCAAAGAATTAATGTCTGTCGATTCGGACACTACGTTTGTATTCGACACTTCGGTTTCCCCGGGCGTCACTTATCAATACCGCGTTCGTCAAAAGCTCGGTAACAGAATTTATACGGATTATTCCAATATTGCCACTATCACTGTGCCATGACTAAGGAATTAAAAGTGAATCACGAAAATAAGCACGGTCTTATTGTCGACAGGAACGGCAAAATTATCGCCGTCAGCGACGAAATTAAAAAATTATTCCCGGAACTTGTTCCGCAGAATAATTTCTTGCAGTATTGGAAAGACGTCCGTTCGGTCGATAAAGAAGGTAAATTCAGGATAATCGAGAAATTCGAAGAATGCAGAAGGAATAATGTCCCTGTTGCGTTTGAACTCCCGTTAACAATAAACGATGCACGACTGAATTACACGTTAATTTATACGCCGCTCAGAAGCGAGAACAATATCTATATTTACATCGATTTTATACAACCCGGAAAATCGAAGACCGAGGAATCGGAAACGTATAAAATCAGGATAGCCCTGAATCAAATAGAAGATTTAATTGAGGATGACGAAGTTCTGAAGGAAATAGAAAGAGTCAAAAATTCGTATCCTTTTACGTTTATTGAAAAAGTGAAATTCCAAAAAGAAATAAACGCTCTTAAAAATTTCTTCTGGATTAAAGACCGGGACGATAAAATCGTAATTGCTAACGAGGCATACGCTTCGTGGCTCGGAACTACGCCGTCAAAACTCGAGAATAAGAGCGAGAGCGATTTCCTTCCCAAGTATCTTGTTAATCTCTATTCACGGATTAACGATTATATTAAAAACACTTCGAATATAATTACCATAAGCGGATTGAAATCGGCGGGCGATTCAAAAGACTTTTCAATTTATCTCGTGCCGGTTTGCGACCTCGAAAATAATGTTATTGCGTTAATCGGATTTTCGTACGTCGAAACGGAAAAAAAGGCAATCCGTTCGTTGACGGCGCATATTCCGCTGCCGGCTTGCGTGATAAACGGGAATCTAGCGTTTACCGAATACAACGATAAGTTCGAAAGCGCTTTCGGTTTATCCGGAAAAAAATCAAATCCGGTTGAACTCTTCGGCAGAGAAGCCGCAAATAAAATTGCATCATTCCTGAAAGAGAGTAAGAAGCGGGAGGATAACCTTTTTGAAATCGAAACGCCTGATAATAAACTCTATTCTTTCTCCGCCGCAAAGGAAGGCGGAAACCTGATATTGGCGGGATATCATCTGCCCAGAGCTACTAAAGAGCCGGCGGCTCTTGATATCGAAGAATATCTTAAAATCGTACCTGACGCCGCTTACGTTTACGACCTTGAAAATCTGAAATTCCTCGCCGTCACTGAGGAAGCTCTAAAACTATACGGCTATTCGAAAGAAAAATTTCTCGAACTCGACCTGACCGATTTATATGCGCCGGAAGACGTTCAGGCTTTGATACAAAGCGAAGACAAATCGCTGCGAGGCAAACCACTCAAACATAAAAGAAGCGACGGTAAGGATATTTATGTAACGATCAAAAGTATCGAAATTTCGTATAAGGGTAAAAAAGCTCATCTGAATTTAGTGAGGGAAGTTTCTTCCGAACTGAAAACGAGAAGGGAAAATCAACTTTATAAACATGTCTTTGAAAATACAGGCGATCTGGTAATTGTTACGGATAAGGACGGATTTATAATTTCCATCAATGATTCCGTTACACGTCAGCTTGGCTTTTCTCAGAGGGAACTCGAAGGCAGACCGATTATAAGTATAGTTTCGGACGACGACAGAGCGGTCGTTAATAAAAATGTTTTGCACGCCGAATCGAATAGCACAGTCAAACTGTCTGTTTCGGTTAAAAAATCCGAAGGCGATTTGGCGAAAGCAGAACTTGCCGCAGCTACCGTCAAAGATTACGAGGGAAAAGTTGAGCAGGTTGTCTTTCTGATTCGATTGCAACCGGAAGAAAGGCGGGATTTATCGACTGAAGTTACAAGCGAAACTTCCAATATCGACGCGGCTTTTCTATCCAACTTATTTCACGAGCTGTTGACTCCTTTGAACGTAATAATGGGTTTTACGCAGGACTTATGGGAAAATATCGAAAATCCGAACGATGAGCAGAAAGAGTCTGTAGAAATTATCAAAGAAAACCAGAGAACTCTCCTTCAGATAATGGACAACGCAGTCGAATACGCAGCCTTCCTTCGGAAGAATATCAAATACAAAATCGAGAACGTTAAATTAACAGATTTATTGCCTGAACTGGAAGATGCAATTTCAAAAACCGCGAAACAGCACGCAAAATCCGTAAAGGAAGGCAAAATATCGTCGTCGATCGAATTCGAAACCGACAAACAAAAGTTTTTGAGCCTGCTCGGCATGCTTATAAATTTTGCGGTCACAATTACAAAAGAAAAAGAATTGAAACTTTCAGCCAGGAAAGAAGACGACGAAAATTTCGTTGTGTTTATTGACGACTTAAAAGAGGGAGCAAGCCCCTATCTGTTGAAAGGGATGCACGAAATACTGACGGACGACGAAAACCTGAGCCGTAGAAATTACGGCTTTTCCAGATTTTCTATGAAACTCGCTAAAAAATTGATGGAAATCCTCGGAATTCGTTTCAAAACATTCGAGGGAAAAGACAAAAAGCAGGTTGGCATTATAGTGCCGTTTAAGTTTACGCCGTACGAAGGCGGAGAAGTCGAAATTGAAGAAACCCCAAAATTTGTTGAAGAAAAACCTGAAAAGACAGTCGAAAAACCAACCCCGAATATAGTTGAGCGACAGACGCCTAATTTATTGAAAAAACTTGACTTAGCATCGATGACCTGTCTTTATCTCGAAGACCAGGTGGACTCGCAGATTTTGTTTAAGAGTCAAATGAAAGATCTGAAAACGATCGAAGTGGCGCCAAGTCTCGAATCGGCGATTCCGCTCTTGAAGACAAGGCGTTTCGATTTCTTGATTGTGGACATAAATCTGCAGGGCGAGTATAACGGACTCGATGTGCTACGGATAGTAAGAAAAATGCCCGGGTATAAAGAAATTCCTATAATCGCCTCGACGGCGTATATGCAGCCGGGAGCACGCGAGAATTTCATCGCCGCAGGTTTTACAGATTTTATTTCCAAACCTTTGCTCCGGGATAAAGTGATCGAAATTTTATCCAGAATTTATTCAGCTTCTTAGTTATATTATACTCCGATAAATCGGGAGTTTGATGCCGGGTAAATATTTGACATATTACGACTCGCCTCTCGGTAAATTGAAAATTACCGCCAACGAAAACGCAATCAAATCGATCCATTTTATACTCGATATCGACGGCGTGGAACTCGAACAGGAAGTTCCGAACGGAATTCTCGAAAAGTGCGTAGAAGAACTGAATCAATATTTCAACGGAGAGTTACAGGAATTCAGCGTTAATATCGATCCGGACGGAACCGAATTTCAAAAACGCGTTTGGAACGAGCTTCTGAAAATACCTTACGGCAAAACAATTTCGTACTTGAAATTATCGAGACAATTGGGAAACGAGAGATCGATACGCGCGGTTGCAAGAGCTAACGGCGACAACAAAATTCCGATCATAATACCATGCCATAGAGTAATCGGCTCGGACAAAAGTCTTGTCGGTTATTCCGGCGGAGTCTGGAGAAAAAAATGGCTGCTCGAACACGAAGCAGCCGTAATCAATAACGAAAAACAACTCAATCTATTCTTTTAATTATTTTTTCGATCTTGTATATCTGTTGTAAATCAACATCAGTACAGTTGCCAATAAACCAATACCTGTCATTACGAGAAAGATCATCTGAGGATTTTCGTTTTCTTTAGTAAAAAGCTGATAGATCCATCCGCCGAACGTGCCTCCGAAACCCCACGCCAGAGCAATCGGCAGAAAAGCATATCCTTGGAATAGCGCTTCCTGACCTTTGGGAGCCAGATCGGCAATATATTCATAAAATCTGGGAGCTTGAGTCTGTTCCCCGATCGAAAAGAGAAATATTCCGAATACAATTAATGGAATACTCGCCGCTACCTCGCTGCCGAAAAGATTAATCGTTGCGCCGTTTGTTACCGGCAGAGCGAAGAACCAGATTAACCACGCTGCAGTTGCCAGCACAAAACCGATTACAATTGCAGTTTGAGTCGATATTTTTTTTGTGAGACGATTTACAGGTATCTGAAACAAAATTATTGTCCAGGCGCCCGTAGATAAAATCAATTCAATCGGAGTGTCGAGCGAAATAAAGTCGGAAATATAAAACGGAATAATTATAAAAAATTGCCAGAACAGAACCCAGTAGAGTCCGAATATCAGCAGAAACGACATGAAGCGTAAGTTTGTGAGTACTTTTATCAGATTGTTCAATACTGTCTTTAAGTCCTGCGAGCCGGAATTTTGAACGGGATTCTTATAGAAAAATTGAGTTACTAAAAACATCAAAGCGCAACTGAATGCCGAGACGAGATAGACGAATTCGATTCCGAAATAATCTCTGACCAGATATGCCAGAAGGGGACCGATTGCCGCCCCGATATTTACGAGCCAGTAATAAATTGCATAACCGAGCGATTTTGTCTCTTCGTTGGTCGAAAGCGCTACCGTGCCCAGAACGCTCGGCTTGATGAAAGATCCACCAAGCGCGGTAAAAATTAATATTATCGTAAGTAGCGGAAAGAGAAGCGATTCGGGAATCATTCCGGAAAAAGCTTTCATTCCAGTTGCGCCGATTAGAAAATAACCGACTGCGAGCACGCCGAATGCAAACGAAAAGGCTTTTTTGAATCCGGTTTTATCGGCAATTGCCCCTGCAAAAATCGGCAGAAGATAAATTAAACCGCCGAATATAGACGAAAGCTGTCCTGCTTCTACTTCCGTGAATTTTAAATGATCGCGCAGGAAAATGCTCAATATGGTAGCCTGACCGTAATATGCCAGCCTTTCGAACAATTCCATTCCGTTGGCTACCCAAAATGAAGATTTGAAATTCGTTTTCAGTCTCTGAATGTTTTCGGATAATCTCATTTACGCACCGTTATATTTATGGATGGTAAAGCGTTTTAATTGATTCCCATTAAAATTACAATAGATGATTCTTATTAAATTAACTCGATTAATATAGCAAAAAAAATCCAACCTTCATTAAAAAGAGTTGACATGCGCCGTACTGAAGAAAAATGCAACGATGGGGTTTAAAGATTATTGTATGTCAAAAAAAAGAAAAGCGTAAATAATTTCGGAATCCTGATTTTCCATTTAGTTATTCAATCCGTATTTGTTTAATTTTATCCAAATAATTTTTAGGAGTTTTTATGAAAGTGCCCCTTTTGGATTTAAAACCGCAATATCAATCGATTAAAGAAGAAATCGACAGAGCGATAATGAAAGTAGTGGAGTCGCAATATTTTATATTGGGACCCGAAGTAGAAGCGCTTGAAAAAGAGATATGCGAATATACTGGCGCCAAATTCGCCGTCGGAGTTTCGTCCGGAACAGACGCGCTATTGCTCAGTTTGATGGCGCTCGGAATTAAAAGCGGGGACGAAGTCATCCTGCCTACATATTCGTTCTTTGCCACTGCGGGAGTAGTTGCGCGTTTAGACGCAACGCCCGTATTTACGGATATCGACCCCGTAACGTTCAATATCGACGTAAAAGAGATCGAAAAAAAGATAACTCCACGAACCAAAGCTATAATTCCCGTACATCTGTACGGTCAAAGCGCCGAAATGGACGGGATAATGGAAATAGCGCGAAAGCATAATCTATTCGTTGTTGAAGACGGGGCTCAGGCTATTGGCGTGCAGTATAAAGACGGTCGTTTTGTCGGTACTATCGGTCATACGGGATGCTTTTCGTTTTTCCCGAGCAAGAATTTGGGAGGTTTCGGCGACGGCGGAATCGTTACTACAAATGACGAGGAAATTTATCACCGCCTCAAGATTATGCGCGTACACGGTATGGAACCGAAATATTATCATAAAGTTATCGGCGGAAATTTCAGGCTCGACGCTCTTCAGGCTGCAGTTTTGAGAGTTAAACTTCCTCATCTCGACAAATGGTCGGAAAAAAGGAGAGCGAACGCCAGGCTCTATTGCGAATTGTTTGCTAAAACCGGTCTTGTAGACGACAAAAAAAATTATTTAAAGCCCGGCAAAATTATTCTTCCTGATGCGGTATATGAAAATATAAACGGACTCAGGAATTATCACATTTACAACCAATTTGTAATTCGCGTTGCCAATCGCGACGCTTTGCTGGAACACCTGAAGAAAAATGAGATCGGCTGCGAAGTCTATTACCCCGTTCCGTTCCATCGTCAGGAATGTTTTGCATATTTAAATGCGGTCGACGGCGACTATCCCGTGTCTAATCTTGCCGCGGAAACTTCTCTGGCGCTGCCTATCTATCCTGAATTGACCGGAGAGCAAATCGAATACGTCGTTCAAAAAATCGACGAGTTTTATAAATAATTAAACGGGAGCGGGCAATAACGCCTGCTCCGGTTCCTTATAATTCCTTCATATACTTTTCAATCAGCTCGTTAGCTTTTTTTTGTGAATCGGCTTCCACAATACATCTGATTATCGGTTCTGTATTCGATTTTCTAAAATGCACCCAATGATCTTCGAAATCGATTCTTAGTCCGTCTTCGTTATTCGGTTTGTATTTTGAGTATTTTTTAGCCAGTCTGTTCAGAATTTTATCGGGGTCTCTTCTGCCGATTTCGATTTTTCGTTTTACGATGAAATAACGGGGCAGTTCGTTTTTTAAATCTCCGAGAGTTCCGCCGAATTCGGTCAGATGCTGAAGCAAAAGCGCCGTACCGACTAATGCGTCGCGTCCGAAATTTACCGTTGGCAATATAACTCCTCCGCTGCCTTCTCCGCCGATAACCGCTTTAACCTGTTTCATTTTCTTTACCACATTTGCCTCTCCGACGGGCGACCTGTAGACTTTCGATTTGAAATCTTTGGCTACGTCGTCCACGGCGCGGGTAGTCGACAGATTTACAACTACGTTGCCTTTTCTTTTTGATAAAATAAATTTAACCGCCTGTGTAATAGTATTTTCCTCTCCTAAAGGTTTGCCGTCTTCGGTAATCAAAACAAGCCTGTCGACGTCCGGATCGACAACGATTCCGAAATCGGCTTTCGATTTTTTTACGAGTTTCATTGTTTTAGTCAGATTTTCCGGTACTGGTTCGGGCAATCGCGGAAATATTCCGTTTTTTTCGCAATTGATTTCGATTATTTCGCAGCCGAATTTTTTAAGAAGGTAGGGCATCGAATACGCTCCCGCTCCGTTAACGCAATCGAGAGCCACTTTGAATTTCCTTCGTCGTATTTTCTTCAGGTCGATGTAAGGCATAGAAAGTACGGCATCGATATGGTCGTAAAGTCCTTTTTCGTAATTAGTCAGGCTACCCAGTCCATTCCATTTGGCGTAATGTTTATGAGTCTCTTTCTTGAGCGATATCATTTTTTTATGTTCTTCGGGACTCATAAATTCGCCTTTTTTGTTCAGCAGTTTCAAGGCATTCCATTCGTTAGGATTGTGACTTGCCGAAATCTGAATGCCGCCTGCCGCTTTCAAATTTTTGACGTTGAAAAGGACAGTCGGAGTAGGGCAAATGCCGAGATCGATTACGTCGTTTCCTTTTGCAAGAAGCGTACCGATAACTAAATTTTTAACCATATTGCCGGAAATTCGCCCGTCGCTGCCGACTACGATTTTGCCCCTGCCGCAAAAATCGGCATATGCGGATGCGTATTCCACAATTGTTGAAGGATAGAGTCCTTGCCCGATAATTCCTCTTATGCCCGAAATGCTTACCATTAAAGTGTCCATGATTCCTCGGTTTTTTGAAAATTGTACACAAAAATAATAACTAAAATGAATTATAAATTCGAATAAATAACAAAATAAATTTAAATATTTACGAAAAATTTCGATAATAACAGTGGAAGAGTGGGATTCCGTGATTAATGAATCATCATATAGCAAATAGCGAACACCGGGCTCTTATCGACCCTTATGAACTGCTCGACGTATTGATTGATACGGACGATATATTTTGTCTCCTCGATCAAGATTTCAAAATTCTCAAATGCAACAATAAATTCAAATCGTATTTGGTATTATACGGAAGAGCGAATTACGAAGAAGGCGACAATTTTCTGGATATCTTTCCTTTTGACGACCGGCTTTACTGGGAAAAAATACTTAATAAAGCGCTAACTGTAAAATCGTTTACGGAAATTTATACATCCGAAAAATTGAAAGACAGATATTTCGAACTCCATTTTCATCGATTGAAACTCGACGATGATAAATACGGAATTGTATTAAGAGGGCGTGACATTACCGATAAAAAGAATATTGAAGACAAAGTAATTCAGAGCGAGCTATTTGCCCAGTCGATATTGTCTACATCGCCCGACGCAATAGTAACTACGGAACTCGACGGAACAATCTCGTACGCTTCGAATAAATTTTTATCGTTGCTTGGCATCGAAAAAGTCGAAGACACATTTTCAAAAAATATTATCGATTTTATATTCGAGCAGGATAAGGAGCTTTTCAAAGAAAATCTTACCGTAGCGGCGGCGGGTTCGTCCATTAAATCGTATATGTTTCGTCTTAAAGACGTAAACGGCAATCCCGTTTATGCCGAATCGAATATCGGCGTCATACTCAATGAAAACAAAAATCCCGTATTGATACTTTTTATGATTCGCGACATTCAGGACAGAATTGAAGCCGAACTGGAGCGTGAAAAACTGCTGCAGGATATTGCATATTCGAGAGACCAGATTGAACAGGAAGCGGCGCGTTATGTCGAGCTCAACGTTCAGCTTGCCGAATCGGAAAAGAAGCTGATCGAATTGAACAGCGCCAAGGACAAACTTTTTTCTATTATCGGGCACGACCTAAAAAATCCGATTTTTACGATTCTCGGATTTTCTCAGATTCTCGAAGAAGATTACGAAGAAATGTCCGACGAGAAAAAGCTCGAGTATATAAGAACTATTTATCAGACGGCGGGTTCTATCCAGAGACTTCTCGAAAATTTATTGACCTGGTCGCGGGCTCAAACGGGTCGTCTCGAAATTAACCTCGAACCTCTTTCGATACGTAACGTAATAAAAGAAACGGTAGATATAGTAAGCACGCAGGCTGAAAAGAAAAATATCGAAATTGTCGTCGATCTTAATTCAACGCTGATGGTCTATGCCGACAATAACCTGCTCGAAACGGTTATAAGGAATTTGTTGACTAACGCAATTAAATTTACCGATTCGGGCGGAAAAGTAAAGGTCTCCACGCGCGACGAAAACGGCTTTGTGGTCGTCTCGGTGGAAGATACCGGAATCGGTCTGAGCGAAGCCGACAAAAACAAACTATTCAGAATCGACGTCAACAACGCCGAAATAGGTCATCATAAAGAAAAAGGCACGGGACTCGGATTAATCCTTTGCAAAGAATTCTGCGAAAAAATGGGCGGAAGTATCTGGGTCGAAAGCAAATTGGGAAAAGGAAGCTCTTTTTATTTTACCGTTCCGATATTTCAGTATATCAACAAATAACCCCGTTTTTCTTATCTTACGCTTCGTCATTCATAAAATTAATTCAAATGCTGGATATATTAAACCGCAGATTAATAGAACATTTCGGCGTACCCGAAAGAAATAAACGCAAACCCGCGCCTGTCGATTTGCTTATTGCCACAATCCTTTCCCAAAATACTAACGACAATAATTCGTACGAAGCATATCAAAATCTCAAACGGAAATATCCGGATTGGAGCAGGCTGGCAAAAGCGCCTTTAAGAGAAATCGAAAAAGCAATCAAAAAAGCGGGATTGACCAAACAAAAAGCGAAGGCAATTAAAAATCTCGTTGTCAATCTTTCGAAAGAAAATAAGCTGGATTTGAAATTTCTCAAGAAAATGGAGAACGACGAAGCGCTGGATTTTCTAACTTCATTCAAAGGAATCGGCGTCAAAACGGCAAGCTGCGTTCTTCTTTTTTCATTGTACAGGAATGTCTGTCCGGTCGACACTCACGTGCACCGCACTTTAAATCGTATCGGGATTGTCAAAGAAAAATCGCCCGACAAAACCTTTCTGAAAATTAATGAAAATTTGCCCGATGGAATCGCCCATTCTCTTCATACAAATCTGATTAAACTCGGCAGGGAAGTATGCCGTCCGACCAATCCGGATTGCACCGCATGCCCTGTGGCTGATTTGTGCGCCTATCCCGAAAAAAACAACCGAAAAGCGCCAAAACGAAAGAAAAACGACTTTTTGTTGCTCGACAACGTTTAACTTACTTTATAAGATAATTTGTCTTTTGAACATAAAATCTTCTATATTTGTTAAGCTCTAAATAAGAGTTCAAGTTTGTTTTTAATCCCCGTATTTTTATATTGCCTTTCATAATGGAGAACGAAATCAGAAAATTAACATATTGCGACCTCGGATTTGTCGATTACGAAGCAGCCTGGGAACTTCAAAAAAAGGTATTTAATAAACGTCTTGCCCGGGAAACCGAAGATACTTTTTTTCTGCTCGAGCATCCTCATACTTATACGCTCGGCAAAGTTGCCCATAGATCAAATTTACTGCTGACCGATGAACAGTTGAAAGAACGGGGAATAAAAGTTTACGATATCGACCGCGGCGGCGATATAACATATCACGGTCCGGGTCAGATTGTCGGCTATCCGATAATCGATCTCAAAAACTGGAAAGAAGACACGCACGCTTACTTGAGGAATCTGGAGCAATTAATTATAAACGTCTGCAAAAAATACGGACTCGACGCCGGTCGAAAAGAAGGTTTAACCGGAGTGTGGATTGACGACCGTAAAATTGCCGCTATCGGAATCAAAGTAAGCCGCTGGATTACTATGCACGGTTTTGCTTTCAATATCAATACCGATTTATCGCTCTTCGGCGGAATTATTCCGTGCGGAATAAAAGATAAAGAAGTGACGTCGCTCGAAAAAGAAACGGGCATAAAGCATAATATTAACGACATAAAGAGAGATTTGCTCGAGGAATTCGCGCGTATTTTCGATTATATGCTTTATACCGAAATCGACAGGAGTCGCTTCATTAATTCATTAAAAGAATTTGAAAGGGCGGAGCATGAACAAGGATAAATCCGAGCTAATTCTAAACGAAGAATTAACTCCCACTGGCAAAAAGGATTCATTCGGAGGAATGACCAAAAAGGAATTATTGAACGTTCTTCGACTGATGATAATGTCCCGTACGATTGACGAAAAACAATTGACTTTATTGAAACAGGGAAAAACATTTTTTCATATCCCGGGTTCAGGACACGAAGCCGCTCAGGTGGCATTCGGACTTCAATTAAAAAAAGGAATCGATTGGGCGTATCCTTATTACCGGGATTTGGCTTTCATGTTAGCCGCCGGAACAAAACCCGAAGACGTCTTCTTGCATTTTCTCGCCCGTAAAAACGACCCGATGTGCGGCGGCAGACAAATGCCGTGTCATTGGTCTTCAAAAGAATTAAACGTTCCCACTCAATCGAGTCCTACCGGAACGCAATTTCTGCAAGCTGTTGGCACCGCATTGGCTTTGAAAAAAGAAGGCAGGGAAGGCGTGGTTTATGTCAGCAGCGGCGAAGGCGCTACTTCCGAAGGAGAATTTTTCGAAGCTGTCAACTGGGCGAGCCGCGAAAAACTGCCCGTCGTTTTTTTGATCGAAAATAATAAATGGGCGATTTCGGTTCCCGTCGAAAATCAAAATGCAGGCAGAAATTCGTCCGTTTCGGAACTGTTGAAAGGTTTCGAGAATTTGATGCGATTCGAAGTCGACGGAGTAGACTTTCTCAGAACGCATGCAATTGCAAAGTCGGCTTTCAAATACGCGCGAAGAGGAGAAGGGCCGGCGCTCGTTGAAGCTCATGTGGTGCGCCTCTTTTCGCACTCGTCTTCGGACGACCAGAAAAAATATCGTTCTCCTGAATCGCTCGCGCAGGACGCTCAAAAAGACCCGATTAAATTATTCTCGAATTATTTGATCGATAAAGGATTTCTTAACGATCTTGCGCTGGAGGAACTCTATAAAGAAGTGAGAAGTCATGTCAACGACGCGGCTGACTGGGCTTTGAAACAACCGGAACCGGAAACAAGTTCGGCAATAAAATTTGTTTATGACGAGTCGGGAAAAAAATCGAAACTTACGTACGGGAAATCGAAAAGTTACGGCAAGAATATTGTAATGGTCGACGCTATCAATCATGCGTTGAAAGAAGAGCTCGAGTTTAACGATAAGATTTACGTATTCGGCGAAGACGTTGCCGACAAAAAAGGAGGAGTTTTCACTGCCACAAAAGGCTTATCGACGCAATTCGGAAACGACCGCGTATTCAATTCGCCTCTTGCTGAAGCGAGCATTGTCGGAGTCGCTATCGGAATGTCGCTGGCGGGATTGAAACCGTGCGTCGAAATTCAATTCGGCGATTATATCTGGCCGGCATTCATGCAGATTCGCGACGAGCTTGTTATGTATCGTTACCGCTCGAATAATCTCTTCGAAACTCCCGTTGTAATACGGGTGCCTGTAGGCGGATTTATTCACGGCGGTTTGTATCACAGCCAGAATATCGAAGGTTTTTTTGCGCATATGCCGGGACTTTATATTGCTTATCCGTCGAATGCCGCTGATGCAAAAGGATTATTGAAAACCGCGCTTCGAATTAACGACCCTGTTTTGTTCTTGGAACACAAAGGTCTGTACAGACAGAGTTACGCCACTTCTCCCGAACCGGATGCGGGATATTTACTGCCGTTCGGAAAAGCCCGCAAAGTAACAGAAGGCTCCGATTTATCGGTTATTACTTACGGAGCAATGGTGCATGAATCGGCGTTCGCCGCAAAAAAATTGAAAGAAGAAGGATACTCCGTCGAAATTATCGACTTACGGACCATATCGCCGCTCGATTTCGAAGCCGTCGCAGAAAGCGTTAAAAAAACAGGTAAAGTCGCCGTCATTCACGAAGATACTCTTACTGCAGGTTTCGGAGCCGAAATTGCGGCTCGCATCTCCGACGAGTGTTTCGAATTTCTCGACGCGCCCGTAAAAAGAATTGCCGCCAAAGATTCTCCTATTCCGTATGCTCCTAATCTCGAAAAATTTGTTCTGCCAGACAGAAATAAAATTTACGACCGGCTTAAACTGTTATTGAAATATTAATACGAGGTGTTGATGAAAGTCGAAATTATTATGCCGCAAATGGGGGAAAGTATTACCGAAGGAACGGTAATCAAATGGCATAAAAAAGTTGGCGAGGAAATAAAGAAAGACGAAATTTTATTTGAAATAAGTACGGACAAAGTAGATACCGAAGTGCCGAGTCCCGAAAACGGAGTTCTTAAAGAAATTTTAGTAAATGAAAACGAAACCGCCGAAGTGGGTAAAACTGTAGCGGTTCTGGAAACGGATAATTCGGAATATGTCGATAAGGTTCAGGACACGCCCACTACAACTCAAGTAGGCGGCGAAATAATCGATATTGTTATGCCGAAAATGGGCGAATCGATTACCGAAGGCACCATTATAAAATGGCATAAAAAAGCGGGCGACAAAGTTGCTAAAGACGAAATCCTCTTCGAAATAAGCACCGATAAAGTAAATACCGAAGTGCCTTCGCCCGAAGAAGGAATATTGACTGAAATTCTTTACGACGAAAATCAAACTGTTGAAGCGGGACAGCCTGTAGCAAAGCTTAAAACCACTACGGGCTTGCGTCCGGTAACTCCCGCCGCAGAAACCGTTGAAATTGCGGAAGAGAAAGAAAAATCCGCCTCTGAAGAACCTTTAAGAAGGGAAGAGACTGCAAGCCGAAACGCAAATCGATTCTATTCGCCTTCCGTTATTAATCGTGCCAGAGCCGAAGGAATTCCTTTGAGCGAACTCGATACTTTAGAAGGCACGGGACTAAAAGGCAGGCTAACGAAAAAAGACCTGGAAAGATATATCGAATCCCGGAAATCTGGGACAATTAGTCAGGATGTTAAGAAAACCGAACCGGCAGTTGTATCTGAAGACAAACGGGTAAGTTCGGACGGCGTTGAAATTATTCCGATGGATCATACGAGACGGCGAATTATGGAGCATATGGTCAAAAGCCGGGATACTTCTGTGCACGTTACCGCAGTCGCCGAAGTCGATATGTCGGTTATTTATAATTTCATTAAAGAAAACAAAAACAGATTCGCAAAAGAAAACGTTAAACTTACTTTCATGCCGTTTATAGCTTTTGCGGCGGTAAAGGCGTTGCAGCAATATCCTTTAATGAATTCTTCAATCGAAGGTTCGAATATCGTGACGAAAAAATTTATCAATCTGGGAATTGCCGTCGCCGTAGAGCCGAACGGATTGATTGTGCCGAACATTAAACACGCTGAAGAAAAAAGCGTTATCGGACTGGCAAAGGCTATTGCCGATTTGAGCGAGCGGACGCGAACAAAAAAATTAGTTCCCGAAGACGTTCAGAACGGAACGTTTTCAATTACGAACTACGGAGTTTTCGGCACGTTAATCGGCACGCCGATTATTAATCAACCCGAAGTCGGTATTCTTGGAGTAGGAGCCGTCGTAAAGAAGCCTGTAGTTGTAGAAAACGAAGGCGTCGAATCGATCGCTATTAAACCGATGATGTATTTATCGCTGAGTCACGACCACCGTTTGATTGACGGCATGATTGGCAGTAAATTTCTAATGTCGATTAAAAATATTTTGGAAAATTTCGATACAAGTTCTGTTTAATTCTAAATCCGGAGAATAAATGAAAATCAATCAACATCAAAAGAATTTTAAGGAAGCGCTCGAAAAAGAAAGACCCGAACTGGGAAAAAGACCCGAATGGCTGAAAGTGCGGCTTCCCTCGGGCGAAAATTATAAAGACGTTCATCGTTTGATGAGAAAATCGAAACTCAATACCGTTTGCGAAGAAGCAAAATGTCCGAATATCGCCGAATGCTGGAACAGGCGCACGGCTACTTTTATGATTCTCGGAGACGTATGCACAAGAAGCTGCGGATTTTGTAACGTTAAATTGGGACTTCCTACCGAACTCGACCTCGACGAACCGAGACGCGTGGCGGAATCGGTCGAGCAATTGAAATTAAATCATGTTGTTATTACTTCGGTCAACAGGGATGAATTGAAAGACGGAGGCGCTTCGATATTTTCGGAAACAGTTCGATTAATCCGTTCCAAAATGCCGTCTACCACAATTGAAATATTAATTCCCGATTTTAAAGGCGACTCAGAAGCTTTCGAAATAATAATGCAGAATCCGCCCGACATTTTGAATCATAATCTGGAAACAGTCAAACGCCTCTACCATGCGGTGCGTCCACAGGCAAAATACGAAAGAAGCCTTAAGCTGATTGAATGGTTCAAGCAAAGGGGACTAAGAACAAAGAGCGGAATTATGGTCGGAATAGGCGAAACTAAAGAAGAAGTGTTCGATTTGATGAAAGATTTGTATAACGCCGGTTGCGATATTATGACAATCGGTCAGTATTTGCAGCCCACAAAAAATCATTTGCCGGTGCACCGTTACGTTACTTTAGAAGAATTCAAGGAATACAAAGATTTCGGAATGAGTCTCGGATTCAAAGCCGTCGAATCCTCGCCGTTGGTGCGCAGTTCTTATCATGCGGACAAACACGCCGAACTGTCCTAACTTCAAGAAACAGGTTTCTTAGGATTGATAAGAGGACTAAAGCTCCTATTATAAGTATTTCGAACAATCCGTTTTAGGCTTTATTTTTTGCCGATAATTATTATTTTAAAACACGGAATTTGACCCGATACTTTGGCACGTTAGTTTCTTTAAATAGATTAATACGAAGGAACTATGAAATTGGCTCTAATCGAAATACTACTAAGATTAACCCCTAAACCGAAGAAAGGTTATAGCAAAACTATAACCTTTTTTTATTTTAAATAAACCGAGGTAATTATGGCAAAAGTAAAAGGCGATATCCTGATTGATATCGAGAAATGCAAAGGGTGCGAGATATGCACGGTAGCATGCCCGCAGTCGACGCTCGAGCTTTCTCGTAAACTGAATTCGAAAGGATATCATTACGTCGTAAAAATCAAAGATAATTGCACCGGGTGTACTAACTGCGCTCTGGTTTGCCCAGAAGGCATTATCAGAGTCTATCGCAAAACCGATAAAGCGAAAAAAGAACACCTTGCAACCATAACCAACGTCAAAAACGATATAACAGTAACGGTGCGGCAATGAAAAAAGAACTCCGTTTAATGAAAGGAAACGAAGCTCTGGCGGAAGCTGCTATTCGCGCCGGCTGCGACGGTTATTTCGGTTATCCTATTACTCCGCAATCGGAAGTATTAGAGTATCTTTCCAAAGAAGCTTATAAAAGAACCGGTATGATAGTTCTCCAGGCAGAAAGCGAAGTGGCATCGATCAATATGGTCTACGGAGCCGCGGGCACCGGCAAAAAAGTTATGACCTCCTCGTCTTCTCCCGGAATCAGTTTAATGCAGGAAGGAATTTCTTATATCGCCTGCGCCGAATTGCCATGCCTGATTGTAAACGTTATGAGAGGCGGACCCGGTCTCGGCACAATTCAACCTTCGCAGGGCGATTATTTCCAGGCAGTAAAAGGCGGAGGTCACGGCGACTATAAACTGATCGTTCTCGCTCCGTCGACCGTACAGGAAATGGTCGATTTTGTGCCGCTTAGTTTCGACCTCGCTTTTAAATATAAAAATCCCGTTATGATTCTTGCCGACGGCGCTCTGGGACAAATGATGGAAAAAGTGGAACTCTTTGATCCGATTCCCCGAAAAACCGAGGTTGAAGAATGGGCTACGGTGGGCAAACCGAAAAACAGAAAAAGAAACATTATCACTTCTCTTCACATCGAACCCGATAAGATGGAGGAGATAAATCATAAACTCCAGAAAAAGTACAAGGAAATCGAAAAAAACGAAGTCCGTTATGAAATGATTAACTGCGACGACGCCGATATTATAATCGTAGCGTTCGGACTTGTCGCAAGAATCAGTTCAAAAGCAGCCGAATTAGCCCGCGAAAAAGGACTGAAAGTCGGCGTCTTCAGACCGATTACTCTCTATCCTTTCCCGTACGAAAAGTTGAATCAACTTGCCGATAATGTCAAAGGAATTCTGGTTACCGAAATGAACGCGGGTCAGATGGTCGAAGACGTTAAACTTGCGGTCAACGGCAAGACCGACGTTTATTTCTACGGCAGAATGGGCGGAATCGTTCCGTCGCCGGAAGAAATTCTTGCACAACTTGAAGAAAAATTTTCGGGAGAATTGGTATGACGGATAATAAATTACAGGAAGAAAAACATTTCGAAGAAATGATTGACGAGGAAAACATCTGCGTCGAAGAAAATCTGGTTTACGACAGACCGGAAACTTTGATCGACACGCCGATGCATTATTGCCCGGGCTGCGGACACGGAGTTGCGCATCGCTTAATTGCCGAGGTAATCGACGAACTCGGAATCCAGGATAAAACAATCGGAGTGGCGCCTGTCGGATGTTCGGTTTTCGCATACAACTATCTTGACGTCGACATGACCGAAGCCGCTCACGGAAGAGCTTCGGCGGTTGCAACGGGAATTAAAAGGATGCTGCCCGATAAATACGTTTTCTCATATCAGGGCGACGGCGATTTAGCTGCAATCGGCACGGGTGAAACGATTCACACATGCAACCGCGGAGAAAACATTCTGATTATTTTTATCAATAACGGCATTTACGGAATGACCGGCGGTCAAATGGCTCCGACTACTCTCGTCGGTATGAAATCGACTACGAGTCCCGAAGGCAGAATTCCCGAATTGATGGGCAACCCGTTGAAGATTACCGAGTTAGTCGCTCAATTGCCGGGAGTATATTATTGCACTCGCGTTGCGGTAAATACTCCCAATAACGTACGAAAAGCCAAAAAGGCAATTCTGAAAGGATTCCAGTATCAGGATCACAAAAAAGGTCTCTGCTTTGTTGAAATTGTTTCGAATTGTCCTTCCAACTGGAAAATGACGCCCGTAGAAGCGAATAAATGGCTCGAAGAAAACATGCTGCCTTTCTATCCGCTCGGCGACCTGAAAGTACCAGAAATCTAAGGAGGCAAATGATGACGGAAGAAATTATTATTGCGGGTTTCGGGGGACAGGGAGTTTTGTCGCTCGGACAGATTTTATGTTACGGCGGGGTGATTGAAGACAAAGAAGTAAGCTGGATGCCCTCATACGGACCGGAAATGAGAGGCGGCACTGCAAATTGTATTACTATTATAAGCGATTCGAAAATCAGTTCCCCGATAATATCGAAATTCGATACTCTCATAGCTCTCAACCAACCGTCGCTCGATAAATTCGAAAATTCGGTTAAACCGGGCGGACTGCTGATTTACGAAGCAAGCACGATATTGAATCCTCCCAAAAGAACCGATATCGAAATCTTGCCGGTCGAAGCCGCCAACGAAGCCGCCAAACTGAAAAACACCCGCGTGATGAATATGGTAGTGCTGGGCGCATATCTGAAGAAAAAGCCGATTATTTCTTTCGATACGGCTCTGGAAGCGCTTAAAAAAGTATTGCCTGAAAGATATCATCATCTGATTCCTCTGAACAAACAGGCAATCGAAAAGGGTATGGAACTGGCAGAAAAAACGGCTAATGTAAATTATCAAAGTTAGCGGTTTTGCCTTATTACTACTTAAAAGTCGTCGATCCCCCGGGGATTTTGCATTATCTGGGGTCGACGACGTTGTTTTAAAAAAATGTTGCTTTTATGAACTAAAATGTAGATATTTTAGCGGGTCTTAATCGCACTATTGTAGAATTGAAATTAGAAAAAGACAAGACGGGCGAGTGGTGTTCTTACTGTCTTAATCGCACTATTGTAGAATTGAAATTTATGAACGGCGAATGCCCGGATTGTGGCGGCAAAGTGTCTTAATCGCACTATTGTAGAATTGAAATACTGCAAGTCCAACGGCAAGCGGAATATTGAGCTCTGTCTTAATCGCACTATTGTAGAATTGAAATCGTATTTCGAGAGCTTAAGTTTGTTAACCTCGTAAAGTCTTAATCGCACTATTGTAGAATTGAAATAACAAGCCTTGCATATTCGTGGTGGAAAATGCGGGGGGTCTTAATCGCACTATTGTAGAATTGAAATTTGCTTATAATCGTATTGATTTCTCGGCACATCGTGTCTTAATCGCACTATTGTAGAATTGAAATCCATAAAGATTATTAAATTTGCTTAAAGCTTCAAGTCTTAATCGCACTATTGTAGAATTGAAATTATCGCCGGAATCGCGCAGAGCTTTTACCACGTCGTAGTCTTAATCGCACTATTGTAGAATTGAAATCAACTACTAATTATTATTAAAAAAGTTAATTAAGTAGTCTTAATCGCACTATTGTAGAATTGAAATTCAGATAGAAGTTCGGCGAAAACTTTTGCTATGTGCAAGTCTTAATCGCACTATTGTAGAATTGAAATACTAATGAAGTAGGTAAGTTGGATGAGTGTCTTAGGTCTTAATCGCACTATTGTAGAATTGAAATAGGTATAGTGTTGCCTCAACCTCTCAGGCAAAGACGGTCTTAATCGCACCATTGTAGAATTGAAATCTCACAGAAATACTTAAATGTCTTGTACAATCGAAAGTCTTAATCGCACTATTGTAGAATTGAAATAATTGATAAAAGACAGCGGTTTCTTTGCCGTCAATGTCTTAATCGCACTATTGTAGAATTGAAATTTCTTTTGTCTGATTAATTCTATTAGTCAAGTCTCGTCTTAATCGCACTATTGTAGAATTGAAATGCTGACCGCTGTACAGGAGCATCGCTTTTCCACAAAGGTCTTAATCGCACTATTGTAGAATTGAAATGTCTTTTTTGCATAAGTAGAACGCTCCGCTCCGGGGTCTTAATCGCACTATTGTAGAATTGAAATAACTATGTAAGCGAAGCGGGAATAAAGAAAGCGAAAGTCTTAATCGCACTATTGTAGAATTGAAATATTATTACGACATAACAAAAGCAAATGCGACAGATAGTCTTAATCGCACTATTGTAGAATTGAAATGGCAAACGCTTGCAGACGCAAACGTTAAGATTACGACGTCTTAATCGCACTATTGTAGAATTGAAATAGTTAAATAATCGCTTGCTTATTTCTTTGTAATCTTGTCTTAATCGCACCCGACTCCGACGGGTAGAATTGCCCCGCTTGCAGCGGGGT